>CAYMRB010000271.1:0-13830 GCA_964392615.1 uncultured Planctomycetia bacterium | reverse complement strand
GAAGACGAGCTCCATTCCGTCGGTACCGCCGGGTTGGTAGCCGACGACGGTGCGAAACGTCGCAGCGTTGTTCGTTCCGCCGTCGACGTTCGAGATCGCGAAGTAGGGCTCGCCGAGCTTGTCCTCGCCCAGGGTGTCGGTCAGCTGCAGATCGTTGGTGATCTCGAGGCGCGCACGGGCCGCCTGGCTCTGCGCGACAAGCGTGTCCTGAGTCTCGCTCGTCCCCTCGGCGAGCGCGGTGAATACGGAACCGATGACCCCGAGCATCGTGATCGTGATCAGAACCGCGACGGAGACCTCGATGAGCGAGAAGCCATCCGCGCGCGCGACCGAGCGAATCTCCCTCTTCCTCAACATCATGATCAGCGCGCCCCCTCACTTCTCGATCGCAGCGGGGAAGTACGTGGCGAAGAACGTCGGGTCGGGCATCGCCAGGAAGAACGGCGGCGGATGGCTCACGACGCTCGTGTCGAACACCGACTCGCCAGAGCGGAATCCCGACTTGACCGCGCCCTCCTGCACGTACGTCTCGACGGGTCGCTTCGCCGTCGTGACGCCGCCATAGCGGCGAATCGAGTCCTTGATGAACTTGCTGTCGTACTTCGTCACGTTGCCGTCGTCGTCCATCTGAAGCCCCTTGACGCCCACGCGCCCCTCGATCGACAGCATGCTGCCGTTGACCTCGAGCGACGACGGAACCCTGCGGTCATACGTGATATCGCCGCGGGCGACCAACCCGAGCGTCGCGTCCCCTTCATAGCGGTCGTTCTTCTCGTAGGGGAGCTCCGGGCGCGTGCCGTTCTCGTAGGGCGTGCGGCCGTACTTGTCGCGATAGCGGAGATTGCTGCGGATGTTGATCTTCCCGTCGGTCGCCACGGTCAACCTGCCGACGATGTCGCCCCAGACCCTCCGGACTCCGGCGCCCGCGTAGATCACGCTGTCGTCAGGAACCTGCTTGTGTTCCGTCGGGTAGCGAGTGTACGTCTTGGTGCGAACTCGCTCGCCGACCTTCTGGCGCACCATCGGGTGCTCCTCGGTCCAATACGGAACGTTGCGGTACTTCCAGACCCACGTACCGCCTTGGCCGCCGTCTCCCGCCACGGTCGTGCCTCCACTGTCGACCCAGACCTGGTAGTACTCGCGGCGATACCGCTTCTTGAGAATCGTCCGGGACGTGTCCGGATTCCACTCGTAGATGTTCTCGGTCCAGGTCTTCGTTTCCTTGTAGCGCTGCGTGAAATTCTCGATCCTCACCCATTGGTCGGCTCCACTGCGATAGAAGTAGAGCATGACCTCGTCCGGCGTGGAGAACTCCGGCAGAGCGTTCTTGCGGATTCCTTCGAGGCTGAAGCGCTCGTCCCCCTCGAAGTCGATATCGATCGGGTCGGTGCACGGATCCGAGGAACCCGTGATCTTCGTGTTCTCCTTTGTCGCGCCGGAGCTCTCGACGAACTCGAAGCCCTCGACAGCCGACAAGGGGTACTTGTACTGGCCGCCCGCGAAGTAGAAGAGGATCTTCTTGTTCGTGTGGATGTTGCCCACCGGCGAACCCGACACGCCGATCGAGTCGTCAGATACGAACGTGTTGTAGCTCGAGTAGTAGTTGACCTCGCGCACGGGTTGAGACACGACGCGCTCGTAGTCCCCGTCGAAGGTCGACGTGGCGGTGATCTCGTACCAGGAGCCCAACAGCTGCGATACGACGACATCGGTTCCCGCGATCTTCTTGTCAGAACTCGCGAGAGCGTTCTGCAAGACGATGTTCTTGCCGCTCGCGTAGCCGGAGTCATCGACGATGACCTTGGCCTCCTCGAGCTGGCTGAACGCGTCGTACAGCCCCTGCACGGAGCCCAGCCGAGTGCGCGCTGCCTTCGCGCGGACGTCGACCTGGTGCAGGAGCGAGGCCATGACCAGGGCAAAGGACGTCGCGAGGATGAGCGCTACGACGAGGACGCCCCCCTGTCTCCGTTGAGCGGAATGATCCATCGCCCTCATCAGCTACTCTCCGTCGCTCGATTGGTCGCGAGCACCAGGGCCTCATTGAAGAACACGCGAATCCTCAGAATCTTGCCGCTCGCCTCCACAGCGCCGAAGACGGTCCCGTCGTCGTCGATGTCGGCGTCGACCTGGACGCGCCAATCGCCGTCGACGGCGAACCCGGCGAGCTGGAAGACCCAGCCGCCTTCTTGCGCGGGCCAACGCGTCAGCTGCTGGAGCGTCACGTTGCCGGGCTCGGCATCGTTGTCAAAAATCTCGTCCAGCTGGATCTGGTTCGGGTGCGGGTCCGAGGTCATCCCGAACGGCTGCGCTCGGAGGTAGTCGATGAACGCCTGCGCCTGGAACTGAACCAACTCGTTCTCGCGGATCTCCCGCGTCACGCGATTGCCGGTGCTGAGACCGAGACCGACGAGCGCCACGCTCACGAAGACGACGGTGAGGCCGACGACGACCTCCAATAGCGTCGTCCCCCGCACGTCGCGACCGCCCGGCCCGAGTCCGTGTCGTCGCATCACTTCTCCTCCCTCGCGCGCTCGATGATCTCCGGCGGCACGCCCCCCGCTCCGTCGACGAAGACGTGCTCGATCTCCCCTTCGAAGAACTCCTTCGGGACGAAGTCGCCCTCCTGATAGCTCCCGGCTCCGTAGCTGTCCCGCAGGCTCTCGGCGGAGACGAACTCGCGATCCCGCAAGGCGTCGGCGGCTTGCTCGAGCTCCTCGGGATGACCGTAGCCCTCGATCTCGAGGGTCAGCAGGCGCTCTTCTTCATCCTCATCCGAGTCGAGATCGAGCGACGCGCTGACGTCGACCGCCACGGATCCGTTGTCGACGGTGACACCGGTACCGCGCAGCTCGCTGAAGACCGGATCCGGGGCGGAGCCCGAGACAGCGGCCGGCGGCGTCCCCGGGTCGAGGTGCCCCCAATTGCGCGCCGCGAGCCTGCTCTCGCTAGCCGCGGCGTGCCGCGTGGCGTCGCGATCCGCGGTCGCTCCATCCTCCCGTGGCGCGTCCGCGCCTCGTTCGCTGGAAGCCGTTAAATAGTAGGAGACTCCGACGACCGCAACGCAGCACGCAGCTATCACCAGCCAGCGAGTCAGCACCTGCTGCCCCCCAGCCCCCTCCTCCTCGAGGGGTGCACTCCGTCCCATGGTGGCTCTCTTTCTTCTCCGCCGCGATCAGCTTCCCGCCGACTCGTACCGACACGGCACGAGTACGGACGCAGCAAGGAGTCTGTTCAACGCGTTCGCTCGGGTCCCCACGACCCGTGGAACTCCGATCGGGCGATCGGAGTGCCGACGGGAACCCTCCAAGCGGCGTACCGGAACGGCGTGACAGTCGCCGCTTCGTCACAAGGCCTGCGGCCGGCTCGGCTCGCGGCCCGGAGACGCCCCGCCCATCACGTTATCGGCAGACCGCGCGCCGAGGTGTGTCGACACGAAGTGTCGCACACCGACGAGAATCGGCGCATCCGAGCTGACAATCAGCTGAGGCAGGGCTGCCAGGTCAGAGCCGGCTACGCGCCGTGCGCAGATACAGCCACACCCAGCCGTGGTATTCGGTCCCGGCCTCGAGCGGGTCGAGCTCCAGGGCGATGTCCTGATAGCGCTCGAGGAGCCTCTGCGCTGCGGCGTCGTCGCTCTGCTCGACCAGCTTCTCGTACTTCGCCAGGGTCGCGTCGCGCTCCTCGCGCAGTCGGTCGCGCGTCGCGATCTGTTCCGCGTTCAGCTTCGGGGCAGGGCGCTTGCCGGATGCGAAGTCGCCGACGAGAAGGTCGATCCGGCCGTCGCCGTCGTAGTCCGTGGCACAGATCTTGGCGCGCGTGCCAGGGCGCTTCGGCGCCTCACCGACCTCCCCGCGCTTGCCGCGACGAGCAGCGGCCGTGATGAGAGTCTGTCCCTTCGCATAGCGCGGCTTCTTCCCCTTCGCCACGTTGCGATAGAACCAAACCGAGCCGTCCCCCGCGCCGACGAGCAGGTCGGGCCTTCCGTCGGCGTCCCAGTCCGCGACGACCGGTCCCGCATCGCCGCCGGGGACGCGGATCTCCTGGCCGTCCGCTTCCAGCGCCGTCCGGTGCGTCGAGAACGACGGCTTCTTCGCCGTACCCTCGTTGTCGATCAGGATCACCCGGCCCTGAATGTTGCCGACGAGGACGTCAAGGTCACCATCGCCGTCGAAGTCGACCGCATGCGGCGCAGCGGCGAGACTGTCCATCTCCGGCTCATCCTTCGACTTCCACGTCGGTCCGGCATTGAGGTTGCGACCGGACGCGTCCTTCAGCTCGACGCCCTTATCGAACTTCCAGCCGCCGCGCCCGCGAAACACGAAGATGTCGCCGGGCCAGTACGAACCGCTGATCACGTCCCGCTTGCCGTCGCCGTCGATGTCCACCACCTGTGGACCGAATCCGACGCATCACCCCGCCGGGACGGTGCCCTCGGCACCGCCCGCCTGAAACCACGTGTGGGACGCGTAGCGCGGCTTCTTCTCGCTGCCGGCGTTCTCGTAAACGCGCAGCTTGCCGCCGCCGAACTGGCCGACGAGCAGATCGAGGTCGCCATCGCCGTCGATGTCCCAGAGATACGGCGCGGCGTGGCCGACGTCGGTGTCGACCGGCTTGCCGTCCGCCTCGAGGCGAACCGGCGCGGACAGATCGGACGCCGACAGACACCCGAGCCACGCGACGATCAGAAACGCCGCCGACACAACGGAACGAAAGGAAGGTAGCATGCGAACTCCTCCTGGATCTTCCCGACTCTCCCGTGGGCACGAGTGTACGCGCCCCCGACGAGGCGCGGAAACGCAATCTCGCGAACCTCGAACGTCGCGATCGGCGGGCTCTTGCGGTAGCGTAGCCGGGGTCACATTCGTCCACATCCTCGCGTGGCACGCTGCGCCGATTGCCGTGTCCGCGAACGTGGCCCTTTGGAGCGATTCGATGCGGAACTGTCTTCTTCTGGTCGTCACCGCCTTCTTCTTCTGCCCACAGCCCGCACTCGATGCCGAGCCGGTCGGTGTCGACACCGCAGCGTTGCGCGCCGCGATCGAGGATCTCTCCGCGTCGCGCGGCGAACGCTATCCGGATGGCCTGGCCTTCCTCGCCGAGCTCGACCGCATCGAGAGGGCTCTCGAATCTGGCGGCAAGCGGATCGCGATCGCCCAGAAGCGCTTCGCCGATCTGCAGCGACGCGCTCTCATCGCCGATCCCCTCGTCGGCGGTCGACCGATCCTCTTCGTCGAGCGACGGCAGTACCCGAACGATCACCACAACACCGGCAATATCTTCCAGACGAACGAGATCAACACCGGCAAGTTCCGCCACATGAAGGGCGGCGCGCTGCGGACGGTCGACCTGCGCACGGAGAGCGTGAAGACCCTCGTTCACTGTCCGGATGGCACACCGCGCGATCCGGAGGTGAGCTTCGACGGCGCGCGTATCATCATGTCGCTGCGGCAGAACATCGACGACGACTACCACCTGTGGGCGGTCGACGCCGACGGCTCGAATCTGACGCAACTCACGTCCGCCCCCGGGGTCAGCGACCTGAGCCCGTTCTGGCTCGCCGACGGCGACATCGCGTTCACGTCGAGCCGCGAGCCGAAGTACTGCGGCTGCAATCGGCACATCATGGGCAACCTGTTCCGCATGGAGTCGGACGGTGCCAACATCGTGCAGATCGGCCAGAGCACCCTCTTCGAAGGTCACGGCATTCAGATGCCTGACGGCCGGCTGCTCTACTTCCGATGGGAATACACCGACCGCAACTTCGGCGGCGCGCAGGGACTGTGGACGAGCGGGCCCGACGGTACGAACCACGCGCTCCTGTATGGCCAGAGCACCCCTCACGCGATGCTCAACGCGCGGCCGATTCCCGGCACTCGCAAGATCATCTGTATCGTCTCGTCATGCCATGACCGCCCGTGGGGCGCGCTGGCGATTCTCGATCCCGAAATCGGCACGGAGGGCGCGGAGCCGATCCTGCGCATCTGGCCGGCGTCGTCCCGCAAGCTGATCGCGGGCGCCGACAAGGACTGGGCCGGCAGCGGCGGCTTCGACAACTTCCAGCGCGTGCCGCTGAAGTACGAGGACCCGTACGCGCTCGACGACAAGCGCTTCCTCGTCTCTCGCGTCATCGCGCGAGGCAGCGATGAGGTCGGCATCTTCCTCGTCGACACGTTCGGCAACGAGGTGCTGCTGCACCGTGGCGCGAAGGGATTCGGCTGCTACGATCCGATGCCTGTCGGCCCGCATCCGCGGCCTCATCCCGTCCCGACGCGACGCGACTACGGCAACGGCGTCGGCACGTTCTTCGTCGCTGACGTCTATCAGGGCACGCACATGAAGGGCGTCAAGCGCGGCGCGATCAAGTACCTGCGCGTCGTCGAGAACCCGCCGAAGCTCACGTGGACGCACCCGTCTTGGGGCGGCCAGGGCCAGGAGGCCCCGGCGATGAACTGGCACGACTTCGACAACAAGATGATCCTCGGCACGGTGCCGGTCGAGGCCGACGGCTCGGCGTTCTTTGCGGTGCCGCCCGAGAAGTTCGTGTACTTCCAGCTCCTCGACGAGAAGAAGCGCATGGTGCAATCGATGCGCAGCGGCGTGATCGCCCAGTCGGGCGAGAAGCTCGCGTGCAACGGCTGCCATGCGAGCCACACCGAGACGCCGGTGCCGACCGGCGCCCTCGCTCTGAAGCGCGCGCCGAGTCGACTCGACGGCTGGCTGGGCCATACGCGGCCGTTCAGCTTCATGCGCGATACTCAGCCCGTCCTTACCGAGCACTGTGTGTCGTGCCACGACTACGGCAAGGAGGCTGGCGAGGCCCTCAACCTCGCGCCGGACCGTACGCTCGTCTTCAATGTCGCGTACATGGAGATCGCGAGGAAGCGCATGGTGGTGGCTCCGGGTGGCGGGCCGAACGGCATCCTCGAAGCGTACTCGTGGGGCGCGAACCCCAGTCGGCTGATCAAGGCCCTCGACGAGGGCCACTACGACGTGAAGCTCGACGCGGACGAGATGGAGCGCCTCACGGCGTGGATCGACCTCAACGCACCGTACTACTCGACCTACGCTAGCGCGTGGGATCGCGGTGCGGCGGGGCGCGGTCCGCTCGATGGCGGCGAGGTCAATCGCTTGAAGAGTCTCACCGGCAAGGGCATCCGTCTCGGCCACGGTGCCGCGCCGATGATCAGCTTCGATCGACCGGAGCTGAGCCCGATCCTCGCCGACGTCGAGAAGAGGAACCCGGCCGCCTACAGCGAGGCTCTCGCGCTCATCGAGACGGGTCGCCAACGCCTCACCGAGAAGCCCCGCGCCGATATGCCGGGCTTCGCGCCATGCCCGACCGATCAGGCCCGCCTCGACAAGTACGCACGCCTGCAGAACCACCAGCAGCGGATTCGCGCCGCGATCCGCGCGGGGAAGAAGGTCCACGATCGCGACCTGCAGCGCTGATCGCGCGAGCTCGTCGCCGAAAAAGTCTGAACCTTCTCCTTCGCGCCGGCACTCCACGTCCAGAATCGGACCCGCGACCGCACGCGTCGCCTTCAAGTGGAGAATCGCCATGCGCACCGTCCTCGCCATCGCCGTCGTCACCGCGCTGCCGACCGCGCTGCTCGTCTCGTGCAAGAACTCCGACCAGTATCGCAGCTTCCCGGCAGCTACCGCGGGGACGGCCGCACCCGACGCCGCGCTCCCGCTGGACGGCCGAGCCGTTCGCGACCAGCTGAACGACGTCGTCTCCTCCTCGGGAGTCGCGTCGGAGAGCGCGCGAGCCGGTGACGTCTCGGATCGCAGCTCCGTCGCTGCGCCGGAAACCGACGGGATGCGACGCGAACGCGTCCGGCTCGAGATCGACAACATCCTGTCGCGTCTGGACCGGCAACCGGGCGAGACGCCTGCGATGATGTTCTTCCGTTATTGGGGGTCGAACCCGTTCGTCGATGCAGCGACCGACCGACTCTCGACGTTCGCGGTCGACGTCGACACGGCCAGCTACACGCTGCTGCGGGGCTATCTCTTCGATCGCACGCTGCTGCCGCCGATCGAAGCCGTGCGCACCGAGGAGTTCGTCAACTACTTCGACGCCGATCTGGCCCCACCCGCCGTCGGCGAGGGCGCGTTCGCGATCCACGCGAGCGCCGCGCCGACCCCTCTCGCGCACGAAGCCGGCCTCCATCTGCTGCGAGTCGGCCTCAAGGCGCACGAGGTCTCGCGCGACGAGCGCAAGGCCGCGTCGCTCGTATTCGTCGTCGACACGTCCGGCTCGATGCGGGGTGGTGGACGCCTCGAGCTCGTCAAGGAGGCGCTGCGTCTCCTGGTCGCCGAGCTCGACGAGGGCGACACGATCGGCATCGTCGCGTTCAACACCAGCGCCCACGTCGTGCTGGAACCGACCCCCGCCTCCGAGAACGACGCGATCCTGTCGGGCATCGCCGCGCTCCAGCCCGGCGGCAGCACGAACGTTCACGCGGGTCTGACGCTGGGTTACGACATGGCCTCCCGGGCGTTCCTGCCGCGGGAATCGAATCGCGTCATTCTTCTGTCAGACGGCGTCGCGAACACGAGTATCACCGACCGGAACGGGCTGCTCGCCAGCGTCGGTGAACACCGCGGTCGCGGAATCTGGCTGACGACCGTCGGCGTCGGCATGGGCAACCACAACGACTACCTGCTCGAACAGCTCGCCGACGGCGGCAACGGCCAGTGCGTGTACGTCGATCGCCTCGACGAAGCTCGCCGCGTATTCGTCGAGAATCTGACCGGTACGCTGCAGACCGTCGCGAAGGACACCAAGGTACAGGTCGAGTTCGAGCCGGCCGCCGTGCGCCGCTATCGCCAGCTGGGCTACGAGAACCGCGCAGTCGCGGACGCCGACTTCCGCAACGATCGCGTCGACGCGGGCGAGGTCGGTGCCGGGCACGAGGTGTCGGCGCTGTGGGAGGTCGAGATCGCCGACGGGCTCGCACCGGACGCCATCGTCGCCACGGTCCGCGTGCGCTACCTGACGGTCGAGCACGGCGAAGCGGTCGAGCTGAAGCGCGTCGTGCGTGCGAGCGACGTGGCTCCGACGTTCGAAGCGACCGCGCCGCGCTTTCAGCTAGCGGCGTACGTCGCGGAGTTTGCCGAGGTGCTGCGCGACAGCTACTGGTCGCGATCGACGAACCTCGACGCGGTCGCCGGACGCGTCGAGGGGCTCCTGACCTCGGGATCGATTGCCGACGAGGAGGTCAAGGAGCTCGTCGCGATGATGCGCCGCGCCGCGCCGCTCGTTCGCGAACGCGAGTCGCACCAGCCGGACGAGGTCGAGGTCGTCGTCCACGCGCTGCAGGAGAACAACTGGGACCGCGCGCGCGCACGGGACGCCGACGGCGTCGACCGCGCTCAACGCGACGTGCTCCTCGCCGATCTCGAGCGGCAGAACAGCGCGCTGCGAGGACGGCTGGAGGCGTTGCTGCAGGCGCGGTGACGGACAGATAGCGCGAGCCGGCCTCCGGGACCGTAGGAGAAGGCTGGCGAGCCGATCGTTGACGCCCCCCGTCGCACGAACTACGTTCGAGGCGGCAGGCGTCAACGATCGGTTCGCCTGCTTCTTCGCCAACACGAGAACGAGGAGTCGGCTCGATGCGCAAGCTCCCCCTGTGGGTCGTCCTGATCGGTGTCGTCGCAGTCTCCACAGCCCGCGCCGCCGAGCCGAACATCCTGTGGATCACGGCCGAGGACATGAGCCCGAACCTCGGCTGCTACGGCGACGATTTCGCGACGACGCCCCACA
The DNA here is from genome assembly GCA_964392615.1 of uncultured Planctomycetia bacterium. Lineage (GTDB taxonomy): Bacteria > Planctomycetota > UBA8108 > UBA8108 > UBA8108 > CAYMRB01. The sequence continues at coordinate 4,061 of CAYMRB010000271.1, read as the reverse complement.
TCGACGCATTCGCTCGTGATTCGGTGCGCTACACGAACGCGTTCGCGACGGCGCCCGCGTGCTCTCCGTCGCGATCGTGCCTGATCACCGGCGTCTACGCGACGTCTCTCGGCACGCAGCGCCTGCGATCGCTCTTCCCGATCCCCGCCGCCTTCCGGGGCTTTCCAGAGTATCTGCGCGAGGCGGGCTACTTCACGTCGAACAACGTCAAGACCGACTACAACCTGCGCGGCGAGGGCGCGCTCATTCGCGCGGCGTGGGATCGCAACGGCCGCGACGCGCACTGGCGCCAGCGCCGTGACGGTCAACCGTTCTTCAGCGTCTTCAACCTGATGACGACACACCAGTCGCGCACGAGCGTCTGGCCGCACGCGCAGTTCGAAGCGCAGATCGGCCGCCAGCTCGACGCAGCTTCGCGTCACGATCCGGAGGTCGTGCCGCTGCCGCCGTACTACCCGGACGCGCCGTCGGTGCGCCAGACGCTGGCGCGCTACTACGACTGCGTGACCGCGATGGACGCGCAGGTCGGGACGATCCTGAGAGACCTCGCGGCGGACGGCCTCGCCGACGACACGATCGTGTTCTTCTACTCCGACCACGGCATGGGCATGCCCCGCGGCAAGCGTCTCCTGCACGACTCGGGCATGCACGTGCCGCTGATCATCCGGTTCCCCGAGAAATACCGCGGCTTCGCGCCAGCGCCGCCCGGCGCGACGACCGACCGCTTGGTCAGCTTCGTCGACTTCGCGCCCACCGTCCTGAGCCTGACCAGTCTCGCGATTCCTCCGCAGATGCTGGGGCGCGCGTTTCTCGGCGGCCGTGCTCGCCCGCCGCGCGAGTACGTGTTCGGTGCGCGCGATCGCGTCGACGAGGTGTTCGAGCTGTCGCGGTCGGTTCGCGATCGGCGCTACCTCTACATCCGCAACTACATGCCGCACCTGTCCTGGATGCCCCCGGAGCGCTATTCGGACAATTCCGTCATGCGCCGCGACCTGCAGCGCCTGCGCGACGAGGGCAAGCTGAACGAGACGCAGCTCACGTACGCCGGCCCGCGCAAGCCGGTCGAGGAGCTCTACGACACGCGAACCGACCCGCACCAAGTGCACAACCTCGCAGGTTCGAAGAAGCACGGCGCCGTGCTCGAGCGTCTACGACACGAGCACCGGCGATGGGTGCTCGCGACGCGCGACGCGGGATTCGTGACCGAGCCCGACGCGTGGAAGCGCGTTGGCAAGACGACTCCCCGCGAGATGGCATTGGATGCGACGCTCTATCCGCTCGCGCGACTCCGCGAAGTCGCAGCGCTCGTCGGCCGTCCCGAAGCCGTGGCGCGGCAAACGGAACTTCTCGGCGATAGCGATCCCGCCGTACGCTACTGGGCCGCCGTCGGTCTGCACGCGGTCGTCTCGGCGCCGAGCGGCATCGCGGACGAGGCGATGCAGCCTGTGCGCGAGACACTGCACAAGGCGCTCGAGGACGGCGACGTCGCCGTGCGCGTCGAGGCAGCGTCGGCGCTCGCGGCGCTAGGCAGTCTGGGACCGGCGCTCGGTACGCTGACGAAGACGCTCGAGGGCGACAGCGTCGAGGGCGTCATGCATGCGATGCGCGCGCTCGAGCTCCTCGGCGAGAAGGCACGACCGGCGACGGCGGCGATCCGTCACGCGATCGACCGCGCTCGCAAAGCCGAGAAGAAGCGGTTGCACCCCTGCTGGATGTTCATCCGCTTCAGCGGTGAGGCGGCGCTCGAGAAGCTGGCAGCCCGCTGATGCGTCCGTACGAGGACGAGAGTCGCCAGCGCAACGCCAAAAAGAGGGCGCTTCCGGGGAATCGGTCCGAGCGCAAGGCGGGGAGACGGCCGCACTATGGACAGGCCGCGGACCTCACGCATTCCAGCCCCGCGGCCGGATCGGGACCGCACTCCGGATACGGCGCCGCGGGCAACGCGCCGCCAGAGAACAGTCCGAGCAGCGAGTAGACGACGTCCGATACATCGACGCGACGATCCGCGTTGACGTCCGCGCTCGCCCTGCACGCAGGTTGCGGCGCGTAGAGACTGAGGTCGACGAAGCTCTCGGCCGAGCCAGCCCACAGCGCGGCCCGCATGACCCCGTCGAGCACGACGCTGCCCGCCTGTACGCCGCTGGCCGTGTCGGCCACGCTGCTCGCGGTGGCGCCGGCCGGCTGCAGGTCGACGGCGGTCGACGCACCACCGCCCCAGAGAGCAGGGCGGCCGTCGGCTATGCCGACTTGCTGCCCGTCGGCTGCGCGGACGATCCAGCTGGACGCAGCATGCGCGGGATGCATGTCGACGTTGCTCGCCGCCGTGCCGCGCCACCTTGCCGCACGAACGACACCGCCCAGGCTCACCTGACCGTATTGGCAGTCACCCATGACCGCCCGAGCGACGCTGTATGCCGCTCCCGGCGGGTGGAGACTCTGCGAGAATTCGCGTCCGCCGTGCCGTACGCGACGAGAACCGGGCCTCGACGCTGCTGACAGAGAGCCGGACGCAACGCGACTTTACACGCCCTCCGCGCCGCGCGAAGCGATCCTTCACACCGAACGGGTTACCTGGCGACGCGTTCGAGCGCCGCCCGCACCGTCGGGTCGTCGGGAGCGATGCGCTCCAGAGCCGTCGCCGCGTTCTTCCGCACGTGATCGACCGGGTCCTCCAGCAGGCCGATGAGGCGGGGAACCGCGTCGCGAGCGACGGGCCCGAACTTCCGCAGCGCCATCACCGCGTAGTTGCGGGCGTAGGAGTCGGAATCGCCGAGGCTCTCGATCAGCGTCGCGAGCGCGGGAAGCGCCGCCTCTTCGAGCTCCCAGAGCATACGCACCGCGCGCTCACGGACTCCTGCACGGGCATGGCGCGTGGCCGACCGCAGGTGCTCGAGAGCGCGAGGGGACTGCGCGACATGCCTCTTCAGGGCGTACGCGGCGGCCTTGCCGACATCTCGGTGGTCGTCTTCGAGGGCGCGGCGCAGCGCATCGACCACGGCGTCGGTGCCAGCGGCTCGCGAGAGAAGCAGGGCGGCACGCGCGCGTTCAGAAGCGTCGGCGTGGCCGAGGCGCGCGATCAGCTCGACGGCTTCTGCCGCGTCCGGCTCGCGCACGCGGATCAGCACCGCGTACGGATCGAGGCCCATGGGGATGCGCGGATCGTCCTCGATCCGCTGACGATCGAACGCCTGTACGGCCGGCAAGATCCGGAAGTCGAGGTCCGGGTAGTCCGGAAGCGCGATCGGCGCGTCGGGGATGCGGGCGAGAGCGGGAGCGAGCTCGGTACGAAGCCAACGGTTCTCGGAGAAGCCGCTGTGGGCCCCGCCGGAGTTGTACTTCTTCGTCCTCAGGGTGAAGTGATCCGGCGGGCGTCTCGTCGACGCGACGGACCAGAAGTACAGCAGTCCCTCCTCGAGCGACAGCCGATCATCCTCGGTTCCCTCCGGCCCCGGCGTGATGACTTCGGCAACGTCTTGGAGCATCGTGCGCAGCATCGCACGGTGTCCGATAGGCGACGTCGTGAACGAGTCGAACGCAACGCGACGCAGCACGCGGCGCTGATCGCTCAGCGGCGTCGGTGGCAGAGACGGCGATGGGATGCCGGGCACCACGACGCGATGCTCGCCCGGCCAGAGAAACTGCAGCAACGCAGCGGGCGACTCCTCGAGGCCGAGTTCCCGCCACAACGCGGTGCGGCCGGACTCCGTCTTGGCCCAGCGCAGAATCGCGCGGTGCTGCGCGCTCGTCGTCGGCTGGTCGACCATCGCCGCGAGGTAGTCGGGCTCGCTCGCAAGCCGGTGGACGTGATACGTAACGGCGATGCGGTCCCACAACGTCGCAGCGAGGACCGCGACGCCGACGAGGGCGATGGCGAGAAGGACGACGAGATGGCGACCGCGGCGAAGGGTCAAACCCTACTCCGATTCCGACTCCGATTCCGATTCCGATTCCGACTCCGACTCCGACTCCGACTCCGACGCCGACTCCGACGCCGACGCCGACTCCGCCACCGACTCCGCGCGGGAGGGACCCCGGTCGCCCGGGGCCCCCCGCACCGAACC
>CAYMRB010000270.1:0-13836 GCA_964392615.1 uncultured Planctomycetia bacterium | reverse complement strand
CCACGCGCAGCCGTTGCGCATCGGATACTGACCGGTGTAGAGCTCGGCCCGGCACGGCTGGCACATCGCCTCGCTCAGATAGGCGCGATCGAACGTCAAGCCGCTGGCCGCCAGTCGATCGATGTTGGGCGTCCGCGCGTTCTTCCCGCCGTACACGGGCAGATCGCTGTGGGTGCAGTCATCGGCCAGAATGACGAGGAAGTTCGGACGCTCGGCAGCGTGGATCGCCGCCGCCGACAACGCGCCGAGCAGCGCGATGGCTATCGTGCGAAGAGCTCTGCTCACGGACCGCTCCTTTCGGTTCAGGAAGTCAGCGAGCTCTCAGGATAGCAGGATCGCGACGGTCCTCGAAACCGTCAGGACGCGCTACCACGGACACACGCCCTCGACCTCGCAATCGAGGTTGTCCGTCCCGGTCGGATCGTCGTCGCAATCGGGATACGGCGCCGGCGGCGGCGCACCGCCGAGGAAGCGATGCGCGACGATCGCGGTAACGTCCGTCAGGTTGATCACTCCGTCGTCGGTCACGTCGGCGGCGTCCGCACAACTGGGAGCATCTGCGCCTCGGAACATCCAGGTGACGATCGCCACCGCGTCCGCGACGTCGCAATGGCCGTCCTGGTTCGCGTCGCCGCGGACGAATCCAGCCGGGACGCGTTCGACGAAGCGCACGACGAGATCGGGGCCGAAACAGAAGTACTCGGTGCCGCCACGGACCGTGGCGACGTTGTCGACCGCTCACCCCGCGCCTGCCAGGCCGTCCTGCCATCGCAGCACGCCCTCGAGCGAAGCTCCCTCGCTTCCGTCGGGAACGGAGACCTCCAGGCCGAGCACGGTGGCTGTTCCCGTCGGTGCCAGGGTGACCGGCTCGATGAACGAGAGGACGACTGCGCTGACCGCACCTTCTCCCTGCCCGCAGCCCGTGCCGTCGTCGCGTTCGGGATCGACGACCTCCGTCCGCTCGAAACCGCTCCTTCGCAGCCCGGGCACGTCGTCCTCGTAGGAAGCGCCGACCGTGCCCGTCGTCGTCGCTTTGCTCAGAACCGCGTCCCCTTCGAGCGCGATCGACAGCGACCACCCCTGGACGCCGTCTGTGTCGAGATCCGAGGAGATCGCCCCCCAGACCCACGTCGCGGCCTCGGCGCCGGGCCGACGCGTGACGACGCGTTCGGTCAAGCTCTCCTCGTCCGACGTCAGCGCGTCGATCTGGCCGCGCGGCTCGTCCTGGAAGACCAGCGCGAGCCCTCGCTCGACGCACGGGCTCTCGGCGCGGCGCGTGATGAGTGCTTCGCTGAGCGCCGGGACGACCGTCTCGCCGCCGACCGTGAGCAAGTTCCGAACGGGCTGCTCGGACCCGCGGCAACCGTCGACCCACGACAGCCTCGTCAAGCTCGGTCGCCGGGGGTCTGCCGGCATCCACACGCGAACCGTCAGATTCAGGATAAGGTGCGGGCTCTCATCCGGCGGTAGCACGACGGGAACGCCGAAACCGAGGACGACCGTGCTGACCGCGCCGTGGCTTCCCTCGCAATCATCGACGCCGTCTTCCGTCAACTCGGTGATCGCGAATCCTGCTTGCCGCACTCCGGGCGGATCGTCGGCATCGCTCGCGCCGAGCGTGCCCGCGGTCGTCGCGGCGACGATCGCACCACTGTCGACCGTGACGCCGACCGACCAGGCCTGGATACCGACGCCTTCCAGCATCGTTCCGTGCGTCACGATCAGCCCGCGGACGTCGATCTCGTGTTCGGAGAACGCTTCGTCGACGATCTCCTCAGGCGCTTCGAACACGAGCTCGAACGACGGCGGATCCGCGTCGCCGGCCTTGACTGTCGAAGGAAGCCACAGAGCCGCGACAAGCGCGGCTGCCGCGGCGAGTGGCGAGTGGCGAGAAACGGCGCAGCGGGACCCGACGCGCCCGTTCTCTCTCGCATGAGCAGTTCGCATGAGTCTCACCCTCGTGCTGACGGCGTCGGCTATTCCCTCTATGTTAGCAAGCCATGCGCTGTAGCATCCGTCCTATCTCTTGCCGAATCCGCAGGTCGCAGCCGTGGCGACGGAAGTCAGGCCGAAGGAGACGATCATGACACGAACCTCGCTCGCCGGAATCGGAGCCCTCGTCGTTGCTGCGGCTGGAGCGATCGTCGGTCTCAGCGCGGCTGTCCGCGAGGACGCCGACGCCGACCGCTTCTCTCCACCGAGCGCCGCGCAGCGCAAGCGCGCGCTGGGCTCGACGCGCGAGCTGTCTCCCACCGAGCGCCGCGCGTACGATCCGACGCACGACTTCGAGCCGATGGGCAAGCCCCGGGGCGGCGAGTGGCTCGACGTGCACCCCGAGCCGGGACAGACCTTCGACGCGTTCCGGCGCGCGAAGCGCAACGTCCCCGACGCGAAGCGTCGCACGATCTACCTGCTTCCCGTCGGCGCCTTCGACGCGCGCCGCAGTCCGGACCTGGAGAAGATCCGCAAGTGCGCCGCGGCGTACTTCGCGCTGCCGGTGAAGATCCTCCCGGCCCACTCGCTCGAGGGGCTGACGCTGACGACGCGCCGGAACGCCGGCACCGGGCGCCGGCAGTACCTGACGCGCGATCTCCTGAGCTTGCTCGGGCGCAAGCTGCCGAAGGATGGCTACTGCTTGCTCGGAGTGACGATGGAGGACCTCTACCCGCACCCGGACTGGAACTTCGTCTTCGGCCAGGCGACCCTGAGCCGCCGGGTCGGCGTGTACAGCTTCGCCCGCTACGATCCCGCCTTCTACGGCGAGAAGCGCAGTCCGGCCGATCGCGAACGGGACCGCCAGCTCGTCCTCTACCGCAGCGCGAAGGTGCTCGTCCACGAGACCGCTCATATGTTCGGCATACGGCACTGCATCTACTATCGCTGCATCGTCAACGGCTCGAACAGCCTCACCGAGAGCGACTCCCGCGGGCTGCCGCTGTGTCCGGTCTGCCTGCGCAAGCTCGCGTCGAGCGCCGGCTTCGACGTCGTCAAGCGCTATCGCCGATTGCGGGACGTCTACCGCGAGCTCGGTTTCCGCGACGAGGTCGCCTGGATCGACCGGCGCCTCGGCCGCATCACGACCGGGGAATGATCCGCATCCTGGCGCGATCTTCCGACCCGAGATCGGGGAATCTCCCGCATCGAGGGCTTTGCGACGCTCTACAGGGCCGCGAGGGCGCTCTGAGCAGCCCGAAGTAGCGGCACGCGCGTTGCACGGCGACTCGTGCGTGTGGGGCGGCGGGTGGACACCGCCGGTGGTCGAATCGCCCGCCCCGGCCTCTCCGAGTGCTCTCGTTCAGGAGGAGGAGTCCGCCATGAAGAAGCACGTCCAACGTCCCGGTCACGTCGCCGAGCAGCAAGCCCGCCAGTGGGAGCTCGGAGCGGAAACCCGCGAGCGCGTCGAGAACGAGGATCTGGTCAAGACCACGGGCTGCGAGGTCCACCCGTATCTGTCCCTGAGCCGAGCGACGGGCGCAGGCGGAGAAGACGTGGCTCGAATCATCGCCGCCGATCTGGAGGTCGAGATTCTCGACAAGGACATCCTCGACGGCATGGCGAACTCCGACGCCGTAGCGAGATCGCGCTTGTCGTTCGTCGAGGAAAAGGGCAGCAATTGGCTCGCCGAGTGCTTCGGCAGCTGGGTCGACCAACGCGTCGTCACGAGGTCCGAGTACGCCGCCAAGCTCGGCCGCGTCATCTTGGGTACCGCTCACGAGAAGAGCGCGTTGTTCCTCGGCCGCGCGGCTCACCTCTTCCTACCCCGCGACCGCGGTATCTCGGCTCGATTGGTCGCACCGGAGCCGCAGCGCATCGCGCACATCGCCGCGCAACGAGGGATCGACACCAGCGAGGCGTCCGCCATCGTCCGCGATCTCGACCGCGCGCAGCGCGAGTTCTTCGAGCACTTCTTCCGCCGCGACGTCGAGGACCCCCGCTCGTACGACGTGGTCATCAACATGGAGTGCCTGACGTCCGAGGAAGCGGCCGCGCTGATGGTCCACATGTACCGGCGCCGCTTCGGATAGAGACCCGCGTTCCGCGTCCATTCCGCAACGGCGACCCGCTCGAGCTCGTCTGACTACCGTGCCTCGTGCTTACTCAGGCCGTCGGCAGGGAAGCCGTGTCGGGACTCCGGACGCTCTTCTTGGTCGCCTCGTCGGTGGGACTTCTGAGCCCGCCGGTCGGTGCGATCATCGTCGCGCTCGATCCGCCCACCGTGACCCACGTCCTCGTCGACCCGGTCGATGCGCGACGCGTCGCGGTCGTCTTGCATCTGCCGTCGCACTTCCTTTATCGTCCCGGCGCTCTTGTCGTGCTCGAGAGCGAGGACGGCGGCGAGTCCTTCACGGAGTCGGTCGTCGCGACGGGGGCGCTCCTGCCCGAAGTGTCCGAGGAGTGGCCTCCTCCGGTCGTTGCGCTCATCGAGCGACGACGGGAGATCGTCGACTGGTGGGATCGCCCGATCGAAACGGCTGTCGATGGAGCCTTGGCGCACGTGGACGCGCTCGACCGCGAGGCATTCCTTCGCGAACACCCGGCCCTGGACTCGGTGCGATCGCCGCTGTGGATGCCGACGTTCCTGGTACTCGCGGTCGCGGCACTCCTGCTACCGTTCTTTGCGTACGAGGTGCCGAAGGACCGTGATCGCATCGGACGGACGATTGCCAGCGCCGCACTGTTGTTCTGGGCGTGCGTCTTCCTGAACGTGATCAGTTTCTTCGGCGATCTCGCCGCCTGCCTTCGCATGCCGGGCGCCGGCGCCTACCTTGCCACAGCGCTGCGCTGCGCGAACGAACCTGCCGCGTTGGCCGGCCTCGTCGTGATCGCGTCGCTGTTTCTGCCGACGTTTCCCGGGGTCCTGGCGCACAATCGCTGGCGCCGCGTGGCGTTGGGCACGCTTGGGCAGCGCATCTGGCTGTACGCGGCCATCGCGTTCTGGCTGGCAGTCCTATGTGCGGCGCTTCGCAGCGCCTACTTGTGTGTGTGACGCGGCATGGCCGCCGCCGGGCGGTTTCTACGGCGCGTGCGGCTGGTTCGCACTTCCTGGCGACGCGACGTCGTGCGCCCCCCACGCGTCGGCGCCGTCGGGGAAGCGTCCCCACGATACGTCGTCGAGCTGCGTTCCGAAGACGATCGAGTCGATGATCGTGAGACCGTCCCGGTCGACGAGCGCGATCGCTTCGCCGCTCTGACTCAGCTTGTAGTTCGTGTGGAGCGGTCCCTGCGTGCCGTCGTCGTCGGCCCAGACGATCAGGTACTCGCCGACGCCGATCGTCACGCCTGCCGGGATCTGCCACTCCCGCAGATTGAGCAGATCGTCGGTCAGGTACATGCCGCCGAGGTCGAGCACCGCATCCGTGCCGTTATAGATCTCGATCCAATCCGGGAACTCGCCCTCTTCGTCGGGATCCTCGATGGTCGCGGTGTTCGCGGCCATGAACTCGTTGATCACCAGCCCGTCGAGGCCGATCAGGAACCGAGCCTCCGTCATGGCGCCCCACGCGCCGCCGTCGCGAACGCGCGCGCGCACGGTGGCCGACTCGTTCAAGACGACCGGCGGTGACGCGGCCCCGGCTTCCAGTCCGACCAGCTCGAGATCGAAGCTGGTGTCGGAGCTCGTCGCGTTGATCTGGTGGACCTCGACCGCGACGACGTTCGTGCCGTCGACGAGAAGGTCGGGGTCGACATCGAATGCGTAGTACGTCGACTCATCGGCGCCGCCGACCGAGGCCGTCGCATAGGTTCGGTATCCGATCGCGCCTGCCGGCAGATTGCTGCGTACGATCTCGACGTCGTTGAGGTAGACGACGGCGCCATCGTCGCGAAGCAGACGAACCGTCAGGTCGATGACCTCGGACGCGTCGTCGACCGCGAAGCTGCGGCGGAAGTAGGCCGTCGGGTACTTGTCGTCCTCGTCCGGTCCGAAGCCGATCTCCGTGGCCTCGTCGCCATCGCCGTACCCGAGCTGCGCCGGCCCCTGATCCCAGCTGCCGTCGGCGAAACCGGGCTCGCGCCACGCGGTGCCCTGGTTCGAGCCGTCGTCGAGGTAGCGCCAGGTGGCGCCGCGGGCGATGAACGTCGTCGCGACCGTGTCATCGGTGAAGATCTCGGCGACCGGGTTCAAACCACCGCCCCACAGTCGCGGATCGCTGCCGTCGCGCGTGTAGTAGATCGTTCCGGGCGCACCGTTCGACTGCGCCATGACGAGGCGGAAGCCGGGCTCGACGTCTCCGCCGTGTTGGTTGAACGACACGACGGCCTGATCCGGATACATGTTCACGGATCGCATCTGATCGAGGACGATCTGCGTCCGCTGCGGGAAGTACGTGCCGACCATGTAGTCGACCTGGCGCTGCCAATCGTCCTTCGTGCGCGGCGGCTCCCGCTGCGCGTCGCCCCAACGAGCCGACGCGGCGATGACGGCGAGATCGATCTGATTCGCCCGCTCCATCCATCGCTCGATGTTCTTCTCCGGCGACAGCACGCCGTCGTGGAAGAAGTACGCCGTGACGCGATCCGCGAACTGCATCAGGTACTCCGGGTGCGCCGTCAGACGCAGGTGCAGCCACGCCGGGTTGAAGTGACGCCACTCTTCTCCGATCCGCCGGTCCCTGGCATCGGTCAGCAATCGAGCCTCGTTCAGTCCGCCGTTCGCGCCCAGTGAGTGCTCCGCGTCGTGGCGGTACCACGTGAAGCCCTCCGGCTCGGCGCGGTTGTAGATCGCGAACACGTTGTTCGAGAAGTGGGCCCACGCGCTGATCGGCGCATCGGGGTCGCCGGTGTAGTACGTGCAGGCCATGTAGTCCATCAGGTTCTCGGGGTCGAGCAGCAGCTCGCCGTTGGGGTCGATCGACCCGTCCGCCCGCAGTCCCAGCATGCGCAGGTACGCCGCGTCGGAAGTGAACCCCGCAACCGCGGCATCGTACAGCCTGCGATACGCGTTCATGTTGCCGTTCGTCGCGTGCAGCGCCCGGCCCCCCGACGAGTCGTTCTTGATCACGTCGTAGTCCTGGTCCTTGCCGCCCAGATACGACGCGGCGAAGTCGGCGTCGGCACGCTCCTGCGTCTGGTAGAGGCCCCAGTAGTGGCCGTTGATGTAGATGTGGTAGTAGCGGCTGCGCGTGTAGGGCTGCCCCATGTCCCGCTGCACATCGCGCGAGAAGACGTCGCGCAGGAACGTGTTCTGGGCGTCCCCGGAGAAGGCCCACGAGTAGTTCTGGCTCGTGCGCAGGTCCATGCGGTCGAACTTGTCAACGCCCTCACCGCCGAAGAGCGGGTAGTCGAGCTTGCCCGCGCCGTACTCGCCGCGGAAGAAGAGCCGCAGCGAGTGCTTCGGGTTGTTGCCGCTGCGGCTGAAGGCACCGCGAATGCGCAGTCCTGCATCGAGTCCGAATCCGGGCGTGCCGTCCGGGTGGATCAGCTCTGCCGAGGTGCGGCGCTCCCACGCGCGCCCGTCGTTGCGCGCGTTGACGTAGATACCGGTGGACGCGCTGAAGAGGTTGTTCAGATCGGTGACGAGCGAGATCGACGGGATCGCCAACAGCGCGTCGACGATCTGCCCCGACCAACGCGCGTTGTTGACCACGTTCGGGTCCATGCCGTAGTTGATGTACTGGCCGTTCACGTTGCCCGTGGGCCAACCGGTACCGGGCGCCTGCCCAGCGGGCGATTGCTCGACGATGTCGTCGACGAACAGATAGGTGCGCGTCGTGACGTTCGAGTCCAGATACCCCGTACGGAACGCCGCCGCGCGAATCACGCTCGTGCCGTTCACGGTCAGCGGACCGCTGTACACTCTGCCGCTCGACGAGGTTGGCTCCGAGCCGTTCGTCGTGTAGCGAATCTGCGCGCCGCCCGTCGGCGTGTCGAGCGTCAACGAGAACGGCGCGTCATAGAAGCCGCGCTCGGCGTCGAACGTGACGTCGCGGACGAAGTCGACCGAGCCGGCGACGTTGAACGTCCCGGGCGTCGATGTCGTCATGTACTGGCGCTGTGACGAGCGCCCGGCAGCGATGAGCTCCGGCAGAATCAGGAAGTCGCTGTCGCTGGCCGAGTCGTTCAGACCGTGAATCGCCAATACGTTGTGTCCGGTGCGAAGCCGCCCGAGCTGGCCGGTCAGATTGATCTCCTCGGCGATCGGAACGTCCTCCATCGGACGGTCCGCTGTCGCCGACGAGTTCCACTGCACCGACGCGGGAGCGTTGCGGCTCGCCACCTCGGTACCGTTCAGATACGCGACGAAGCCGTCCTCGTACTTCATCCGCAGCGCGAGGCCGCCGACATCGTTCACGTCGTCGATGTCGAAATCGACGCGCGCCCAGATCGACGCGTTCGTGTTTCGCATGACGCTCTCGACATCGGTCGCGATGTCCGCGCCGAAGCCGAGGAGGCCGATGCCCCCTTCCGCCGTGTCGCCGACGAGGCGGAAATCCCCGTTGAAGCTCGGGTGATTGCCCTGAGCGGCGAACAGCTCGAGCTCCGCCCCACCGCCGCGTTCGTAGAAGAGCAGCGTCAGCTCGTAAGGGCCGGCCTGCGCGATGTTGAAAACCTGGATCGTGTCCGCGGGTCCGCGCGGTTCCGCGTGCGACATCGGATAGGTTCGGCCGCCGCCGCGCAGCTCGCAGCTGAAACCATCGTCGCTGTTGACGCCGAAGCTCCAGGCGCCTGCCTCCGGAATCATCACGGTACCCGTCGCGAGGACGACGAAGTCGTCTATGTCCGCGAACGCGATGCCCGGAAACGCGTTGTCGTTCGTGAAGTTGCCGCGCCCCCCGGAGTTGAAGTAGTCGATGTACGGCGCCGTCTCCGTCACGACGCGGCTCTGCATGCCCGGCGTGTTGACGACGTCCTCGGCCACCGTGAGGTGAGTCACCGCGACCGACGCCTTGATGTAGGTGACCTCGAACCCCTCGGTGACGACGCCGCTGAACCCGAGGCCCACCGTCCCCGAGCGCCAACCGCCCGCCGCGAAATCCGGGTCGGTCCAATCGAGCCCGGCGTCGCCGGACGTCGGCACGAGATAGTCGACGTCGCTACCCGGTCCGATGAGCGTCGTCGTCGACTGTGCGGAGCCATAGGACACGTCGGTCAGCTGCTGCGGAAACGGGTCGAACTCATCGACCACCGTGCCGTCGGGCGCGATGAGGGCGAGATACTCGCCGCCGCCGTCGAGTTGGAAGTTCGTGTGGAGCTCGGCGTCGGGCTCCCTTCGGTCCTTGCCCGACGCGAACACGACGAGGAACTCGCCACGCGCGATCGTGACGGCCGGAAAGCGCCACTTCAGAACCTCGGGATCGTCGGTCAGTGTCCAACCGTCGAGGTCGATCGTATCGGTCTCCGCGCTGTCGAGCATGTGGAGCTCGATCCAGTCGGAGCTGTCATCGTCCTCGTCGACGAGCCCCTCGCGGTTCGACGCCATGATCTCGCTGATGATCAGGCTCCCGCCGACCTCGCCGCACGGGGGCTCGGCGCAATCGAGATCGTCCGGAGTCGGATCGACTCCGCACCTCGGGAACGGCTCGGCGGGGGCCGGGCCGCCCTGGAACAGGAACGCCAACGCCGCGACGGGGTCGCTGACGTCCACCGCGCCGCTGTCGTTCACGTCGGCCGCGGCTCGGCAGGGAAGCGCGTCGAAACCGGCGCGGAAGAGGTGAAACAGGATCGTGATGGCGTCGGAGATGTCCGACCTCCCGTCCTGGTTGACGTCACCGCGGACGAAACGGCTCTCGTCCTCCTGCGCTCGAACCGGTGACACTCCCCACGTGAAAGCCCAACAGAAGGCACAGGTTACGACAACCGCGCTCGGTCGAATTCGCATGGTTTCCGGGTCTCCTTACCGCGTCCCAACACCCGTCCATTGTAGGCCGTGGCGCGCGCGCGGCGAAGCGCCGAATGACCGTGCGATGCAGGGCCGAGGTTCGTGATTCGTTGCGGTAGCCGCGATCAGCGATCGACGGCCCGAGCCGGACGCAGCCCCGTGTGCGTGCTCGGCAGCGCGACCGGATGGGCGTCGCGGAATGCGGAACGAGCGCGGTGGGAGGTGTAGTAGAAGCTGCCGCCTCGTCGGACGGCGCGGGGAGCCGAGCGGGCCGCTGGGCGCTCGCCGTCGCCCGGCCGTGGCTCCAGGGAGTAGCTGGACGAGTAGCGTTCACGGCACCACTCGAAGACGTTGCCGATGATGCCGTGAAGCCCGAAGCCGTTGGCCCGAAAAGCGGTCACCGGTGCGTGTCGGCTGTAGCCGTCGTCGATCGCGTCGTCGCGAAACGAATCGCGGGGTGCGCTAAGGCTGAAGTGGCGGTCCACGATGTTCGCGGCACCTTGCAACGTGCGCGGATCGTCCCCCGTCCACCATGGGGTCGTCGTTCCGGCTCGGGCGCCGTACTCCCACTGCGCCTCGGTGGGCAGGACGAGGCCGAAGCGCACCAGCACCTCCCCGCACGTCGCCCAATCGACGTTCTCGACGGGATGGACGAGCGTATGGTACTTGCCGCCGTGTCTCGATCCCGGCCCGAGGTAGCTCGGATTGGTGCCGGTCAGTCGCGACCACTGCCCCTGCGTCATCTCGTACTTCGAGAGGAAGAACTCGTCGAGCGCGATTGCGGTCACGGGCGACTCTCCACCTTCGGCGTGGCGCTCGAGGTTGGTCTCCTCGGCAAACGTGTTCGCCTCCGGCGTCACGGCTCCCATACGGAAGCTGGCGCGGGGCAGGAGGACGAACACGATGCCGGTCTCCTCGGTCACCACCAGCGCGTCGTTCTCATCGCGCACCGCAGGAGCGCCGCTCTGCAGGTGGGCGAACTCCCAGAGCCCGGACGCGGGATCGCAGCCGAGCGGAATCAACCCCTCCTGCGGTGCCAACTCGAGCCCGTCGTAGCGGGGGGACGCCTCGCGATCGGCGATGGACGCGATAGCCTCGCGCCACTTTTCGCGCGCGACACCGCCCTCGACCGTATCGCGACGCACGGTGCGGGCGAACTCCAGCCGTCGTGTGATCGCCGCGATGCGCCCCACGCTCGGGTCCGGGTTCCGCAGCGCGGTCAGTCCGACGACGAGTCCCGCGAGCGTATCATGACGCCACTGCGTCTCGGTGTCGGGAAAGCGCCACGTGCGCCGTCGCGACACGGCGACATCGAGCGCGGCGCGACGCTCCCTCGCCGCAACGATTCGACTCGGCAGCTCGGCTGCGCGGCAATCCGGGTCGAGCGGCGTGAAACCGTACCCGAGCGGCGCCGGTCCCTCGCGCCAGCCGGAGTCGTCCCAGGCGGGGTCGCGCCACGCGGTGTCGGGCGCGGTCGCGCCATCGTGATAGCGCCAGCGCGCTCCGGCGTCGATGAGGCTCGTCGGCTCGGCGGCATCGTCGACAGCATTGTCGACAGCATCGTCGACAGCGTCGTCGACAGCGACGGCGCCGATCGCCGTCAACTCGACATCGAAGAACAGCGCGCGCCCGTAGGGGCTCGCCGGGTGAACCTCGACCGCGAGGACATTCCCGCCAGCAGCGCGCGGGCGCAGCCGGTCGGCAGGATCGGAGATCTCGATCGTCTCCTCTCGCTGAGCCGCCTGCAGGACGAGTTGCGCGAGCGTGTCGTGCTCGACCTCTCCTTCGGGGAGGTTGCGGCGATGAACCTCCGCGCCGTTGAGCCAGACCGACACGCCGTGAAGCGCGGCGATCCGCAGGCGCAACGTCGAAGGCGTCGTGCCGTCGGCGAGCTCGAACGCGCGCCGGAAGTAGCACGTCGTTCGCCCGGCCCCCTTGGCGTCGCCGCGGGGCTCCCCGTCCGCGGGGGGCAGGACGGTCACTTCGGCTCCCGTGTGGCCGGCTGCTCGAAGCTCGGCCAGCGCTTGTTCCATCTCCTGGAGGTCGCCATCGAGATCGGCGAGCTCGACCGCTTGCGGATGCGTGTTCCGGTCGTGGCGCCGATCGTCTTCAGTCCACTCGAGCGCGCTGGCCCGCAAACGCTCCAGATCGGCTCGGTGTCGATCGAGATGGTTCGCGAGCTCGCCGGCTTTCGCGAGCCAGCGCTCGAAGCGCGGCGCGTTGTCCGGCGATGCGGGCCAGAGCTCTTCCGCCTCCGCCTCGTACTCTCGGAGCCGTTGAATGTTGGCCAGCCGCATGACCTCGGCGAGCTGCTCCGCGCGCTCGGCAGCGTTCTCCGTCGCGACCCGGGTCGCCTCCGCGAGCTCGATGTTGACTCCCTCGAGCTTGCGGTTGGCTTCCTGCTCGCCGACCCAAGCCCACAGAGCCATCACGAGGCCGACGGTCAGCGCCGCGACAATCGTCACCGCCGCGGCCACCGGTCCCCGATGCTTGGTGAGGTACTTGCGCAGTCGGTATCCGAGGCTCGCAGGGCCCGCCATGACGGGATCGTGCCGCAGGTGCCGCACGACGTCCGCCGCCAACTCTGACGCGTTCCCGTAGCGTCGACCGCGCTCCTTGTCGAGCGCCTTCATCGCGATCCAGTCGAGGTCGCCGCGCAGCTTCGACGTCAACGCCGCCGCGCTCGTGCGTCGTCGGGCGGCGAGCTCGGTCGTGCGCTCGACGTTCAACCGGCTCCAGCGCGTGCTCGGCGTCGCGGGCTCATCCTCGCGAATTCGACGCAGGACCTCGTCGAACGCAGCCTTCGAGAGCGTCTCGGTGTCGAGCGGCGTCTCGCCGACGAGCAGCTCGTAGAGCAGGATACCGAGAGAAAAGATGTCCGTACGGTGGTCGACCTCCTCCGCGGTCATCTCGGCCTGCTCCGGGCTCATGTACGCCGGCGTGCCGACCGCGCGACCGAGCTCGGTATAGAGCGTCTTCTCGGTGAGCCGTTGGTTGGTCGCCTTCGCGACGCCGAAGTCGATGATCTTGACGACATGCACGTCGCCGACCGTGCCGACGAGCAGGTTCGACGGCTTCAGGTCGCGGTGGACGATGCCGCGGTGATGCGCGTGCTGGACGCCGCGACAAGCCTGAACGAAGAGCCCCAACCGCGCGTCGATCTCGAGACGGTGACGGTCGCAGAACTCGGTGATCGGGATGCCCTGAAAGAGCTCCATCACGAAGTACGGCCGCCCCTCGTCCGTCCCGCCCGCATCGTGCACCGTCGCGATATTGGGGTGATTCAGCATGGCGAGGGCCTGGCGCTCGGCCTCGAAGCGAGCCACGACCTCGCGCGTGTCCATGCCGAGCTTGATCACCTTGACGGCGACTCTTCGCCGCACGGGGGACTCCTGCTCGGCGAGATAGACGATGCCCATGCCGCCCTCGCCCAGCACGTCGAGGATGCGGTACGGGCCGATGAACTCGGGGTGCCCCGAATCCGGCAGGAAGTCCGCGGTAACCTCCTCGAGGAGCAGCAGGCGTTCGACTTCGGCGGTGAGCTCAGGATCACCTGCACACTCGTGGTCGAGGAATGCCGAGCGGCGCACCTCGTCGAGTTGCACCGCGCGACGGAAGATCTCGACGGCACGATCCTTGTCGCCTGAAGGGCTCATGACTCGCTCCCTCCGCGCCCGAGTGCGTCGAACAGAAGCGTTCGCGCCACGCGCCAGTCATCCTTGACGGTCCGCGGCGAGAGCTCCAGGGCGGCGGCGACCTCGTCGATCGTCAGGCCGCCGAAGAACCGCATCTCGACGATGCGAGCCAGCCGTTCGTCGTACTCCTGCAGCTTGCTCAAGGCCTCTTCGATCTCGACCGGATCGATCTCGGTCCGTCCGGCGAGCAGCCCCTCATCGAGCGCGATCCGGCACCACCGCCCGCGACGCTTCGCGGCGTTGTGAGCGCGGGCGTGCTCGACGAGCACTCGCCGCATGGACCGGGCGGCAATCGCGAAGAAGTGCGTGCGGTCTGTCCAGACC
>CAYMRB010000269.1:0-13838 GCA_964392615.1 uncultured Planctomycetia bacterium | reverse complement strand
CACGACGACGGCGCTATCAGCCGAGAAACCGACGGACAGCGCGCCGCGTTCGAGCGCATCGATCGCCCGCCGCAGCCCACCGTCTCCGACGTCCCAGATGCGCACGACACCGTCGTCGCCGGCCGAAGCCATCACTTCGAAGTCCGGAGATACCGCGAGCGCACGCACGGCTCCACCGTGTCCCTCCAGAGCCCGCAGCGGATCTCCCGTGGCGACGTCCCACACGCGGACGACGCCGTCGTCGCCGGCCGCGGCCAACTCGTTCTCGCTCGCGCCCAGAAACGCGAGCGACAGCACACCGGCGCCGGAGGCGATCTCGCGTGGCCAGCCGGACGGCTCGACGTTCCACAGGTAGACGGTCCCGGACGCATTCCCCGCCGCCAGAACCTCGCCGCCGCTCGTCAGCGCGACCGCCGTCAACGGACCGACCGCCCCGGACAGCTCGATCTCGACGGCGGGCGGCGTCTCGACGGCGGTGCGCGGCGGCGCCCTCGCGAGCGTCGCGTCGAGCTCGGGCGTGAGCAGAAAATCCGAGCTCCCCGTGTTCGCGTTGTGCCCCTGGATCGCGAGAACGTTCTCGCCCGAACGCAACTCGCCGACGAACGCGGCGAGGTCGAGGTGGGCCGTGGCCGGCTCGCCGGCGGCGGCGGCCGATCGATCGAACGACGGCGGGGCCCCCTCGACGTTGGCCCTGCCGATCTCCACTCCGTTCAGATAGGCGACGAAGCCGTCGTCATACAACACGCGCAGAACGAGGCTCTCGACGCGCGCTGGCTCGTCGATCCGGAACGTCGTCCGCGCGTACAGCGTGAGGTACTTCGCCCGGGGCATGTCGTCGAGCTTCGTCTTGACCGTCGCGAGCTCCGCCTCCGACGAGCTGTAGCCGAAACCGGACGCGCCGCGATCCCAGCTCGATGCGTCGACACCGAGGCGATTCCAACCCGCGGGCGGAGCCTGCGCACCGCGCAGAAACCGCCACAGCGCTCCGACGCCCACCAGGGACACGGAGGCCGCCTCCTCCGGCAGACGCGGGGACGCCAGCCGCCACAGTCGAAGTGTCCGCCCGGCGATCGCGATGAGCCGCCCGTCCGCAGACACGGCGATGCTCCGAGGGGCGAGGTCGCCGCGGATCGAGTCGAGCTCGCGCCGGCCGGTCAACGCGTTCCAGACAGAGATCGCTCCAACGGCGTCAGCAGTGACGAGGCGTCGCCAGTCTCTGCTGATCGCGAACGTCTCGATTCGTGAGTCGTGCGCTGCGAGCTGGCGGGCTCCCTCGACCGGCACGGACCACAGCCGCAGGGTCTTGTCCTCGCCGCCCGACAGCAGCGCGCGCCCGTCGCGGTCGAACGCGACACTCAGCACCTTGCCCTCATGCCCCGCGAGAGTCGCGACCTCGTCGCCGGTCGCGACGTTCCAAAGCTTGATCGTGCCATCGAAGGAGGCCGTCGCGAGAGTCTGCCCGTCAGGACTCAGCGCCACGTCGTACACGTCGGCTCGGTGAGCGCCGAACGCGCGGACCACGCCAGCGGTCTCGACCTGCGACGCAGTGCCTTGGGCGACGATCAGCAAGAGGACGTGCGGCAAGACGGACATCAACGGCTCCCTACCGGGCTCGCGAGTCCCGTGCATCTTAACAGCCCGCTGAAGAAGTCAATCCGGCGCAGAAGCGGTCGTTTCGCCCGAGCTCTTCGTTGCCAGAACTCGACAATGCTCAACTCAAGTCGACAGCCCGTCGAAATCGCGCTGTCAGCGCGGCAGGAAGATGAAGCCCACGTCGCGCCGGCCTCGGAATACGTGCAGCGCGGCGGTCGACGCCGCTCGGGACATCGCGTTGCGCAGATCCTGCAGGTTGCGGACGTCGTCCCCGTTGACCCCGACGATCACGTCCCCGGATTGAAGCCCCTTGCGATCCGCGACGCTATTCGCCTCGACGCCGAGGATGACGACACCGGCTGCCGGAGCCGCGCCGATCTGCGCTCGCAGCGTCGCCGTCAGGTTCGTGACGGAGATGCCGAGCAGGCGATTGCGCCCGGAAGCCGTACGCGCTGGCGCGCGCGACGCGATCTCCGATCCCGCACGCAGCTCGGCGCGCAGGGTCACCTCCTTGCCGCCGCGCTGGACGATGAGATCGATCGTCTCGGAGGGAGCCTGACGCGCGAGGAGAACGCGCAGGTGGCTCTCGTCGCGAACGCGGTCGCCGCCGAATGCCACGATGACGTCCATCACGCGCAAACCGGCGTCGTGGGCCGGGGAGTCCTCTTCGACACCCTTGACGAATGCCCCGCTCGGCGAGGTCAACCCGCACCATCGGGCCGCGTCCGCGTCGACGTGCTGAAGCGATGCGCCGAAGTAGCTCACGCCCCGCCCCGCCATCCAACGCTCCGCGAGTGCCCGCGCGAGATTGATCGGCACGGCGAAGCTGATGCCGTTGTTTCCGATCCCGTCGGCGGAGTACATGGCGGTGTTGATGCCGACGACTTGCCCGTGGAGGTCGATCAGCGGTCCGCCGCTATTGCCGGGGTTGATCGTCGCGTCCGTCTGAATGAAATCCTCGTGCTGCAGCAGGCGCAGGTCGGACCGTCCGAGCGCGCTGACTATTCCCGCGGACACGGTCTGCATGAGCCCGAACGGATTGCCGATCGCCAGGACCCACTGGCCGACCCGCAGCCTCTCCGAGTCCCCGAGCGCGGCGACGGGCAGATCCGTGCCCGTGATCTTGATCAGGGCGATGTCGCTCGACGAATCGCCTTGGACGACCGCAGCCTCGAACTCCCGGCCGTCAGCGAGTCGCACATGAATCGATCGAGCGTTGCCGACGAGGTGCTGGTTGGTCAGGATGTACCCGCGCTTGTCGATGATGAAGCCCGATCCGAAGGACTCGTGAATCGGCCCGACGGAATCCGGCCAGGCGAGCGGGTCGTCGTTTTCGGTCGTCGCGATGGCGACGACGCTCGGTCGAGTCGCCGCCGCGACGGATGAGAACATCGCCTCGAGCTTCTCGGCCAGCTCGGCGTGTTCCGTGCGCGCCGCGAACGTGCGCTGCCGACCAAACGCGCCGATGATGCCGATGACACAGAGACCGCACACGAGACAGAGAGCCGCCGCGGCAAGTCGCCGATAAAGCAACCAATGGGTCGAAAAGGCGATCAAGAGAACCTCCCGGGATCACAATGGGCGCAGTCCCGCGTCCACCAGCGACCCGCAGGCCAGCCGCGTCGAGACGGTACCACATCCGGTAAATCGGTCGTCGGGCCTCAACGCCTGAACCCCTTTTGGCTCGATAACGGTCCGTTGAAGAGGGGCTTCGAGCGCGAGGGCAGGGCGCAGCCGTGCGAACGGATCGGGCGGGCGGCCGGAGCGCGACCGCGATGACGGGACCAGAAACCCTGATCGTGGTGACGATCTTCGCGCTGCTCTGCCTCCTCGCGAGCACGGAAGCCCTCTTCTTCTGCCTCTTGCGCGAGCCGACGACCCCGCTGGGGAACGGTCCGCTCCGCCGCTGGACACGCTCGCCGGGCTTCGTCGTCTCCGGACTCCAGGTCGCCGAGCTGGCGGCCAGCTTCGCGCTCGCGTGGCTCGTGATGTCGACGACATCCCGCACTCTGCCGCTTTGGCTGGCCGGGTGCTCGGTCGGCGGTGTCTTGGCGGGCGCGCTCGCCGTCGCCGAGGTCCTGCGCGGCATCTTCCTGCGGAGCCTGCGCGCCGCTCCCGGCTCGAGCCGCACGGCCGCGACGATCCTGTGGCCGGCGACGGTTCTCGCGACGCTCTGCCGCCCCCTCGGCCGGCTCGTCGAAGCGGTCGCCGCGCGCTGTGCGCCCCGCTTGCCGATCCGGGAGGACAGCGAGCGCGGCTCGAAGCCGGCCGTTCCACCGCGCGAGATCCGCCGGCTGCTCGAGCGAGCGTCGGAGCACGGGGCGCTCGCGTGGGACGAAAGCCGGATCCTGCTGAACCTCGTGGCATTCGGTACCGAGCCGGTCACGTCGTTCATGACGCCCCGCACCGAGATTCTCGCGCTCGACGTCGAATGGCCTGTCGAGCGCGTCCGGTCGACCATCCAACGCGCTCACCACCGGCGCTACCCGGTCATCGCCGGCGACTTCGACCACGTGCTCGGCTGCGTCGTCGCCAAGGAGCTCTGCCTCGACGAGGCCAAGGGGCTCGAGGCGCACCTCCGGCCGCTGCCGTTCGTGCCCGAGAGCAAGGTAGCCGGCGACGTGTTCCAGGAGATGCGCGCCGCCGGCAACCACATGGCTCTCGTGATCGACGAGTACGGCTCGGTCGAAGGCATGGTGACGCTGAACGGCCTCGTCGCGTCGCTGATGGGCGAGCTGCCCGACGAGTTCACGGCCGAGCGACGCCAGCTTCTGCGGATCGGCCCCGATCGCCACGTCGTCGACGGAGCGCTGCCCGTCGCACAGCTGAACGCGGAGCTAGGGCTCGACCTCCCGCTCGAGCCCGATGTCACCGTCGGCGGCCTGGTCTTCTCGCTGATCGGCCACCTGCCGCAACCCGGCGAGCAGGTCGCGAAGCACGGCGCTCGCTTCCGGGTCCTGAATGTCCGTCGTCACCGCATCGCCTCCGTCGAGCTGGAGGTGATCAAGTGACAACGCGCGTCGCGATCGCGGTCGCCTTCCTCCTTCTCGCGGTGTTTTGCTGCTGCCTCGAGCTGGCCGGCCTCCTCGCGCACCGGCTGCGCCTCATGGTCTACGCGAAGTCGGGACGCACTCGCACTCGGGTCCTGGACTGGCTGCTGGAGGAGTCTGGCACGGCCTCGATGGCCGCCGGCCTCGGTGCGCACGTGGCGGTCGCGGGCGTCGCGGCGACCACCTGGACCATCGCCGACGGGTTCGGCTGGGCCGCGACCGAATGCGCCATGGTCGCGGTCGGCGTCGCGCTGCTCCTGTTCGTCCTCGTCGAGCTGGTGCCTCGCACGATCGTCCCGCACCGGCCGACCCGGGTCCTGGTGTTCTTCGCGTACCCGTATCTCGCCTTGACGTGGATCCTGTACCCGCTGGCACGCCTTCTCACCGTCCTGCGGCGGCTGTCCGCAGGATCCAGCGCCGGCGGCAACGCCAGCGCGCTCGGCACGCCGCCCAGCTTTCTGCTGCGCGAGGATCTGCGGCGGCTGATCAGCCGTCCCGAGCTGGCGATCCTCGGTGAGCGCGAGACGGAGATGGCGCTGCAGCTGTTCCGCTTCCAGACGACGCTGGTGCGGGACTTGATGACCCCGCTCGCGCGAGTCATCGCGGTGCCGGAGAGCGCGACCGTCGAGGACGTATTCCGCACGGTCCGCGAGGCCGGCTTCACGCGCATTCCGGTGTTCCGCGGTGAGACGCACCGGCTCGTCGGCCTCGTCAACGTCCAGGGCATGCTCCACGCCGATCCGGCGCGGTCGATCGACAGCTTCGTGCGCACGGCACCGAGCGTCGAGCCGCTCTCGCCGGCGCAGTCGCTGTTCGCAAACCTGCGGCGGAACCCGGACTGGATGGCGTTCGTCGAGGAGAACGGGCGCTGCGTCGGCATCGTGACCGTCGAGGACCTCGTCGAGGAGATCCTCGGCGAAATCATCGACGAGTTCGAGATGCCGCGACCGCGCTATGTGCCGGCCGGGCGCCACAGGCTGCGCGCGAACGCCCGCCTCGAGTTGCGGGAGATCGGTCGCGATCTCGACCTGGGCCGCGAGGATCTGCCACCCGAGCCCGTCGCCGCCGCGATCCGCGCCGCCATCGGCCGGGCGCCGCAAGTCGGCGAACGCGTCGAGATCCACGGCCTGCCGGTCTACGTGACGCGGGTCGAGGACGGCGAGGCGGCGGAGATCGAGATCCCCCGCGCTCGGCGCTGACACGCGCGTTCTTTCGCGGCATCGAAATCTTCCGCACGCGGATCGGTCGTGCGCCAACGCAGGGCGGAGTTGAGCTGCCGCGAGACGGCCGGCATGGGTTGCCGGGAAGCCCCGTCGAAGGCCGCGTCGCGCGCGGTCAGCCCATGCCGAGATTCTTCGCAATCGTCCGCGACTGGTGCGTTCTTTCTGGTAGTGACGAGAAAGTGCTCAAGTCTGGGGCGCCAAATGCCGATATTCTTTGCGTGGTGGTCTGGATTTTGTTAGAAGAATTTTGAGGTGTTCTCGACATCGTCCCCAGCCGCCGGCACTTTCGCGGCCCGACGGACGATGTCGCCGACGGTTTTGAAGAGGACCGTACGGTGGATTGGGCGAATGCGATCGACATCTTGGAGGAGTTCAGCGCCCGGCTCGAGGCTGCCGTCGTCCTCTGTGAGGAAGATGGCCGGATCAGATGGGTCAGCCAGTACGCCGAGCGCCAGTTCCCCGGAGCGTTCGCGCCCGCGGCGGAGTTCCGGTCGTCTCTCGACGCGCTCTTCGAAGACGTCGAGCCGGCCTACGAGGCGCACGGGTTGCTCGACTGCGACCGGGAGGACAGCCGACTGCTGCGGCTGCGTCACGATGCGCGCGGCGACCCGGTCGATTATCGGCACATCGCGTTCGAGACGAACGGTCACAGCGACACGCCGGGGCTCCCCGTCCACTGCCTGATCGACTGCAGCCGCGAGCGACGCCTCGAAGACTCGTACCGCACGAACCTCGCGCAGCTTTCCAGCATGCGCGAGATCGCCGACACGCTGTACGAAGGGCTGAGCTACGAAGAGGTCATCTATCTGATCCTGATCGCGGTCACCGCGCACCTCGGCTTCGGGTTCAACCGCGCGTTCTACCTCGAGGCGATCGGAGATCGCCTGCGCGGAACGACGGGCATCGGTCCGTCGAACGCCGAGGAAGCGCATGCAATCTGGCAGCGCCTCGAACGAAGCGAGCCCTCCAGCATTCGAACGCTGTATCGCGAGATTGCGGACCGCGACGAACGACCGGACTCGCGGACCCACGAGCTCGCGGCGCAGATGAACTTCCCGCTGTGCTCCGCCGACAGCCTGCTGATGGTCGCGGTCGGCACGCGGAAGCCCGGTCTCCTCCATGCTCGCGACTCCGAGCATCCGCTCGACCGGGAGCTGTTCGAGCTCCTCAACACGGACGCGGTCGCGATCGTGCCGCTGTACGTTCGCCAGTCGCTCGCCGGCGTGCTGGTGGCCGACAACTTCATCACGCGCAGCCGCATCACGGAGCGCGACCTCGAGGTTCTGCGCTCGTTCTCGCGCTATGCGGGGCTGGCGCTCGAGCGATCGCAGCTGTACGACGAGCTGCGCCAGAGCGTCCACAAGCTCCAGGAGGCGAACGAGACGCTCAAGACGAACCAGCTCAGGCTGCTGCAGGCGGAGAAGCTGTCGGCGATCGGCGAGCTCGCCGCGTGCGTCTCCCACGAGATCCGCAACCCGCTCGTCGCGATCGGAGGGCTCGCGCGAGCCTTGCAGCGGGACACCGAGATCACGGACAAGAACCGCGCGACGCTGGAGATGATCGCGGATCAGGTCGCGCGGCTCGAGAAGTTCCTTCGCGAGACGCTCGACTTCGTCAAACCCGAGGTCACCGGCACGATCTCCGTCGATCTGCGCGACGAAATCCAGCGAGCCATCGCCCCGCTGGAGCACGAAATCGCCGAGCGATCGATCGAGCTCGAGCTCGAGCTGTCTCCGCAGCCGGTGCGCTGCTTGATCGCTCCCGACCTCTTCCACCGCGCGCTGACGAACCTCGTCCTCAACGCGGCGGAAGCGCTCGGCAAGGCCGGCCGCATCCTGATCACCGCGCGTGTCACCGATCAGCTGGCCGTCGTCGAGGTCGTGGACACCGGCCCCGGCATCCCGCCGGAGCTGCACTCCAAGGTGTTTGATCCGTTCTTCACGACCCGAGCGGAAGGCACCGGCTTGGGCCTGGCTATCGCGGCCCAGGCGATTCGTACCATCGGCGGGCAGATTTCGCTTCAAGCCGATGATCCATTCAAGACGATCTTCAGGATAATGCTTCCCCTCGAGGCGAACCTCGTGCGCAACCTCTCACGCGCAGGAGGGGCCACGGCCCCCCCGGAGGGTTCCACGGTTCCGCCCGAGGGTCGAGATTCAGAGGAGTTTGTGAAGACATGAAAACCGTACTTATCGCTGACGACGAGGACGCGATCCGCGCACTCTACGAGATAGAGCTGACGGACGAGGGCTACGAGATCCTCTTCGCAAACGACGCGCAAGAGGTGATCCGCAAGGCCCGTGAGGAGCGTCCCGACCTCATCGTCATGGATATCCGCATGCCCGGCATGGATGGCATCGAAGCCATGTCGCGGATTCTCGAGGAAGACAACGAGCTTCCAGTCATCATCAACACGGCATACGACTCGTATCGGGAGAGCTTCCTGAGCTGGTCGGCGGATGCGTATCTGACGAAATCCGCCGATCTCACGGAGCTCAAGAAGACGATCCGGGACATCCTCTATCGACGTCGCGAGCTGGTCCACTCCGACGCCTGATCGAGGCTCATCCTCGCGAGAAGGAAGTGATAGCGAATGCGACCTGTCAAGGTCCTCACCATGATTCTCGCCGGCGGGGTCGGCGAGCGCCTCTACCCGCTCACCGCGCAACGTTCGAAGCCCGCCGTACCCTTCGGAGGTAACTTTCGGATCATCGACTTCACGCTGATGAACTGCGTGCTGTCGGGACTGCGCGACATCCACCTGCTGACCCAGTATCACTCGCTCTCGCTCGGTGAGCACAAGAGCCGGCGCTGGAACTTCCTCAGCGCGGAGCTCGGCGAGGGGATCGAGATCGTGCCGCCGAAGATGCGCACGTCGACTGGTTACTACCAGGGAACGGCCGACGCGATCTATCGGAATCTGGACCTCCTCGAGCGGCACCGCCCCGATATCGTTCTCGTTCTCTCCGGAGACCACGTCTACCGCGCGGACTACAGTCGGTTCATCGACGCGCACCTCGAAAGCGACGCGGACATCACCGTCTTGACAGGCGCCGTGCCCGAGGAGGAGGCGAGCTCGTTCGGCGTGGTCCAGCTCGGCAAGAAGGGGAATATCGAGAGCTTCGTCGAGAAGCCGAAGGACCCGTCCCCCTACGTGATCGACGGCAATTGCCTGATCAACCTCGGCGTCTATTGCTTCGACACCGACTTCCTGGTCAAGCGGCTCGCCGAGGACAGCAAGAAGAAGTCCGCGCACGACTTCGGCAAGAACATCCTGCCGACGTCGCTCGAGCTGGGGTCGGTCGTGTCCTGCACGATGGACGTCATCTGCCCCGATGACCGACCGTACTGGCGCGACGTCGGGACGATCGACTCGTACTTCCAGGCCAACATGGACCTTCTCGACGGCCCGGCGCCGTTCCGCCTCCGCGACGGGCGGTGGGCCACCGGGTCGCGATTCCACGAATGGCTGCCGGCGCGGCAGACCGTACACGCGGAAATCGACGGCGAGACGGTCATCGGAGCGAACCTGCTCTCGAGCGCCACGTCGATCGAGGACGCGACGATCGTGCGCAGCATCCTGTCACAAGGCGTTCGTGTCGGCGCTGGCAGCGAGCTCGTCGAGACGATCCTCATGCCGGACGTCGAGATCGAGGGCGACTGCCGCCTTCGACGAGTCATCGTCGAGGAGGGCGCCCGCATTCCGCGCGGCACGCACATCGGAGTCGACGAATCATCGTGCCAGCACACGAGGTCCGCCGACGGCGTCGTCGTGGTGAGTTCGAACTACCGCTTCGATGCTCCGGTGGTGGAGGTCACGACCGAGCCATCGCCACCCGCGCCCGAGATCGACGCTGACAAGGACGGCAAGACGAAGAAAAAGAAGAAGAAGGCCTCCAGGAAGGGCAAGGGGCGAAAGCGGCTCGTTCCGCAGACGAACTGACCGGTCGAGCGGCGCTACTTCTCCCCGACCGCGTTCGAGGCGCCCTTCGTCTCGGCCGTCTTCGAGGCGTCGCCCATCAAACGCTCGGCGACGGCCTGGAGCATCATCACGTCCCGCTGCCGCGGATCGACGTGATACCACGCGAGACGGCCCTCGTGGTCGAGCATGACGAACGACGGCGAACCCATCGTCGCGTGGCAGCCCTTGTAGAAGTCGTTCTTCGCGCTGACGTCGAAGCCGCTCGCGACCTCGAGGCCGAAGTCCTTGACCTCCTTGGCCATGCGCTCGAGCCGCTGCTGACGACTGTTCTCGCGAATGCGCGGCGGCATGAAGCTCAGGTTGACCGCGACGAAGCGATCCGGGTGGTCCTTCTGCAGCTGCTGCAGGGCCATCAGGAACGACGGCGCGTATCGGTCGCCGGGCTGGCGGAACAGGATGCCCATCACCTTGCCCTTCGAGCCCGCGATGGTCACGGGTTTACCGGACACCCACCGGACGGTCGAGTCGAGGTCGAACTTCGGCACCTTGCCCTGGAAGCCGTCGGAGAACTCGTACGGCGTCGGCTCGCGCCCTCTCATCGGTCCGGCGAGGAACTCGAGGAGGTCGTTGTTGCGGAAGGTCCAGATGATCGAGATCACGTTCGGCAGCGCCTTGCCCTGCGCCTTCAGCGCCTGGTCGACCTTCGCGACCCGGTCGTCGAAACCGCGTAGCTTGTCGACCGCGCCGGGGATGTCGCCTAGCGCGTAACGCGCCATCGCGCAGAAGAAGTCGCTCGTGTAGTACCACTGCTCGTACTGCGTGCGGTACAGCTTGCGAAGATCGGCCGTCTTCAGTCGCTCCTCGTAAATCTCCTGCACGCCGTTCATCAGCTCCTCGACGCCACCGGCGTCACCGAGCGCCCAGAGCGCCTCGTACAGGATGATGTTGTAGATCACCAGCGCTTCGCGGTCGGGGTACTGCTCGATGACGGGGCGGATGGACTCGAGAGCGTCCTCGTAGCGCAGCTCGAACATGTAGGACTGGCCGATGTTGTAATCGTAGTCCTGCGCGCCCTCGATCACGCCGGCGCAGTGCTTCTTGAACGCCACGGCGTACTTGCGAAAGCTCTCGAAATTGCGCGTCTGGTGAAATGCGATGTCCGCCAGGAGGGCGAGCGCGTTGCAGTGCGTCTCGGTCCCTCGGCGCGCGCCGGCGAGCGCCTCCCCCGCGAGCTTCTCGACGCGCTCGACGTATCCCGAAAACTCCTCCCGTGCGCGCTCCCGGACCTCCTCCTGAGCGTTCAGCGGCAGGCGAGCCCCCGGCTGGAAGCCCAGCTCCCGCTTGAGCCGATCCTGAATCTCGACGAGCACGCGCGAGCCTCGCGTGAACAGATCGCGCGCCAGCCAGGACTTGAGCCACACCGTGGCGGCCTGGTCGTCCGGACACTCCTTCAGCATCGCCTCGCCGAGCGCGATCGCCTTCTGCACGTCGAGGTCGATCTCGTTGTGCGTGCGTGTATTGCCGGCGAAGACCAGTGGAATGGCCTCGCGGAGCCCGCGCAGCTCGCGGTACTTCGCCAGACACTGCGCCGACAGTCCCGCCGGCTCCGGACCGGGGTCGCCCGCCTTGCCTTCGGGGACGCCGAGGGGCTCCTCGGCCGGCTGGGCCGACGCGTCGCCAGCGTCCGCCGCCGACGTCTTGTCCGCGGCATCCGCCACGGACGCGTCGGCGCCGCCCTTTGCCGCCGGCTTGTCCGCCGCCCCGGCGTCGGCGGGCTTCGGCGCGTCGGCGCCGCCCTTTGCCGCCGCCGCATTCTCGTCGGCCGGCGTCACCTTCGGGGCGTCCGCGTCCTTCGCCGCGGTATCGGTCGTTGCGGTCGAGTCCGCGGGCACCTCGGTCGGCACGCGTCCAGATTGTGTACAACTCAAGCAAATGAAGGCAGTTAGGGAGACGGTCAAAAGTCGCAGAACGGCCTTCATGGTCAGCTCCGTACGGTGGGGTTGGCTCGGCGGGAAGCAGCCATCTTACGGCGCTGGCGGGTTCGTGACAAGACCGGGAGATGCGCAGTTGCGTGCGCGCCGTTCCGCGCTCGGGGCGCGGCGAGCGGACCCTCCGAAGGCCTTCCGCGGCGCGGCGTGGGAGGTTATCGTGGGGGCCTTTCCCCTTCGCATCAGACGGATCTTCAGACGGATCGATGGTCGACGAAAACGCGACGAACGCTCCGGCCGCCGGGCCGCGGGCCGCATGGATCGGGCTCTTCCTGGTCGTCTTTGCAGCGCTGTCGTTCTGGAACGCCGCACGTCGCGACTTCTGGGGCGAAGAGGCGAACGAGGCCCTCGTCGCGCGCGAGATGACCGCGGCGCTCCGCACGCCGACCGACTGGATCGTGCCGACGCACGCCGGAAAGATCTGGCTCGAGAAGCCGCCGCTGTCGTACTGGCTGGCGGGGGGAGTCGGGTCGATTCCCGGTCTCGCACCGGAGGTCGCCTATCGCATCCCGGGCCTCGCGTTCGCGCTGCTGGGACTCTGGCTGACGTATTGGTTCGGCCGCCGGCTGTTCGACCCGAGCGTCGGCTTTCTCGCGATGACGATCCACGGCAGCACGCTTCTCTACTTCTCCGAGACGTCGTGGCTGCGGAGCGACCTGGCGTTCGCGACCTTCTGTCAGCTCGCGGTCGGCAGCTTCGTGTTGAGCACGCACGTATCGACCGCCAAGCGGTGGCGCTACCTGGGCTGGGCCGGCCTGGCCGGTGCGTCGCTCGTCGACCACGCGGCCCTCGCGGCGCTTCTCGTGTTCGGTCCGCTCGTCCTCTACTTCTACCTCGGCGGCGGCGGCTTGGCGCGCGTCAAGCAGGGGATCCGCGAGCTTCTCGGCGGCGGCGGCCTCCTGCTCCTCGTCGTGCTCGTCGCGCCGTGGTACGGCTGGGTCGCGAGCACGCATTGGCAGGAGTTTCTCGACCAATACCTGATCACGGCCGGAGTCGATCGGTGGACGGGCGAGTCGGGAGAGGGTGGGCCCGCATACTACTACCTGCTCGCACTGCCCATCGCGTTTCTGCCCTGGTCGCTGTTCCTGCCGCTCGCGTTCTTCCACGGCAAGGACCGCCTGACGCGCCCCGGCCAACGCGCGAGCCTCGCCTGGGCCGTGTTCGCACTCGTCGCGCTATCGTTCGTCGCGACGCGACGCGCCCCGTGCCTTCTCGCGATGTGGCCGCCGCTGGCGCTGCTCGTCGCCGCAGCGCTCTTCGAGACGCGCGAGCAGTACTCTCTGTGGGAGGACTATCTCTGCGATGTCGTCTTCAAGGGCGTGCCGCTCCTTCTGAAGGTGCCCCTCGCCGTGACGTTGACCGCCGCGGGAGCGTGGTATCTGGGCCTGCACGAGAGACTCACTGACGGCTACTGGAAGGAGATCCTCTCGAACGGCGAGTTCGTGCGGAAGGTCCTGATCCTGTCGGCACTCGCAGGGGCGCTGGCGCTCGTCGCGGCGCGGCGCGTCAGGGCGCTCGTCGACGCGAAGGAGTTCCGCCGCGCGGCCCTCGAGCTCGGCAGAACGTCGATCTTCGTGTTCTTCGCGCTCGGATTCGTCGTTCTGGCGTTCGAGCCGCTCGAGTCCGCCCGGCCGTTCCTCGATCGCGTCGCCAACCGGGTCGGCACCACGCAGCTTCTGACGTACGGCGCGGACCTACCGGCCGAGGTTCGCTTCTACCTCGACGACCGCGAGATCGAGCACATTCCGCAGCTCGTCGTCGCCGCGCAGGAGGGAACGCCGGAGTACGGACCTCGCACTCGATTCGAGGGCATACTCGACGGGGAGCCGGCGTACCTGTTGGCGTCGGTCGACGAGTACCTCGCGCTCGGCGTGCAGTTCGCGGGCCTTCACGCCCGTCTGCGCAAGGCCGACATCGAGGGCCGCATGGGAATCCGCGGCGATTTCGTGCTCCTGGCGAACGAGGCGGTTCCGAAGGTCGATGCCCCCGCCCCGAAGGTCGATTCTGCCCCGAAGGTCGATGCCTCCGCCCCGACGCCGCCGTCAGACGTGGGTGTGCGATA
>CAYMRB010000268.1:0-13847 GCA_964392615.1 uncultured Planctomycetia bacterium | reverse complement strand
GTCACAAGCGCCATCCAGGAAGCGGGTTATGATGGCTTAGCCGATGCCCGATGCGGAGAAGCCGAAACTACGCGCATCGAGTACAGTCGTAGCTGACCCTCAATCCGGGCTGGGAATTGAGTCGTCGCGGATCGAGATAGGAATCCTCCAGGGTCGAACGGAGAGACACGAGATCGATGACGACGCACAACACGAGCAGTGTCGGGCGAGTCCGACGTCGGTTCGGCGGACGGGCTTTCTTCTGGGGCGTTCTTCTGTTGCTGAGCGCGCGCTGCGGGTTCCTCGCCGCTCAGGAGCTCGTCACCGATAGCGCCGCGCCGAGCTCCCTCGCGGTTCAGAACGGTTGGATCTTCTGGGGCGTCACGCCGTCCGAGCAGTGCGGACGGCCGGGCGCCAGTCAAGGGTTGCTCGTTCGCGTGCGCGGCGGCGGTGGCGATGAAGAGCGCCTCGGCGTTGGCTGTCGCTTGAATCCGATCGCGGTGGAGACGGATGGTCTCTACGTCTACTACCTGAACTGGGCGGACTCGAGCGTCGAGCGGCGGTGGGCAGGGGGTGGAAGTGCGCCGACGGTCCTGGTCGAAGACGCGAATTTCGGGTTCAAGCCCGAGGGCATCGCGATCGACGGTTCGCACATCTACTGGGCCGACAACGCGGGCATACGGAGGGTCTCCAAGGACGGCGGCGATACGGAGATGGTCGTCACCGGCGTTGACGCGCAGAGCATCGAGGTCGACGGCACGCACGTCTACTGGTCCGAGGGCTCGTACAATGTGCCGCGGTCGGGAATGGTCCGTCGCGCCCCGAAGGACGGCGGGCCGCACCCGGAGATCGAGTTGCTCGACCGTCGGATCGTGGGACCGCCCCACCTGGCGCTCGACGCCACGCATGTCTACTGGACGGGCACGAACGCCACGGTCTGGAAGCGGACCAAGAGCGGGAGCACCGTGGATCGTATCGTTGAAGGAAGAACCGATTTTCGGGGTTCCGCCATCGCATTGGATGACACCCACGTCTTCTGGAGCGACGGCACGCCGGCGGGATTCACCGGACGCGTGCGTCGCGTCGCGAAGGGCGGCGGCCGCGTGGACGATCTCGTCCTCGGGTCCATCTCTCAACCGCAGTCGCTCCACATCGACGGCGCGCACGTGGTCTACTCGACGGTCGACTCGCGACACGGCGCCGGCATCTTTCGGCTTCTGAGGGACGCGGACGCCGTGCTGGACGATCTCTGGCTGCTCGACATGGAGATCACGCAGGGCATCCAGAGTCTGGACAACGATGTCTCTCTGGTTCAGGACAAGAGCACGTTCGTGCGCGTGTGGGCCACCGCGCTTCTCGCGGAGACACCGAACGTCGAGGTGATCCTCCACGGGAATCGAGGCGGCGCGGCGCTGCCGGGGAGCCCGCTGGAGTCGATTCTCCCGACGAAGTACGTCCATCGGGGTCTACGCGTGCGGGAGCCGGAGCGCGAGCACTTGGACAGCAGCTTCAACTTTCTGCTGCCAGATGACTGGACCTCCGGCGAGGTCACGTTGACAGCGCAGATCAACCCCTCCCGCACCATCGCGGAGAGAAGGTACTCGAACAACACGCAGCGACGGGTCGTCACCTTCACCCCGTCGCACCCGGTGTGCATCAAGACGGTTCCCGTGCGGACCCGCGGCAGCGGCGCCTGGGGTCCGCGGAGTCGGCAGTTCCATGCCGGCATCGAGCGTTTCCGCACGCTCTGGCCGATCTCGGAGGTCGTCGTGCACAGCCAGTCCTCGGATATCGCCGAGATCGAACTCTGCTGGACGGGCGGTCTCATCCCGTTGCCGTATCCCTGCTACGGGCCCTACGAGCTCTCTTCGGATGGGAGCAAGGTCCTGACCGCGCTGTCGCTGCGTAGGCTCACCAGCAACGACGTCATCGGTTGTCGCTATACGCACTGGGTCGGGCTCGTTCGGTCCGGCGCGCCACCGTTGGACAAGGGCGGCCGCGCCCGCACTCCCGGTCAGTACTCCTGGGTACGGATCCGGGCGAACTACAAGTTCATGACGTCTAGCGGTTCGCCCTTTCCGCCCCAGGGAATCACGCTGGCGCACGAGCTCGCACACAACTTCGGCCAGCTGCACGTGAACTGTGGTGCGGGCAATACCGATGGAAGCTATCCATATTGTTTCGACTCCTGTGGCGCAGCGTGCCCGTGCTGCGGTATCGGCGAGACGGGCGCGAGGGAAGCGTACGGCTTCGACTTCCTGACACAGACCGTGTTGCCTCCCGATTCCGTGAACTCGTACATGGGCTACAGAGACCCGCGTTGGGTGTCCAGCTACCACTGGGAGAGGCTTCTGACGGGAAGGAACGCTGTGCTCGGGGGGGAGCCGGCGGGCGTAGCCGACGGCGGTGTGGAGGGCATCGGCGGCCAGGAGTGGCTGTTCGTGCAGGGGATAGTCAACGAGGCCGACAGAACGGGAGAGATCGAGTTCGCGTACCGATTCGCGCCCGGATTGGTTTCCGAGGCGAATGTCGACTCCATGGTCGAGGCTCAGCGCGAGCAAGACGGCGGCCTCTTCGACTACATCCTGCGCCTGGTCGACGAGCGCGGTCGGCCGCTCTCAACAGAGCGCTTTCGCCTGGCGGCATCGGTGGGCCAGGAGCCCCTGGCGGACACCGACGACCGCGGCTTCGCGATCGTCCTGCCGTGGCACGCCAGGACGACGACGGTTCGCCTCGTCCAAGACGGAGAGACGATCGCGACGAAGAGCGCCGGCGGCAGCCCGCCCACGGTGCGTGTCATCGAGCCGAACGGCGGCGAGGTCATCGGCAATCGCCTCGTCGTGCGCTGGGAAGCCTCCGATCCCGACGGCATTCCGCTGCGACCGCTCTACTTCATCGTGCAGCTCAGCCCGGATGGCGGTCGGACGTGGCAGGCGTTGACGACGAACGTGACCGAAAGGGAGCTGGTCATCGATCCCGCCAACGATCTGCCCGGTGGCGACAACGCGCGCATTCGTGTCATCGCCACCGACGGGCTCAACACCGCGTACGATCAATCGGACAGTTCCTTCCGCGTGCTCAATCGGGAGCCGTCAGTCTTCATCTTCCACCCGGAAGACGGCGATGTCTTCGCGCCGGGCGAGCAGATTTTCGCCTCCGGGTCCGGCTGGGATCCGGAGGACGGCACGTTGGATGGATCGGCGCTCGTCTGGAGCATCGGCAGTCAGGACATCACGCGAGCCGGCCGTCAGACGTTGCTGCCCGGGCTCCCTCCCGGCACGTATCGAATCAGGCTCTACGCGAACGACCAGGACCGTGCGAGCGCGAGGGACGAGATCGAGATCATCGTCGCCGACGGCGGCGGCAAGCAGCGACCGGGCGACATCAACCAGGACGCGCGTCTCGACATCTCCGACGCGATCGGCGTGCTCGGCTTCCTGTTCCTCGGCGGCGGCGACTTCGAGTTCTTACCGTGCGGCGATGGCTCGCCGGGGCACGAGGCGAACGTGCAGCTTCTCGACTCGAACGGCGACGCGCGTCTGGACCTGTCGGATCCGGTCTATGTGCTGCAGTTCCTGTTCATCGGCGGGCCGGCTCCGGTGCTCGGTTCGGAGTGCGTTCGCCTGGCGGACTGTCCGAACAACTCGGAGTGTCCTTAGTGCCCGTTGAAAGAGGCAATTCGGCGCGATGGCGGCCGTTTCGCCCAGGCTCTTCGTTGCCGAACTCGGAAATGCGTAGGCAAGCTCTACTCCTCGCTCTGCTGACCGCCCGACAGCACGTAGGCGAACAGGTCGAGAATCTCGTCCTCGTGCAAGACATCGAGCAAGCCGTCCGGCATCGGCGAGACCGGTGAGACGACCATCGATACGATGCGCTTGCGATCGATGGACGTCGTCGACGCGGGGTCGAACATGTTGGAGTTGACCTGCACGTTGTCGCCGCCGAGGTAGACGATGTGGCCCGTGATGACCTGGCCGGTGATGGTCGTGATAACGACCTGCTGGTAGAGGTCGCTCACGGTCTTGCTCGGCTCGACCGTCGTCTCGAGCAGGTCGCGCGGGCTGAATCGTCCACCCGCTCCGGTCAGGTCCGGTCCCACCGCGCCGCCTTCCCCCGCGATGCGGTGGCACGCGAAGCAGCCCGTCGCCCCGAACAGCCGGCGGCCGCGATTCCAATCGCGAGCGGTCGCGTCACGGGCGCGCTCGACGGCCGACTCGAGATCCTGCACGGTCCACTGCTTGACGACGGCGCGGCCTGCCAGCGCCGATCGCGCCGCGTCCAACGGCGAGCCTGCCGGCGTCTCGGCGGCGAGGATCGGCTCGAGCGCCTTGCGTTCGGCGTCCGTCAATGTGGCGAGAGCGTCCTTGCGGATCCGAGCGACGAATCCCGCGAAGCTGGCGCCGCCGCGGTAGCCGCGTGCGCGCGCGAACCACCGGAAGTAGGTCTCGCGCAGCTGCTGGGTCCAACCGACGCGCAAGAGGCGCAGCGACTTCGCGTACTCGACCTGCTCCTCCTGCGACGGCGCCGCGGCCAACAGCGCGACGGCTTTGCTGGCGACACCCGGCGCTTGCAGGTAGACGAGGAGCTCGCACAGATCGGCGTTCAGCTCGCGATGCCGCGTTGGAAACAGCGGTTCGAACCGCGCAGCGATTCGCGCGCACTCGTCGTCGTCCGGTCGACCGAGACGTGTGAACGTCAGCGCGTAGTCGCGCAATAGCTCGAGTCGCTCCAAGTCGCTGCGAACGTTCCAGTCGATGCGGTCCAACGCGGCGAGCACCTGCGCGCGTAACGCGGCGACGTCTGGCGCGCTCTCCGTCGAGCGATCGCGTGCGCTGACGCGTACGAGGGCCATCAGCGCTGCGAGCGCCCGCCGCGGGTTCTTGTCGGCGAGCGCCCGTGTGCGCCAGGCGGTCGAGTCCTGCCATTCGAGCGCGACGCGAGCCGCCGAGCGGATGAAGCGATCGGCGTGATCGAGGTGCGGCCACACCTTGTCGGCGATCTGTGGGTCGCGACGACCGTGGAGCGATTCGAGCTTCCGGCGCAGCGTGCGGGCCGCTCGGCCTCGCTCGTCGACGGCAGCGAGCGCGGTCGACTCGTCGCCGACATAGGTTACGCGGTAGAGCCCGGTCTGAATGCGCCATCCGCCGGTGACGAAGTACATCGCGCCGTCGCGGGGACTGACCAGGATGTCCGTCGTCGGCAGCGGTGCCCCGCTCATGAACAGCTCGGCCTCGCCGCCGTACGACGAGCCGTCGGGCGCCACGTGCATCGCGTAGATGCGGCCGTAGCTCCAATCGGTGAGGTACAGCGCCTCGCGAAAGCGCGCGGGAAACGACGCGCCGTAGCCGAAAGTGATGCCGCACGGCGAGCCGGGTCCGATGTCCACCGCCGGCGGCCAACCGTCCGCGTAGCGCGGCGGCCACTTGCCCGAGCCGTTGCGCCAGCCGAGGTCACTGCCGCTAGCGACGACATTCACACGCGTCGGGCGATACCACGGCGTGTTCATGTCGTACTCCATGTCCGCGTCGAACGTGAACAGATCGCCGTCGCGGTGGAACGCGGCGTCGTACGGATTGCGGTAGCCGATCGACATGAGCTCCCACTCCTCACCGTCGAGATCGACGCGGTAGAAGCAGCCGCCGGGCGGCGGCACGTTCACCATGAAGCCGCGCCCGTCGGGAAGGCGCGGCAGGAGGTGGTCGTCGGACCAGACCTGCGGCACGCGCGATCGCGCCAGCTCGGGAAGGAGGGTGGCGTTGCCGGCGACGACCCAGATCGCGCGTCCGTCCGGATCGACCGTCAGGCCGTGCCAACCGTGATCGCCGCCTCCCTGGAGCGCGCGCAGCAGCTCCACCTTGTCGAGGCGATCGTCGCCATCGGTGTCGCGAGCCCGGTAGAGACCGCTCCCGTACCGACCGTTCTTCGTAACCAGCGCATACAAGCTGCCCGCCGCCCAGGCCAGGCCTTGCGCGCCACTGAGGGGGATGTCGATACGCTCCAATCGCGTCGCCTCGGGAACGCCGTCGAGCGGCGGCGGCGTCACTCGGTAGAGGCCGCCGTCGTACTGATCGCAGACGATCAACCGCCCCTCGGGATCGACGCACATGCTGACCCACGAGCCGATCGACTTCGGCGGCGAGTACAAGAGCTCGACCCGGAAGCCCGCCGCGATCTTGATCTCTTCGGTCGGCGTCGCCGTCGGTTTGCGGAGGAACTCGGCGGCGGCGAGCGCGCCTTCGTCGAGGCTCTCCCACGGGTGGTCGCCGATCCGGCCGACGACGCGGGCCGCGGACCAGGCTCGATCGTCGTACTGCGGCTGTTGCCAGCCCTCGTCCTCGCGCTCCGACGTGCGCCACGTCACGTCGGAGACGATGGTCACCGGAGAACCGTCATCGCGTTCGAGGACGAGTCGCACGAGCAGCCCGGCTCGTCCTGGCGAGCGGTTCCGACCGCGTATCGCAATGGTGTGCCGGCCGTCGTGATCGCCCGAGAGGGTCTTCGACACGTCCTTGTAGCTCGGCGTCATCCACAGGTCGCCCCGCGTGACCTCGTGGCCGTCGATGAAGGCGATCCACTCATCGTCGCAGCTGGCGTAGAGCTTCGCTCCGGTGACCTCCCCTTCGACGTCGAACGTCCGTCGGAAGTACACGGTCTCGCCGGCGCCGGCATGGGATCGCGGCCAGATCCAGACCGGGACCGTGCGCTGCTTCGCCTCGGCATCGGGCTGCGAGTCGGCGAGCGCAGGAGCGGCGAGAGCGGCGGCGAACAGAATCGCGAGGACGAGTTTCATGGCATCGGCGACCAACGAGGAAGAGCGGCACAGCACCCCGACCAGGAACTCGATGATGGCCGGACCGCTCGTGGAATGTCAAACCGCCGTACCGCTGCGTCCTCTCGCTCGTTCTCGTCGAGCGGTCGTGCCGCCGGCGCCCTCCGCGCTATCGATCGAGCGCTTCCCGAATCGTCTCGGCGAGCAGCCGGGAATGAAACGGTTTCCGAACGAATCCGACGGCGCCGCGATCGAACAGGTCTCGCGCCTCGCCGGCGGGATCGCTCCCGCTGCACAGGACGACCTTGGCTGCGGGTTGCGCTTCGCGCAGCAGCGGAAAGAAGTCTGCGCCAGAGCCGTCGGGCATTCCGAGATCGAGCACCACGGCGTCGATCGTCGCGTGCGGCTGTCGGGCCGTGCGGACCGCTTCCGCGCCCGAACGCGCTTCCAGCACGCGATAGCCGAGCCCCTCGAGCGCCAGCCGTGTGGTCTCGAGAACGATCTCTTCGTCATCGACGACGAGGATGGTCTCCGATCCGCGCGCCTGCCGCCTCATCTCCCTGGAGTCGCGCAGCGCGTCTTTCGTCGCGGCGACCGCGGCCGGCAGAACGACGCGCAGAAGCGTACCCTCGCCCGGTCGGCTCTCGACTGCCACGTGCCCCTCGTGAGCGCGAACGATTCCCCTGACGGCGGCCAACCCCAGCCCACGCCCGTCGCGCTTGGTGCTGAAGAACGGCTCGAAGGCGTGGGCGACGGCTTCAGCGGTCATGCCGCTGCCGCTGTCCTCCACTTCGAGGCAGACGACCGCGCCGGTGAGCGAGGCGGGGGTTCCGTCGGTGCGACTCGCGTCGAACACGTCGTTGCGCGTACGCAACCGTACGACGCCGTCTCCCTCGATCGCTTCGACGGCGTTCAGGCAGAGGTTCGCGACGACCTGGTTGATCTGCGTCGGGTCACCGAGCGTGGCGTCGAGCTCCGGGTCGAGGTTTTTTTCGATGTGAGTGCTGGGAGGAATCAACGTTTCGTGGAGGCGGAGTACCTCCTCGATGGCAGCGTTCAGGTTCAGCGGGACCCGCTCGTATCGCTCTCCCCGTGTACAGGTGAGGAGCCGTTGCGCCAGGCTGCCCGCTCGAGAGGCGCTCTCGATGATCACGTCGAGCGTGGCGACCAGATCGGGCCCCAGCCCCGGCTGCAGCCGCATCATTTCGGCGTTGCCGAGCACGCCGACCAACAGGTTGTTGAAGTCATGGGCGACGCCGGCCGCCATGGTGGCGGTCGCTTCCATCCTCGACGCCTTGAGCTCCAGCTCGCTCAGGAGTCTGCGTTCGGTGATGTCCGTCGCGATCTCGAGGTGTACCAAGCGTCCGTCGATCCACCGAATCGCCTTGTCGCGCAGCTCGTACCACCGTCCGGTGTGCGTGTTCTGATACTCCCGGACGATGCTGTCGACCGGCTCTCCGTTCTCGTCCAGCAGGCGATCGTTCGTGCAGAAGCTGCAGGGGCCGCTCTGGTTCCTCTGCATCGTCTGCCAGCAGGGCTTCCCTTCGACCTTCCCCGTGTCATCGCGCACGTATCGGTTGGCGAAAGCACCTCGTGGCTCGCCATGTCGGCTACGCAGACCGCGGCCTCGAGGCTGTCGAAGACGGCGCACAGCCTCTCGTGGGAAGCCAGCAGCTTCGACTGCGTCTCGCGATGGTGGAGATCGGTGCCCAGGATGACGGCCGCGACGCGGAGCGCCTCGGTTTCCTCCGCCGACCACTCCCTCTCCCGCACGCAATCGTCGAACCCGAGGAAGCCCCAGAATCGATCATCGAAGAAGACCGGTACCGCGACGAGCGTGAGGATGCCCTGCGGCTCGAGAAGGGCGCGCTCGGGCGCGGGGAAATCGCCAATCGTCCCGGCGACGACCTGGCCGCTCGACAGAAGCTCTCGCCAGCGGCCGACGCCGGCGTCTTCGTACGGAATCGACTGAAGGTGAGGGTTGTCGCGCTGCGAGTCGACTCCGGGGGCGCACCATTCACAGCGTTGACCGGTGCACAGCCTCCCGTCTTCGTCGGTCGAGTTCTCGAAGAGGTAGGCGCGGCTCGCGCCGGTGGCTTCGCCGAGCCGACGCAGCGCGTCGGCGATGGCTGCGTCGAGCGGCCCCGGGCGGCGGATGCGGTCCGCCATGAACGCGACGGCCTCGAGAATCTCGAGGTGCGGATGCCCTGCCCCTGGCTCCAGCCGCTGTTCGGTCAAGCAGAATCCCTTCCCATGCTGTGGACCGCCCCGACGCCGTAGGCGGGCCCGATCGCCTGTGGTCGACGACAGAAGCCCGGCGCAGCCGACATACCCGACGCTGCCGCCGTATGCCCAGAAAACCCGCCAGAACTCCCGCCGCTCACACGATCCTCGTATCCGCGGCGAAAGTCAACCCTTGACGGGGTGCAACCGCAGAGCTGCCGATCTCGACGCCGCAGAGAACCGGCGGCGGTCGTCGTGAGAGTCGATCGGATCATCGCTTGACCGCGCGTCGAGGTCGAGGAAGGCGGGAACGCTCTCGTGGTGGCGGCTCGGTGGCTATGGCAGAGTTCGGAGAGAGGGGGAATCGGGTGACGGTTCCGAAAAACGCGGCCGTCGCCTCTTGCGTCTGACGGCCACGGGTCGACAATGCTTCGCGCTTGAGAAGGCCGGGACGCACGATTGGGCACCAGCTCGGCGAGCTGGGGACCGATTCATGAGTAGCGTCCCGTGTCCTCCACCGTTTCTCGAGTGCTCTCGATCGGGGTTCGGATGACTTTTATCGACCTCTGCGTGCTGGCGATCGTTCAGGGCCTCACCGAGTTCCTGCCCGTCTCCTCCAGCGGTCATCTCGTCCTCGCGAGGACGCTGCTCGATGTCAACGTCGAGAATCCTCTGGTCGTCGATGTCGCGCTTCACGTCGGAACGCTGCTGGCTGTCGTGGCCGTGTATCGCCATGACGTGAAGGAACTCTTCTTCACGACGCTGCGGTTCCCCGGGGTTCTTCTGAGGCGACAGGAGCTGGACGCCTCCTCGCGCATGCTCGTGGCATTGTTGATCGGCACGGTGCCCGCCGCGATCGTGGGGATCACTCTCGAGAATTGGATCGAGGATCATCTGGCGCGGATCCTGCCCGTCGGGTTGGCCCTTCTCGCCACTTCCCTCTTGCTCCTGACGGCGAACCGCGGCGGAACCTGGGGCACTGGAAAGAACGAGATCGGGCTGGGCCTGGCGTTTCTGATCGGCTGTGCCCAAGCGATCGCGATCATGCCCGGTTGCTCGCGCTCGGGGTGGACCATCGCGATCGCGATGATCCTCGGTGTGGAAGCTCGCATGGGGGCGAAGTTCTCGTTCCTGCTCGCTCTGCCCGCCATCGGCGGCGCGGCGTTGCTGCAGATCCTGCGACTCTCATCCGGGTCGGCATCGACGAACTTCGACTGGGTCGAGCTCGGCGGGGGGATTCTGCTCTCCGCGCTG
Organism: uncultured Planctomycetia bacterium; assembly: GCA_964392615.1. Taxonomy (GTDB): domain Bacteria; phylum Planctomycetota; class UBA8108; order UBA8108; family UBA8108; genus CAYMRB01. Next base: position 3,622 of record CAYMRB010000268.1, on the reverse strand, counting down.
ACCGGCTACGCGGCGTGCAAGCTGCTGCTGCTCGTGCTGCGTCGTGGCGCGTTGCGCTGGTTCGCGGCCTACTGCGCCCTCGCCGGCTGCCTCGCTCTGGGCAGCCTCTTCATGAGCAGCTGATCGACGGCGCGGCGAGCGCAGAGCTCGCGCACCGCGCGCACCCTCGCCGGAGCTTGACTTGCCCCGCGCTCGTGGCCCATCATGAGCGGCCGTACATTCGGCTGACGCCGTGAATCGACACTCCGTCGAAGAAGCCGCGGGGAGCTACACCGGGCTTCTATGCGGTCATCGCAATCATCCGAGCAGAGTCGCGTGTTTCGCGGGACGATGTCTCCGCGGGCCCGAAGGAGGGAACTATGGCGAACATGAAAGCCCAGGTGTTCTACGAACCCGAGAAGATGACGCTGGAGGACGTTCCGATCCCCGAAGTCGGGCCGGAGGATGTCCTCGTCAAGGTCAAGGCCTGCGGCATCTGCGGTTCCGACGTCGCGTACTTCTACGGCGATAGCTCGCTCGAGACCGCCGATGGCAAGGGGCCGCTGATCCTCGGCCACGAGTACAGCGGCGAGGTCGTCGAGGTCGGCGAAATCCCGAAGCGGGTCGGGCTGTTCGAGGTGGGCGACCGCGTCGTCCTCGACCCCGTGCAGTACTGCAACGCGTGCGAGGTCTGCAAGCGCGGCCAGGTCAACCTGTGCGAGAAGAAGCAGGTGCTCGGCGTCTCCGTCAACGGCGGCTTCTCGGAGTACAGCCTCTCGCACTACACCGGCATGCACAAGATTCCCGACGGCGTATCGTACGAAGACGCCGCGATGACCGAGCCCCTCGCCTGCGCCGCCCACGGCGTGAAGAGGATGGCGGTGCAGCCCGGTGACATCTGCGTCGTCATGGGTCCGGGCGCGATCGGCACGATGATGGTGCAGCTGATCAAGTCGTCCGGAGCCGGCAAGATCATCCTCGTCGGCGCCGGCGGCGATGACTACCGCCTGAAGATCGGTCTCGAGTCGGGCGCGGACATCGCGATGAACGTCGCCGAGAGCGGCTCGGAGTACTACGTGGGCGATCTCAAGGCGGCCATCGAGGACGCGACGAACGGCCACTTCGCCGACGCCGTGATCACGCCGACCGGCGCTGTCCCCGCGATGGAGGCCGCACTGGAGATCTCCGGTCGTCACTCCCGGATCGTCTACTTCGGCCTGCCCGCCGACGACGCGGTGATCCGCGTGCCGGCATGCGCATCGATCTTCTGGGACAAGACCATCCACTTCTCGTGGCTGGCGCCGCTGACCTGGCCGGCCTCCCTCGATGCGATCGCCGGCGGTCTCGTCGATGTCACGAGCCTGGCGACGGACACGTACCCGCTCGCCGACCTCGAGGCCGCTATCCGCGGCGTCAAGGAGCGGAAGAACAACCCGCTGAAGGTGCTCGTCAAGCCCTAGGGCTGTCGAGCTCGGGCCGCTCCCGCGCGGGGAGCGGCCGTCACGATCTCTCGCCGTCAGCGCCGACGAGGCGCGCTGGCGGCGAGAGTTCTTGTCAACGGACTGCCTCGGGGCGGGCGACGGCTACAGCTTCGACGGGTTCCACATCGGAATGCCGCCGCTTTCGAGCTGCTTCTTGTACAGCACGTGGAACGGCCGCGTCGGCGACATCGGCACGTTCTCGTTGACCATCATCGGTCGAGTCTTCTTCCACCACGCGTCGTAGGCCTTGCGCATCGCCTTGACGACGTCGGGGTGCTTGTCGATCACGTTGGTCTTCTGGCCTGGATCGGCCTGCATGTCGTACAGGGCGTTCGTGCCCACGAGGCGGAAGCGCTGGTTGCGGACTGCGAAGCCCTTCCACTGGTGGTCGTTCGGCTCGGATCCGGTACGCCAGCGACCCTTGTGCGTGAAGAGGTAGCGATCGGTCCACGGGGCCTTGCTGTCCTCCAGAAGCGGCAGCAGGCTGCGGCCTCCCACCTGGCCGGCGGGCAGCTTCGCTCCGGCGAGCGCCGCGAGCGTCGGGAAGACGTCGATGTGCGCCGCGATGCGATCGCTGTGGGCGCCGGCCCTGATGCGCCCGTCCCAGCGTACGAAGAACGGCACCCGGACGCCGCCCTCGTCGGCGCTGCCCTTGAGGCCTTTCATGCCGGCGTTGTACGGCAGCATCGCCTTGCCGTCGGGCGACTTGCCGAGCGGCTTGCCGAGGCGACCCGATCCGCCGCCGGTCATGCCGTTGTCCGACATGAAGATCACGACGGTGTTCTCGAAGAGCTTCCAGCGCTCGAGATAGCCGAGCAGCCGGCCGACGTTCTCGTCGATGTTCTCGATCATGCCGTAGAAGCCGGCCGTCTTGCCGCTGAACCCGAGATCGGTGAACCGCTTCGTGTTGCTGGGCGGCGCGATAAACGGACCGTGCGGCGCATTCGTCGTGATGTACGCGAAGAACGGCGCCTTGCCCGCCTTGACGCGCTGGATCCAGCCCAATGCGCCCGTGAAGAACAGGTCGGTGCAGTAGCCCTTCGTCTTGACGAACGAGCCGTTGTGACGCAGCACCGGGTCGAAGTACTTGTTGCCGGGTGCGTCGGCGCAGCTGCACTTGTACGCCTGGCCGATGCCGCCAGCGCCGTGGATGAACGCTTCGTCGAAGCCGCGTTTGTGCGGCTGGTACGGCTCCTCGTCGCCGAGATGCCACTTGCCGAAGATGCCGGTCGTGTAGCCGGCGGTCTTGAGCACCTGCGGTAGCGTCGTCGCGTCGAGCGTCATGCGTTCGCGCTCGAGGATCGTGTGCGTGATCCCGTTGCGCATCGGATGCCGGCCGGTCATCAACGCCGAGCGCGTCGGCGAGCACGTCGGGCTGACCAGGAACCGCGTGAACCGCGCGCTCTTGTCGTAGAGCACGTCGAGGTTCGGCGTCCGGATCCACGGGTGCCCGTGTCGCCCGACCGGGCCGTAGCCCTGATCGTCCGTGATCACCAGGATGATGTTCGGCCGCGATCCTTCCAGCGGCTCGGCGGCGTCGATCAGTGCGCCGACCGTCAGCGCAGCGAGAAGGGCGTAGCAGAGAGGCAGCTTCTTCATGGCGGTTCTCCTCGTCGTGTGCGGACTCTGACGGACCATTGACCAGCGTAGGTCACCGGTGGTGAGAATCAAGCAGACCGTGCGGTCGTCGTGATCGAGCTCAGTCCGCCCGCCCCGGCGACCCGTGCACGTCGCGGCTCGGTCTCCAGCTCGCGGCCTGGCCAGGGTCGTTCTCGCCCGGCAAGCTCGCAGCGACCAGCGAGCGTCCCCCACCGTCGGTCTCCGGATACCAGTCGTCGTCGTAGTCGAACGAGGCGACGTCGACGCCGAGATCGTCGACCAGGGTGATCCCCTCTCCGGCGTTCGACAGCTTGCCCGTGTAGATTCCCGCGATCTGGACATCGATCCACCCGTAGCGTTCCAGGAACGCCTCGAGGTTCTCGACGAGCACGACGTGCTCCCCGGCTCCGAGCACGGCCTCGCCGAACGTGAAGCCGATCCCGTGCGTGAGGCGCCACCCCGACAGATCGACCGGCGAGTCGCTCGTGTTCACCAGCTCGATGAACTCGAACTGTAGCCGTTCACGGTTTGCGAGATTCCGCTAAAGTCACCGATGGGCCGCG
>CAYMRB010000267.1:0-14006 GCA_964392615.1 uncultured Planctomycetia bacterium | reverse complement strand
GGTTGGTGTTGTTTTTTGTTGTGTTTTTTGGTGTTTGCGCCCCCACCGGCCAAAACCCCCAAAAACACGCAAGGTCGAGGCGGCGGCTTGGTCGATCGGCAACGGTACACGGAGGGCAGAGGATGAGCGAGGGACGCAGGGGCGCCTGGTTTCGGGCGGAGCGTGAGCGTATGGATCGGCTGCAGGAGACGATCGACGCGCTGCGCAAGAGCGCGTTGCCTCCGGAGCCGAAGCCGCGACCGGAGCCGAAGCCGATCAATTGGAAGATCCCGCCACCGCGGATCGATCCGGCGCTGCGAGGGCCGCACTGGCCCGTGGTGAAGTACACGCTGTGGTTCAGTGCTTTTCTTCTCGTCGTCGCGCTCGTCTTGCTCTCGCTCGGCGCCGGATCCAGCATCGTGCTATGCGGGGTGTTTCTCGGCCCCCTCATGAACCTCGTTGCCTACTTCGTGCGGTACGCGAATACGACGGATGCGCGCCTCGACCGACTTGAGCAGGCGCTGCGGGATCTGCATGACGCGGTGCAGCCGGAGCGCGAGGAGGCGGCGGAGAGCACCGGGAGTCTGTCGACGTGAGAAACCACCTTCTGTCCATCGTTCTGGCCGCGAGTTGCACGGCGTCAGTGTGTGCTCAGGACGCCGCCGCTCCGTCTTCCGCGCCCACGTCCTTCCTCGCCCGCGCCCGCACCTGCGTCGACCTGCTGCGCGAGCACGGTACCGACCGCTACGGCGAGACGCGTTCGCCGATCCTCGTCAGCATCCTCGACGTCGAGACGCGCACGTGCCCCGAGAACCCGCTGCCGCTCGACGAGCGCTGGCGCGTGACGCGGCGCGAGCGTCGCAATCCGGCCGGCGCCAATCTCGTCGCCGATCAGCCGCTCTTCGATGTCATGCGCCTCTTGGCTGACGTCACCGGCGACGCGTCGTACGCGGCGTTCGCGCGCCGGTCCGTCGGCTGGTACATGAAGCACCTCGTCGACGACAAGGGGCTCTTCTGGTGGGGGTGGCATCGGCACTACGACGTGTACCGCGACGTGCTCGACGGTCACGCGGGCAACCACCACGAGATCCACTCAACGCATCGCATCGTGTGGGATCTCCTCTGGGAGGTCGACAAGGCGGCGGTGCGGCGCGAGATCGAGGCCTGTTGGAAGTGGCACGTGATCGACAAGGCGACCGGCGAGATCAACCGCCACGCGGACGGGCAGCGCGGATGCGACTTCGCGATGAGCGCCGGCGCGTTCATCCACGCGTTCGCGTTCCTGCACGCGAAGACGTCGGAGAAGGTCTGGCTCGAGCGCGCGCGTCTATTGGCCGACTACTACTGGGCTCGTCGCAACAAGACGACCGACCTCTTTCCCGATCGACCGAACGCCGGCAAGGGTCGATTCGACGGCTCGCACTTCGTCACGAGCATCACCGGGCCGTACTGCCTCGCGCTGCTGGAAGCGTGGCGGCTGACGCAGGACGACGCGTTTCGCGATCAAGCGGTCGCCTATCTGAAGGCCTACGCGCGCTACGGCGTCGACGCGGCCACCGGCAAGTTCCACGGCACGTTGAACCTCGACGGCACAGCGGTGCCGGGTCCGCGCACGACCAGCGGATACGCGATGTACGAGCCGCGTGGAGCGCTCGATCTCTGGGAGCCGTACGTGTTCGGCTACCAGATGCCGATCTACACCGCGCAGGCGTACGTACTGGCGTACGAGGCGAGCGGCGACGCGGTACTCCTCGAGACAGCCAAGCGTTTCGCGACGTGGATCGCGGCCAACCTGCCGCCGCGATCGTGCGACGCCGCGAGCTGGTACGAAGGCTGGGCAAAGGAGTACGCGCCGCACGGTGCGCACGCGGGCAAGTACGGCCGCACGGTGTCGTTCTTCCTGCACCTGTGGGCGCGGACGGGCGAGGAGCGCTACTTCGCGCTGGCGCGGCGGCTCGCCGAGGTCGCGGTGACGTCGCTCGAGGCGAACGGCCTCTTCCGCGGTCATCCCGCGAAGCCGTACTACGAGGCGGTCGACGGCGTCGGGTTCCTGCTGCGCGCGCTCGTGCAGCTCGATCTGGCGATCGCGCGGCGCGACGACGTGCGGCGGCGCAAGGCGCTCGTCGTGAAGACGGCGACGGGGGAGAGGCGGGTGCGGCTGGACAATTGGTGAGGCAGCGCGGACGGCGAGCCGCGTCGCTCGCGTACGATTCTTGATGGACGAGGAGATTCGATATGCAGACCCAGCGCGTCTTCCCGATGCGGCATGTCCTCGTGCCGTGCGCCTTGGTGGGGGCCCTCCTGTTTCCCGCGCTCGTGTGGTCGATCGAATCGCACGACTTCGGCTTCGTCCTCGAGAGCCCGCTCGTTCCGGATCTCGAGGAGACTTCCGTGATCGTCGGGGAGCCCGGCGAGACGGTGCCGTTTTCGATCCACCTCGATCTCGGCACGATGCAGAGCGACCGCGGCGAGGTGCAGGGGTGGTCGCTCGGCGTCTGGATCGCCGGCTTCGAGATCCAGTCCCTCTCGGTCGAAGGTGCCGTCACCGCGCGGCGGAGCCTGGGCGGGGCCCTCGACCCGGACGGCTTCTTCGTCTTTCACGTCATCGATCCGGCGCGCAACGAAGGCCGGGAGGGCGTCGTGCAGGCCGCGGTTCTGTCCTTCATCTCGCCGACCGTCCTCCCGCTCGGTCACCGCTACCGCGTCGGCCGCGTCGATTGCCTGGCGCGCGTAACGGAGGCTCCGCGGAGCGGATTCGCCCGCTACGTGAACGGTCTGATCGGTAGTGGGCAGCCTGTCGATGTTGTCTTGACCGTCGGCGGATCGACCGCCGATCCCGATCGCGAGCATCGCGAGATCGGCGTGGGGGGGGCTCCCGATCCCGAGATCTGCGACGACGGCGTCGACAACGACCTCGATGGCTTCGCCGATGCGGCCGACCTGGACTGCCGGCCGCCTCTGCCCGCGGAGATCTGCGACGACGGGATCGACAACGACGGCGACGGCGCCGTCGACTACGATGACTCGCAGTGCTTCGGCGATCCTTCGTGCCCGCCCGTCGAGATCTGCGGCGACGGTCTCGACAACGATCGCGATGGCGCTGCGGACTGCGCCGACGCCGATTGCGATCGCCATCCGTTCTGCCTGGCGCGCGAGGATTGCGACGACGGTGTCGACAACGACAACGACGGCCTCGTCGACTGCGAGGACCGCGACTGCGGGGGCATCGATCCGTGTCCCGTCATCGAGCTCTGCATCGACCACGTCGACAACGACGACGACGGCCTCGTCGACTGCGACGATCCGGATTGTCTCGGCACCATCTTCTGCGGCGCCTTCGAAGCGTGTGGCGACGGGGAAGACAACAACGGCGATGGTCTGGCGGACTGTGACGACCCCCAGTGCGCGGACGGGCCGGCCTGCGTCGTCCCGGAGGATTGCGGGGACGGCATCGACAACGACGACGACGGTCTCGTCGACTGTGACGATTCGCAATGCCGCGGCGTCGGGCCGTGTCCGGGCCCCGAGCGCTGCGCCGACGGGAGGGACAACGATCACGACGGCTTGACCGACTGCGACGATTCGGACTGCGAGACTCTCGCGATTTGCCGAGACCCGGAGCTTTGCGACGACGGGATCGACAACGACGAGGACGGTCTCGTCGACTGCGACGACGAGCAGTGCCGCGGTCGCGGTCCGTGTCCCGGGCCGGAGCTCTGCGACGACGGTGTCGACAACGATCGGGACGGGCACATCGACTGCGACGACTTCGATTGTCAGACGCGAGCGCGCTGCCGCGGGGAGCGATGCAGCGACGGCGTGGACAACGACGTCGACGGCCTCGTCGACTGCGACGATCCCTAGTGTGCCGGCTTCGAAGGCTGCAGCGCGGAGGACTGCGAGAACGGGGTCGATGACGACGCGGACGGCCTGGTCGACTGCGACGACCCCTACTGCTGGCACCGCAGTCCGTGCGGCAGCGGAGAGAGCGGCTTCGATCTCGTCCTGACCGCCGAAGGTGCCGTGCGGGAGAATCCGCGCACGGGTGTTGGAGGGGTCGCGGGGGTCGTGAGCGAGGGGCCGCGAAACGTCGTCGAGCTGAGGCACGACGAATCGGAGATCATCGAGGTCGTGACGTACATCGTGCCGTTTCCCGTGCCACAGGTCGACGCGGTGCAGGGCTGGGCCCTGTCGATCGCGCACAGCTCCGCGCTGCTGGACCTCGTCGGCGTGCCGACCATCGAAGGGACGGATGCGGGCGACGTCTTCTCCGGCGGCTTCGAGAAGACGGAGGGGGCGCAGTCGTCCGGCGGCGTCGCGGGCGTCGGCGGCGGCGAGGGCGACGAGGCCGGCGTCGTCTCCGCGGTCGTGCTGTCGTTCACGCAGCCGAGCGTTCTCGATCCGAGCGTCGCACAGTCGATCCTGCGCACGCGCTACTCGCTCTCGGGCGAGATCGGCATCGCAGGCGCGGGGCCCGCGCTCGTCCGATTCCGCGACGGGCTTCGCGGCAGCGGGCAGCCGGTCGCGAACGCGATCACGGTGGCGGGAGCCACGCAGGAGCCGATTCATCGCGTGCCTCTCGAGATCCGCCGTGTCGGTCTCTACGGCTCGTTCGTGCGGGGCGACGCAAACTCGGATGCCAGGGTCGATCTCGCAGACGCGGTCTGGATCCTCAACGATCTCCTGCGCGGCGGTCCGCCGACGCTCTGCCCGAGCGCGGGCGACGCGAACGCCGACGGTCGGCTCGACGTGACCGATCCGATCTACCTCGCGCAGCATCGGTTCCTGGGTGGGCCGCGCCCGCCGGCGCCGTTTCCCGAGTGCGGCGAGGGCGACGAGTCGTTCGATCTGGCGTGTCCGGAGGGGACGCAGCCGACCTGCGGTTCGTGATCGGCTAGCGCAGAGCGTGAGTGCGGGGCTGCCGCTACTCCTCGTCGGGCTCCGCGTCCGTCGCGAAGAGGCTCCTGAGCCCGGGCTGCGGCTTCGGAAGAGGCGGGCTTGGTTCGTCGACGATTTCGATGTACCAGTTCTCCGCCACGCGCCGTGTCGCGTCGTTCGTCGTATCGTGAAAGGGTACCTGATTCCGGGTCGAGGACGCCTGGTCGCAAGGATGCGGTCGGCAGTCCAAAACGACACGGCCCCCCGACACCGCGGTGAGCTCTGTCGTGCGGTCGTCTCACGTCGTACAATGCCGCCATGTCGGATGCGAATGCACGGACGGACACCTCGCGGGACGCGCAGAGCACGTTGGTGGATCTCGCGCGAAGGATGTCCGCCGCGCGGAAGTTCAAGATGGCCTCCGCCATGAGTCGCACGGTCCGCGAACTCGCGGAGGCTGGCGTCCGTGGGCGTCACCCTGACGCCGATGAAGACGGCATTCGCCGACGTCTGGCTGCCGTCCTTCTGCCTCGAGAGATCGCCATCGACGTGTTCGGCTCGGATCCGGACACGGATAGCTACTGACCTCGGTTGACGGCCTGCGTTCGACGGACCATGTCAGACACCGATCCCTTCGCCATCGCCCTCGACGTGTGCGGCGCCCTGAAGAGAATCGGCGTCCCGTTCCACCTCGGTGGCTCGCTCGCGAGCTCGATTCACGGCTTCCCCCGTGCGACGCTCGATGCTGACGTCGTCGCCGACCTCCGGATCGCTCACTCCGCGCTGCTTGTCGCGGAGATCGGGCCCGGCTACTACGCGTCCGAGCCCGCGATCGAGCTGGCCATCGCGGACCGGGCGTGCTTCCACGTCATTCACCTTGGCACGATGTTCAAGGTCGACGTTTTCGTCTGCGGCGACGGGGAGTTCGACCGCGAGAGCTTCGCGCGGCGGGGCGGCGAATGATCCCGAAGGGCCGTCACACCCTATTCTCGGTGCCACAAGTCGCCATCGACACGCCCCGACAAGTCGTGACACGTTGCGACTGGCCCCTGGCAGCCGCGACCCGCATCATGGCGCCCTGCGACCGAGACCGCTGTTCACCGTGATCGCCTCCGTTAGAGAAGGAGTCCTCTCATGCGCACCCTCGCTGTACTGCTCACTCTGCTGACGACTCTGACGTTCCCCGCCGTCGGCGTTGCGACGGCAGCCCCCGAGTGCGACGACCTCACCGAGTGGCTGCCCGGCGATGTGATCGCGTACGGCAAGCTTCACAACGTTTCGAAGCATATCCGCGCGCTGCTCGACTCGGATCTGCGCCGGGACTTCGAGGCGACGCAGGTCGGTCAGTTCCTCAAGGCGCAGCCGCAGTACCAGGACGCGCTCGACGAGGTCGATCGCTTCGAGGAGGTCAGCGGCACCGATCCGCTGAAGCTGATCGACGATCTGTTCGGTCGCGAGGTCGTCGTCGCCGGTCGCATGGGGCTCTTCGCGCCCGAGTTGGTCCTTCTGACGCGCGCCAAGAGCGTCGAGCGTCTGAAGGCGGCGCGCAAGGCGCTCGAGCGCACCATCGAGCAGCGCGAGGGATACCTGCCCGTGACCGAGAAGGCCGCGCACGGCAAGTACACGATCGAGAAGGCCGGCGATGCGCTCTTCACCTACCTCGGCCCCGTGCTCGCCGTCTCGAACTCGCAGGCCATGATCGAGCAGGTGATTCGCCTGGCGGAGGGTGAGTCGAAGAACGCGGTCGCGAGCTCCGACGCGTTTTCGAAGGTCGCGAAACGCGGCGCGGGTGCGCTGCTCACCATCGCTGCACGGCCGGAGTTCATTCCGAACATGGATCTGCCGGAGAAGGCCGACAGCGCGCTCGCGAGCATCCTGCTCAGCGGCATCCTCGGTTCCCTTCACGCGAGTGATCTGCTGACGGTCTCCCTCGACGTCGAGAAGGACGGCTTACGGCTCGAGATCGAGTCGGCCGACGGCGACCGCGGCCTCGACGAGAAGTACGGGTCGTTCTTCCCGTCGACGGCGTCGTCCGACTTGCGCTCGCGTCTGCGCAAGCGTGGCGTGCTCGGGTACGTCGAGCTCCATCGCGACTTCGCGCAGTGGTGGGCGGACAGCGAGAAGCTGCTCGAGACGCAGGCTCATGGCGGATTGGCGCAGTTCGCCCAGATCATGTCGCTCGTGTTCGGAGGGAAGGACTTCCAGGAGGACATCCTGCCGGCGATCGGCGACACCGTGACGCTCGTCGTGCGCCACCAGAGCTACGCCGAGCTCGACAAGGCTCCGCAGCCTGCGATTCCGGGTCTCGCTGCGATGCTCGAGCTCGACACGGCCGGAGAGTTCGGTCGCCAGCTCGAGGGTGCCATCCAATTCGTCATCGGCTGGGTCAACATCGACCGCGCCCAGAAGAAGAATCTGCCGCCCGTGCGCGTCAAGAAGAAGGCGATCGGCGACGTCGAAGTCAGCACGGTCGACCTCGGACTCGCCGCGGCGAGCGCGGACCAGCCAGGAATCGAGCACAACTTCACGCCGAGCTTCGCGGTGGTCGGACGGCGCGTCGTGTTGAGCTCGAGCTTCGAGCTCACGCGCATCCTGGTCGAGGAGCTCGAGAAGGAGCCCGCGACGCCGAAGACCGCCGTCGCGAAGCCCGCGCGCGATCGCATCGTTCTCGACGCGCAGCAGATCGTGAAGATAGTCGAGCAGAATCTCGAGTTCCTCGCGAGCCAGAACATGGCGAGCAAGGGACTCACGCTCGACGAGTCGCGAGGCGAGATCGGCGTAGGGCTCGAGCTCGCGGCGCTCCTGCGCGACCTGCAGATCCTCAGCTACCGCTCCGACGACAGGATGCACGTCCAGGCTCGCCTGCGGCTCGCGAAGAGAAGCGGCAAGAAGCCCGGCACGACGACGAAGGTGAACGTGCGCTGACTCGCCCGCGGGCGAGCCTGCGGCCGAGGTTCGCCGGCTCGCCCGTGGTGACACGGAGCTCATTCGAAGCGCCGCACGGCGCATTCTGGCCCCCCTGTCCAATCGGTGCCACCCAGGTCGATGCCGGCCGATGGCGTCACTCCCGACCTCACGGGCCGTTCGCAGGTCGACGGTAATTCGCTTGGAGTCACTTCCGCCCGACCGGTACACTGGCGAGCGAGGGTTTCGTCGGATCCCGCGCAAGTCCAGTCTTGATAGTTGTTTGGGCCCGGGCTTCCGAGCTCTCCGGCGCTTTTTTGTCACGACCGAGGCTCCACCGCTTCTGCATGGGTGGAGAACCGGTCGATCGAGCGCCGGGGACGAGAAACGGCACCAGCGAGGGGGCGCCATGACACTGAGCGACTTCAAACCGAAGATCATTGCGAAGATCGCCGAGCTCGGCGAGATCGAGCCCCGAGAGGTCGAGGATGGATCCCTCTTGCGCGACCTCGGCATCGACTCCTTGATGGCGATCGAGCTGGTCGTCTTCATCGAGAAGTCGATTCAGCGCACCTTCCCCGAAGAGCGCATGGGCGAGATTCAAACCTGTGCCGACGTCTTCCGCGAAGTCGAGCTGCTCGTGCAGTAGTCGTGTGCACGGCTTTCGTACGACTCTCGTCCTTCCGGGTGTCCTGATCCTCTGTGCGCTGAGCGCGTGCCGACCACCGGGCAGCGGCGCGCCGCCGTCGATCGTCCGGCCTTCGAGCGAAACGCCTGCCATTGCGCCGTCGCCCGCGGATGCGTCGTCCCAGGAACCGACGCCGACGGTCGATTCGTCCGCAACGCCGGCGTCCTCACCGCCAGTCAACCCAGCGGCCGATCCGGATGATGCGTCGCCGGCGATCACCGAGGCCTCCGCAGCCCGCATCGAGATCATCGCGTCCGGAGCGCCGAGTCTTCGCCGCGCGAGTGGCCCCGCGTTCGTTCACGTCGGTGCGAGCGCCGGTGTCACGCACCGTCATCACAAGGGCGTGTTCGATCCCAAGCTCGGCAACGTCATGCCATGGGTCGCGTCGATCGGCGCGGCGGCGGCCGTCAGCGACTACGACGGCGACGGCGACATCGACCTCTACGTGACGAGCTCTCGCCGTGGGACGTTCAACGCGCTGTACCGCAACGATGGCCCGTGGCGCTTCACGGAGGTCGCCAGGGTCGCGGGGGTCGCGCGCGTCAACGATCGCTCGAGCGTCTCGATGGACGCCGCGTTCGCGGATCTCGACAACGACGGCGACGACGACCTCTACATCGCGAAGTGGGGCAAGAACCAACTCTTTCGCAACGATGGCGACGGCAAGTTCATCGACGTCTCCGAAGCGGCGCGCGCCGACCACCGTGGCAACGCGACCTGCGTGCTGCCGTTCGACTACGATGGCGACGGACTGCTCGACCTGCTCGTGTGCAACTACTTCCCGCCCGTCGACCTGACTGCTCTGGAGACGGTGCGGGTCCTGCCCGACAGTCTTGAGACGGCCCGTAACGGCGGCGCGAACGTCCTTCTGCACAACCTCGGCGGACTCGAGTTCGAGGACGTCGCGCACGAGTTGCGGTTGGACGACACCGGCTGGTCTCTGGATGCGGGCATCTCGGACATCGACAACGACGGCGACGTCGATCTCTTCGTCGTCAACGCATTCGGCCAGGATCGATTGTTCCTGAACGACGGCGGACGCTTTGTCGATTTCACGGCGACCGCGATCGGCCCCGACGCGCTCACGGGCATGAGCGTCGATTTCGGCGACGTCAACGACGACGGTTTCACCGACGCCTACGTCACGGGCATCACGACCGAGGAGTTCCTGAGGGACGGCAACTCCCTGTGGCTCAACGACCGGGACGCGACGTTCACGAACGTCGCGAGACCGACCGGCACGTTCGACGGCGGCTGGGGATGGTGCGGGCGGCTCTTCGATTTCGATCACGACGGCGATCTCGACATCGTCGCCGTCAACGGTTTCGCCAGCGCCGGGAAGCTGTCGTATTGGGAGGATCTCGCCCGAACCACGGTCGATCCGGCATTCGATCCGGCCGATCCGACGCAGTGGACGAAGATGGACTCGCGCAGCTTGTCGGGCCACGAGCGCACCCGGCTGTTCCGCAATGGCGGTCACGGATCGTTCGACGAAATCGCCGCGGTGGCCGGTGTGGGGGAGACGCGCGATGGACGAGGCGTCGCCCTCGCGGACTTCGACGGCGATGGCGATCTCGACCTCTATGTCGCGCACCAGAACGCGGTCGGCTCTCTGTTCCGCAACGACGCCGCGGACGGTGCGAGCTGGCTTGCCTTGTCCCTCGTCGGCACGCGGTCGAACCGCAACGCGATCGGAGCTCGCGTCCAGGTCGCGGCGCGACGTTCGTCCGGTGACGAGGTGCGCGTCGTGCGCGAGGTCACCGGCTGCAACGGTCATGCGAGTCAATCGAGCTATCGGCTGCACTTCGGTCTCGCGGATGCAACGCGCGTCGAGCGCATGACGGTGTTCTGGCCGAGCGGGATCGTGTCGGAGTTCGACGGCCTCGAGGTACGCGCGCACTACCGCGTCACCGAGTCCGGCGAGCCGCAGCCGCCGGCAGAGCGCGCGCGATCACTCGCGTTCGAGCGCGAGCGAGCATCGCCGGCCCGACTGCTCGAGCTCGAAGCCCGTCTGCGCCTCACGCCCCGCAACGCGATCCTGGCGAACGAGTACCGCCACAGGTGCGTCGACAGGGGAGCCTTCGACCGCTCGATCGAGTTCTTCCGCGAGCTCATCGCCACGCGCGGGTCGATGTCGGCGCTTCACCTGCAGCTCGCGCTCGCGCTGATAGACAAGATCCCGTCGCAGACTGGCGACGTTCTCGCGCAGGGATCGACCGCGAAGCTGTCGCTGGTCGAGCTCGGGATCGTCGAGGAACGCCAGCCGCGCTCCTACGCCGTGCGCTATCTGACCGGCATGAACCACCTGTACTGGCCCGCCGCTCTGAAGCACTTCGACGACGCCGTGCAGCACTTCGAGGCGTGCATCGAGATTCAGCGAGAGCGCGAGAGCCGCGGGCGGGCGAAGGTCGACCACTATGCCGAAATTTGGCTCGCGCTCGGCGACGCGCACGTCAAGGCGAAGAGCTTCGAACTCGCGCGTGAAGCGTGGGCGGAGGGGCGGAAGCGCTTTTCGGACGACGCACGCTTCGCCGCGCGCATGGGCATGCCGGACGCCGAGCTGACCGCGACGGTCAAGCGCGAGCGCGGACTCAAGGAGCGCATCGATACACGGCTCGAGATGCTCGTCGACGAGCACGGCCTCGGCGTCAAGGAAGCGCGGCTCGTCGAGGTGCCGGGCGACCGACAGACGCTGAACGCGTATCGTCTGGAGGCGTTCGAGCTCGACGCGACGGAACGCGTGGAGCGTTTCCTCAAGATCTTGTCGGAGGACCATCCCGAGGAGCCCGAATTGCGGCTCGCCACGGCGCTGGTCGAGGCCGATCGATTCGTCGGCGTCGGTGCTGACGTCGTCGGCTCGGCTGACGCTCGCAGGAAAATGGTGGCGGAGCTCGGCGTCTACAGCGCGAAACGCGCCACGGAGTGGCTGCCGCACTTTCTGGGCGGGCTCGCGATCTTCCACGACGAGGTGCGTCGCGCGTCGGGGGCAGCCTCGGCGGATGCGGGCAACGCGTCGAACGGGACGAGCGACCTCGTCGAGCGATTGCAGCGGGCAATGGAGCTGGCGGCTGGCGCGGACGGCGAGCCGCGCGCACCGTA
The DNA here is from genome assembly GCA_964392615.1 of uncultured Planctomycetia bacterium. Lineage (GTDB taxonomy): Bacteria > Planctomycetota > UBA8108 > UBA8108 > UBA8108 > CAYMRB01. The sequence continues at coordinate 2,458 of CAYMRB010000267.1, read as the reverse complement.
TCCGGCCTTGATCCTCGGCGACGCGCTCGCGTGGCGTGGCGAGGTCGAGCGGGCTCGCGTGGTCTGGGAAGCAGCGCGAGAGGCATTTCCGAGCGACCGCGAGCTCGCGGTGCGAGCGGCGTGCCCCGACGATGGCTTGCGAACGTTGGTGGCGGCTGACCGCGCGTCGCGTCTCGGGCTGCCGATCGATCTCGAGGTGTTCGTCGAACGCGAGGCGGCACTCGAGCGGCAGGAGGCCGCGTTACGCCGCGAGCCGACGCGGGCGCGATGCGGGCAGTTCCGGCGCGACGTGCTCGCCGGCGACGAGGCGGATCGCGCCGTACGCTTGTTCGAGAAGCTCGTCGACGAGCGGCCTCGAAGCGCGATGTTGCGGGTCGAGTTGGCGTTGGCGCTCGTCGACCGCATCCCGGATCGCCGTCTCGGCAGCGTCCGCAAGGGGCTCCTCTCCAGCCGTGCCCTCGAGCTGATCGCGCCGGTGATCGAGGCGTTTCCGGGCAATTGGGGGCTGCACTATCTGCGGGGTACGATCCATCTCCATCGACTGCCGAAGCTCGGGCACGGGTCGTACGCGATCGACGCGTTCCTGCGATGCTTGACGATTCAGAAGGGCCTGGATCCGCACCATGCTTTGGCGTACCGTTCGATAGGTGACGCGTACGTCAAGCAGCATCAGTTCGCGACCGGCCGCATGCGCTATTGGAAGAAGGGGCAGAAGCTCTTTCCGAACGATCGGGGACTGAAGGAGCGGATCGATCTGACGGCTCACATGGTCGATGCGTACGTCGACGAGCGCTGCTCGTGGAGCGCGAAGGTCGATACGTGGCTCCTGTCCGACCTCGTCGGCGACCTCGACGATCTGCCGCAGGTGCCCGAACGACCGAGCGCTGCGAAATCGACCACGGAATCGAAGTGAGCGAGCGATGCGCGCGGAGATCAACATCGCGAGCCGTCTGCTGGGGGATCGGATCCTCGGCGGATTGATCGGGCCGCTCGGTTCGGACGGTCGGCGCGAGATCTCTCTCGAGCGCTTCGGCATAGCGGTCGCCGAAGCGGAGTGCCGCGAGCGCATCGAGGGTGTCCTCGCCGCGTTCTTCACGGGGCTCGAGATCGCGGTGAAGAGACCGTCGCGCCTTGACGCCGAGGCGGCCGAGTTCGCCACGGTCTATTGGCCGTTCTACTACGAGGGAGCCGCGATGGGCTTCGGCGTGCGCTGCCGGCTGCATCTGCGTTCGGTGCGGCATCTCGTGCGGCGGTTCGAGGCCGACGCGATTCCACTGGGCGACCCGTTCCTGTTTCTGCGGTACATCGGGCTGGGGTTCTGGCTCGGCTTCCAGCTCGCGGGGCGGTCCGACCGTCTCGACGCGGCCGCCGACCGTCTGAGCGAGCGGCGCTATCGCCATCTCGTCCACGACGGCTACGGTTTTCAGTACGGCTTCTTCGCCATGGAGAAGGAGCCTGCGAGGTTGGAGAGCTTGCGCCGCCTGCCGGGATTCGGACGCGCATCGGCGTTCAACGGACTCGGGCGCAGTCTGTGGTTCTTCTACATGGATCGACCGGAGGACGGCTTCGCGAAGGCGCGCTCGTTCGGCGAGGACGCGCTCGATCTCTTCGGCGGCATGGGGCTCGCGGCGGGTTTCACGCGGCCGGATCGGTTGGAGTACGCGTACTCGGTCGCGGACGGGCTCGACGGCGACGAGAGGCGACACTTCGAGAAGGGCATCCGCATCGCGCTGTACTGTCGCCACGCGAATCACGCCGAGTTTCTCGCCGCCGGAATCGAGCGGTTGCCTCCCGGTCTGCGAGAGCGCGTCACGGCCGATCTCGAGCTCGCGCTCGCGGTGGGGGCCGCGACGTCGATGGACGACGAGTTCATCGAGCTGTTCCATCGCGGGTGCGTCGACGGGGGGTGACGACGCCACTCAGGGCCTCATGACTCGAGATGGCGCAGAGGCCGCACGGCCAGATAGCACGCTTCCTCCTCTTCCTCGCCGTTGAGGTCGACGAGCGCGAATCCGCAGCGCAGGAATAGCCGCGTCTCCGCGGCGTTGTCCCAATCGTTGCTGCAGCGGATGTACTCGCAGGTCGCTTCGGAGGCCGCCTGAATGGCGCGTCGGAGAAGACGGGTCGCCAGGCCACGGCGACGATACTCGGGTCGCACGAACGTCCGTTCGAGATAGGCGAGCCGCTGTGCCGCGATCGGGCCCGTTCCGCCGATCGGGCCGATGTCGAGCAGGACGCCGCCGAGCACGTGGTCGGTCGGCGTGGCTGCGCAGATGAGCGCGAAGCGCCACGGATCGGCATCCTCGGAGTGAGCTGCCGAAGCGCGGCGGGAATGGGCCAGCTGGCTCTCGAACAGCGTCTCGGCCTCCGAGGGCAAGAGATCGGCGTTGCGGTAGACTCTGAGCTCGTGAGATGGCAGGGCGGTCACGTGTTCGGTACTCCCCGGCGTGGGCGGTGC
>CAYMRB010000266.1:0-14157 GCA_964392615.1 uncultured Planctomycetia bacterium | reverse complement strand
CACGCAAGGAGCTCGGCTCATCGTCATCCCTCGCCCCTCTCCGAGGCGGTTGCGAGCCCAGCCGCCCCTTGCTACCCTGCGCGCTGGCTTGGAATCTCGCCTGCCGCTTTCGAAGGAGTATCGCATGTCCCTCGCGTCCGTCGCCGAATGCCTGAACGACCGCGTCGCCCCGGGAAGCCGTATCACCGTTCGCGGCTGGGTGCGAACACGCCGCGACTCCAAGGCCGGCCTGTCGTTCATCCACCTGCACGATGGCTCGTGCTTCGACGCGCTGCAGATCATCGCGAAGAACGACCTGCCGAACTACGCCGACGAGATCCAAGCCCTCGAGACCGGGTGTTCGATCGAGGTCGACGGCGAGCTCGCCGAGTCGCAGGGCGGCAAGCAGAAGTTCGAGGTTCAGGCCGCTGAGGTTCGCGTTGTCGGCTGGGTCGAGGATCCCCGCACGTACCCGGTCGCGAAGGGCCGCATCAGCTTCGAGAAGCTGCGCGAGATCGCCCATCTGCGGCCGCGGACGAACACGATCGGGGCGGTGGCCCGCGTGCGTCACTGCCTGTCGCAAGCGATCCACCGCTACTTCCACGACAACGGATTCTTCTGGATCCACACGCCGATCATCACCGCTTCGGACTGCGAAGGCGCCGGCGAGATGTTCCGCGTGTCTACGCTCGACGCGGCGAACCCGCCCCGCGGCGAGGACGGAGCGATCGACTTCGCGGAGGACTTCTTCGGTCGCGAGTCGTTCCTGACCGTGTCCGGGCAGCTCGACGTCGAGACGTACTGTCTGTCGATGACGAAGGTCTACACGTTCGGGCCGACGTTCCGCGCCGAGAACTCCAACACGCCACGCCATCTCGCCGAGTTCTGGATGATCGAGCCGGAGATCGCGTTCGCCGATCTAACCGCCGACGCGGACCTCGCCGAGGATTTCCTCAAGTCGATCTATCGCACGGTGCTGGAAGAGCGCGCGGACGACATGGCGTTCTTCGACCTGCGCATTCAGAAGGGCGTCGTCGCTCGGCTCGAGGAGTTCGTCGAGTCGAAGTTCGAGCGGCTGGACTACACCGACGCGATCGAGGCCCTGAAGAAATCGGGCAAGAAGTTCGAGTTCCCGACCGATTGGGGCTGCGACCTGCAGACCGAGCACGAGCGCTATCTGACCGAGGAGTACGTCGGACGGCCCGTGATCGTCCTGAACTACCCCAAGGAGATCAAGGCGTTCTACATGCGTCTGAACGACGACGAGAAGACCGTCGCCGCGATGGACGTGCTCGCGCCGGGCATCGGCGAAGTCATCGGCGGGTCGCAGCGCGAGGAGCGACTCGATGTGCTCGACGCGCGACTCGTCGAAGACGGACTCGATCCCGACACGTACTGGTGGTACCGCGACCTGCGCCGCTACGGCACGGTGGCGCACGCCGGCTTCGGCCTCGGATTCGAGCGCGCGATCATGTACGCGACCGGCATGCAGAACGTTCGCGACGTGATCCCGTTCCCGCGGACGCCGGGCAATGCGGAGTTCTGACGCCGACCGACGCGGGCTTCCGACGGAGCGAGAGACGTGACGAACGACGACCTCTCCCGGCTCGACGATGTGTTCGGTCTCGACGCGCGACTGCGGTTCGAACGCGGCGCCGGCGGCCTCATCGAGGCGGTCATCTCGACCGACCAGGGAGACGCGACCGTGTCGCTGCACGGCGGTCAAGTTCTCGCGTGCTCGGCCTGGACAGCCGACCGTATGTCGACCAGCTCGAACCCGGATCACGCAAGACGCAGGTCGGCGACGTGACGATCGATTCCGAGGTCGACTGGATCTACCTCGATACGCCCGACGATTGCGTCATCGTGGACCCGAGCCTGTCCCGAGCGATCCGCATCGTCAAGACCGGCAGCCGCTCGACGGTGGTGTGGAATCCGTGGATCGAGAAGGCGCGGCGCATGACCGATTGCGGCGACGACGAGTACCTCGAGAGGCTCTGCGTCGAGACGACGAACGCGATGGACGACGTCGTCGAGGTGGCGCCGGATGCCGAGCACCGGATCGGTGTCGTCATCAGCGTCGAAGACGCGCCGTGACCGCGGTCGGGCCGCGGTTAGCGCAGCTTCGGCCCCAGCGCGTCCGTCAGATGCTCGACGATACCCGCCACCGCGCCGAGCCGCTTGTTGCCCTGCGCCTGGACAATCGAGCAATCGTCGAACGACGGCTTCAACGCGCACTCGCGAGCTCGATCGCGCACGAGGTCGAACACGCCGTCACGCGCGTCCAGCACTCGGCCGTGCACGAAGAGCGTCGACGGGTTGAAGAGATTGATCACGGCGGCGATCGCGATCGCCAGGTACTCGCACACGCGATCGAGCTCTCCGCGGGCGGTCGCGCGACCTGCGGCGACCAGCTCGATCGCGGCGTCGACATCGACACGACGCCCGAGACGCTCCGATAGGCCGGTCGCGAACGCGGTGTCGGTCGCGAGCGTCTCGAGGCATCCGCGGTTGCCGCAACCGCAGGCGCGCCCACCGGGGTCGAACGTGACGTGGCCGAGCTCGCCGGCCAGGCCGCTCTTGCCCTCGAGAAACTGCCCGCCGCTGAACACGCCGAGGCCGAGGCCCGTCGACACGTCGAGCATGGCGAAGTCGTCGAGACCGCGCGCGCCGCCGAAGCCCCGTTCGGCGAGACAAAGCGCGTGCGACTCGTGACACATCACCGATTCGACTCCGAGCCGTCGAGTCAGATCGCGCGCCGGGGAGCGGCCGTTCGTGATCGGCAGGTTCGGCGACATCAGCACTTCCTGGCGACCGACATGGATCAACCCTGGCGTGCAGATGCCGACTCCGAGTCGTGACACGCCGTCATCGCAGACGACGTCGACGTGTCGCACGACGGCGTCGATGAGACCGCGATACGTCCGCGGCGTGACGAACTCCCGCGACCGTCGTTCGTCGAGCGCGCCATCCAGTCCGACGTCGACGACGTGACACGTCGGCACGTCGAGCACGACACCCAGGACGCGCGCGGATCGCGACGCGAGCTGCAGGAGACGCGCCGGCCTGCCGAACGTGCCCGCGGGGACGTCGCCCTCTTCCAGCAGACTCGACTCGAGCAGGGACGCGACGACCTTCGACACCGTCGGCGCGCTGATGCCCGAGCGGCGCGTGATATCGGCCCTCGTCGACGGGCCGTGGTCTTGCAGGACCTCGAGAATACGGCGCGCCGACATGCGGCGCAGGAGCGGCGGTTGAATGTCCATGCGGTTCGTGGCGGCGCAGCTCGCCACTGTTCGTGTGACGTCAGGGACGGGCGAAGCGGAGCGAGCGGGCCGTTGCATCGTCCATCGCGGCCGGCTACGATACCACCACTTCCTTAGGAAAGTTAAGAAAGTTCCCCTCGACGAGGAATTCCACGATGAAATCGCGTGGCCTGCTCGCTCTCGTGTTGATCGTCGCGTCGATCCGGACCTCGAACGCAGACGATCTTTCGATCCTGTTCCTCGGAGACAACGGACACCACCGACCGCGCGATCGATCGGCCGAGCTGATCCCCGTTCTCGAGACGCGCGGAATCGACGTCACGTACACCGATCGCCTGGACGATCTCGCCCCGGAGGTCCTCGCGAAGTACGACGGGTTGATCATCTACGCGAATTGGACGAAGTACGAGCCGAAGCACGAGAAGGCGCTGCTCGACTACGTGGCGGGGGGCGGCGGCTTCATACCGCTTCACTGCGCGTCCTACTGCTTCATCCAATCGCAGCCCTACATCGACCTTGTCGGCGCGCAGTTCCATCGCCACGGAACCGGCGTGTTCCGGACTCGCGTCGTCGAGCCCGAGCACCCGGTCTGCTGCGGCCTGTGGGAGTTCGAGACGTGGGACGAGACCTACGTCCACCGGCACCACAACGAGAAGAACCGCACGGTGCTGCAGGTTCGCAAGGAGGGCGATCGGGACGAGCCCTGGACGTGGGTCCGCACGCACGGCAAGGGGCGCATTTTCTACACCGCATACGGCCACGATTCGCGCACGTTCACACAGCCGGCGTTTCACGCGCTGGTCGAGCGCGGCATCCGTTGGGCATGCGGCGACGACGGCATCGCGCTGGGCAGTCGCCGCACCGACGTCGAGCCGTTCGAGTACACCAAGGCGAAGCTGCCGAACTACCGCACGAAGCCCGACGCGGTCGACCGCGTCCAGCTGCCGGTGAGCCCCGAGGAATCGAGCAAGCATCTGCTCGTCCCACGCGGCTTCGAGTTCCAGCTCTTCGCGTCGGAGCCCGACATCTTCAAACCGATCTGCATGGCGTGGGATGAACGCGGGCGAATGTGGATCGCCGAGACGAAGGACTACCCGAACTCGATCAAGCCACAGGGTCAGGGATCCGACCAGATCAAGATCTGCACCGACACCGACGGCGATGGCCGCGCCGATGAGTTCACGGTGTTCGCCGACAAGCTGAGCATCCCGACCAGCATCTGCTTCGCGCGCGGCGGCCTCATCGTGCACCAGGCTCCTCAAACGCTGTTCTTGGCGGACACCGACGGCGACGACCGCGCCGACGTGCGCGAGGTCCTGTTCTCGGGCTGGTCAACCGGCGATACGCACGCGGGGCCGAGCAATATGCGCTACGGCTTCGACAACCAGATCTGGGGCATCGTCGGCTACGCGGGCTATGGCGGCACGATCGGCGGCGAGCAGCACCGCTTCGCGACCGGTTTCTATCGCTTCCGCCCCGACGGCTCGAAGTTCGAGTTCCTGCGCAACACGAACAACAACTCGTGGGGCGTCGGATTCACCGAGGACGGAATCCTGTTCGGGTCGACCGCCAACCGCAACCCGAGCGTCTACATGCCGATCTCGAACCGCTACTACGAGCGCGTTCGCGGCTGGTCGTCACAGCGGCTCGAGACGTGCGCGATCAGCCCGCGGTTCTATCCGATCACCGACCTCGTGCGGCAGGTCGACCACCACGGTTGCTACACCGCGGCCGCCGGTCACGCGGTCTACACCGCGCGGCTGTTTCCGAAGTACTACTGGAACCGCACGGCATTCGTCACCGGCCCGACGGGACATCTCGTCGGCACGTTCGAAATCGAGCGCGTCGGCGCTGACGTGCTCACGCGCAACACCTCGAACCTCGCTGCGAGCGACGACGAGTGGACCGCGCCGATCGTGGCCGAGGTCGGCCCCGACGGCGCAGTCTGGATGATCGACTGGTACAACTACATCGTTCAACACAACCCGACGCCGCGCGGCTTCAAGACGGGTCGCGGCAACGCGTACGAGACCGAGCTGCGCGATAAGGTGCACGGCCGCATCTACCGCATCGCGCCGAAGGGAGCGAAGCTGCCGCCGCCGCTGCGACTCGACAGGGCGTCGCCCGCGACCCTCGTCGCCACGCTGCGCCACGACAATCAGCTCTGGCGCTTCCACGCACAGCGCCTGCTGGTCGAGCGCGGCAAGAAGGACGTCGTACCGGCTCTGACTGCGATCGTCACGACGCCGAAGGTCGACGAGATCGGCCTCGACGTCGGCGCGATCCACGCGCTGTGGACTCTGCACGGGCTCGATGCGATCGGCGGACCGTCGTCCCCCACGTTCCGGGCTACGGTCGGCGCGCTCGCGCACGCATCCGCGGGTGTCCGCCGCGCAGCGCTGAAGGTGCTGCCGTCGACGCCGGAGTCGACCGCGGCGATTCTCCGCTCGGGGCTGCTCCTCGACGACGACGGGCAGGTCCGGCTGGCCGCGTTTCTGGCGCTCGCCGACATGCCGTCGTCCCAGGACGCCGGTCAGTCGATCGCGACCGCGTTCGTCGACCCGCGCAACGCGAATGACCGCTGGATTCCCGACGCGGCAACGAGTGCTGCGGCGATTCACGACGTCGGTTTCCTCGACGCGGTCGCGAGCGACAGGTCGGCCGGCGACAACAGCGCGTTGATGGCGATTATCGGTCGCGTGGCCGAACACTGGGCGCGCGGCAAGCCGGTGGACACGCTCGCCGAGCTCGTCGCGAAGCTGCGCGGCGCGTCGCGGCCGGTCGCGGACGCTGTCGTCACGGGTCTCGCCAAGGGCTGGCCCTAAGACGCCGGCGAGCGCCCGCGTCTCGGCGCCGATGACGGGCGCGCGCTGGTCGAAGTCCTCAAGGTGCTCTCACCGACGCTACGGTCTCGCTACATCAAGCTCGCCAGCCGCTGGGGCGTCGCGGGCATCGATTCGTACGTCGAGACGATCGCCTCCGGATTGATCGAGGCGGTCGAGGACGCGTCGAGCGCGCCGGACAAGCGCATCGAGGCAGCGCGTCAGCTCGTCGAGTTCCGAGCTCGCGACGACGAGGTCGTCGACACGATCGTGTCGCAGATCGACGCGCGCGTGACTCCGGAGGTCGCGCGCGGCTTCCTCGGCGCGCTCGGCACGAGCCTGTCGCCGGTGGTCGGAGCGCGAGTCGCTGAGGCGTACGCGCATCTGACGCCGCAGGTCCGCCTCGACGCGCAGCAGCTCTTGCTGCGCCGGGCCGAGTGGACGGCGGCGCTCCTCGAGGGCGCCGAGGGCGGCGTGATCGACCTCAGCCTGTTGCCGCTCGATCAGCGGGAGTCGCTGACGCGGCACCCGAACGCCACCATCGCGAAACGCGCCAAGACCGTTCTCGAGCGCAAGGGAGGCCTTCCGGACCCGGACCGCGAGGAGGTCATCCGCAAGCTCCTCTGGGTCACCGAGAAGGCAGGCAGCGCGAAGAGCGGCAAGAAGGTGTTCGACGAGGTCTGTGCCAAGTGCCACACCCATAGCGGCGAGGGTACGGAGATCGGTCCGGACCTCACGGGCATTGCGGCGCAGCCGAAGTCGGAGCTGCTGGTTCACATCCTCGATCCGAGTCGCGATGTCGTCGGCAACTATCAGCAGTACACCGTGGTGACCAACAGAGGTCTCGTCACGAGCGGCATGCTCGCATCGGAGACGAGGACCGCGATCGAGATCATCGACTCGGACGCCAAGCGGCACACGTTCCTGCGCGAGGACATCGTCCGCCTCGACGGCTCGCGTCTGTCGCTGATGCCGGCGGGCTTCGAGGAGCAGATCAAGCCACAGGACATGGTCGACCTCCTGTCGTTCCTGACCGCGCGTGGCAAGTACCTCCTGCTGCCGCTCGACCGCGTCGCGACGATCTGCTCGACGCGCGGCATGTTCACGACGAAGGACTCGGATCACGAACGCCTGATCTTCCCCGATTGGAAGCCGAAGACGTTCGAGGGCGTGCCGTTCCATCTCGTCGATCCGCTCGCCGGAACGCGACCGAACATCATCATGCTCCAATCCCGCAACGGCACGTTCCCGAGGACGATGCCCCGGTCGGTCGAGCTGCGCTGCGGAGCGCCGGCACGAGCGATTCACCTGCTGAGCGGCGTCGGCGGCTGGAACGCGAAGCAGCCCGGCAAGCGCGGCCAGACGATGATCGTCCGACTGAAGTTCGAGGACGGTGGCGGCGAGGACCACGAGCTATTCGACGGCGTTCACTTCGCCGACTACATCGGCCACTTCGAGGTCCCCGAATCGAAACTCGCGTACAAGCTGCGCGGCCAGCAGATCCGCTACCTCGCGATCTACCCGAAGCGACGCGACACGATCAGCTCGATCGAGTTCGTCAAGGGACGCGACGGCACCGCGCCGATCGTCATGGCGGTGACGATCGAGGGACCGGAGGAGTAGGCTCGAGTTTCGCAGTCCGCTCGGTCGCACCGGACAGATTCCAGTGCGGGTTGGCCAGAGACCCGACGGTGGTCGCGGGTGTGGAAGTTGGTTCTGGGCGTGGATGGCGTCGATGCGGGGCGTTCTGGCGCGCCCGGAGGGCCTTTCGGTCGGTGAGGCGATGCCGAAACTTCGTATCCGCTATCACGCGACATCGCAGCCCAGGTCGTCCGCGGAATCGGGGCCAGCACCCTCGGTCAGGATCGTTGTTGACTGCATCCCTCGCGACGCGGAAACTGACGACGCCGGCTGTCGTGGGCGGGCGCGGCTGGACGGCAAGGGCAATCGACGGCTCGACGGCAGCGGAGGTAGCTCGATGGACAGGTCCGACACGGATCGATCTCTCCTGAGAGCCGCGATGGGGGCGTTCGCGATCGTTGACGAACCGAGTCTCGCTGCCGCTGATGCGTGCAAGCGAGGGGACGCGCGAATCGGCACTCGCCTGGATCAACGGTGTTCCCGGCGGCGGCGGGTCGTGCTCGCGACGCGCACTACGACGGAAGTTCGAATGCCGCGAGAGGGAGGTCAAGTCATGCAAGCGACGGGACGGACTCGCGCAGTTCTGTGTGGCCTCGCAGTCGCGATGGTGCTCGGCGTCGAGCCGCTGCGCGCTGACGCAGAGTTCATCCGTGGCGACGTCGATGGCAGCGGCACGGTGCTCTTGAACGACGCGGTGCAGGTGCTCGGATTCCTCTTCCAGCGCACCGATGCAGTGACATGCCTCGACGCCGCCGACGCCGACGACGACGGGCGCGTGGCGATCAGCGACGCCGTCTTTCTCCTCGCGTCCCTGTTCGCGCGCGGGCCCATACCGCCCGCGCCGTTTCCCGACTGCGGCGTCGATCCGACGGACGACGAGCTCGACTGCGTGTTCCAGCCGTGTGCGGCGCACGTTCGCTTTGGCGATCTGCAGGTACCCGCTGCCGGGGCGTTCTACGTTGTCGATCGCTCCAGCTCGATGGGGGACTCCGGCGAGCTCGCCATCGCGAAGCGCGTCCTCGGCGATTCGATCGCGGCGCTCGACGACGGCATGCTCTTCGCCATCGTGGCCTTCGACGCATCGACCGTGCGGTTCGGCCCCGTGCCGGCGGATCGAGTCATGCGGACCACGGCTCGGAGCTGGCTCGCGGAGATGTCTATCGGAGCCGGCAGCTGCGTGGGCGCCGGGCTCATGGAGGCCTTGCAGGTCGCCGACGACGTAGGCGTGGTGGCTCCCGCGATCCTGTACATCGGCGACGGCGGCGGCACCGGTCCATGTGGAGGAATCGAGGGCGAGCAGCAGTACCTGACCCAGACGCTGGACGAGGTGGCCGAGCGCAACGCGGGACGCGCCGCGATCCACGCGCTGGGCGTCCTCATGCACAGGCGCACGATGCAGGAGACTTTCCTCCGCACGCTCGTCGAGCGCAATCGCGGCGAGTACGCCCGCGTGGAGTGATCGATTCGGCGCGCGTCGAGTCGCGTCGAGTCGCGTCGTCCGGAGCCCCCTGCGCGTCCGCGTCGGTCACTCTCCCACCGCGATCGGCACCTCGAGCGCGCGGATGGCCGGCATCTCGCCGGCGGCCGGACCGACGACGAAGTACACCGTGAACCGTCCCCACACCGCGTCGCGCAGATCGCGCGGATCGGCGGTCGGGCCGCCGAATCGGGCCGGTGCGTCGAAGCGGTCGCGGCTGTCGAGCGCGCCCTCCCACAGCACGACGGCGCGGCTGCCCGACAAGACGGGCGTCGCATGGCGAACGGTCGCGGCGCCGAGCCGCTGTGACCGCGTCGTCGCACCGTGCGCGTCGCGACCGGCGAACCGGAACGGCAGCGATCTGGCGACGCTCGTGACCGCGGTCGGCCAGAACGGTCCGACGGACCACTGCATCAGCTCGCGGTCGGTGTCTCGGGCGACGCGTGCGCCCGACGGCACCTGGAGGCGAATTCGACCGGCCGAGCCCGCGCCGCCGCCGCCGTCGCGAGCCTCGTTGCCCGCGTAGAGCGGCCGTCCGTCCGCAGCACTCGGCGGCGGCCGATCGGCGGTACCCGGAGCGACGTCGATCCTCGCGCTCGGGTCGAGCTCGAGATGGGCGCCCGCCTCGATCAGGACGCTGCCGCCGGCGCCCGCGCCGCCGTTGCCGCCGTACTGCACCGATTGGAACGCGTCGCCGCCGCGTGCGATCAGACGCGCTCGGGGCCCCAGACGGATCGCGACGGCGGCGAGGCGCAGCGCACCGCCGCCTCCGCCCCCGCCCGTGCCGGGGGAACGACCCACGCTGGGAAACACGACGCCCTCGAAGTCCCCGATGCCCGGCGGCACGGATTCGGCGCTCGCACCACCGCCGCCGCCTCCGCCTCCTCCCGCCAGGAAGAGCACGCCCCCGTGCCGGATCGAGCGCGCGCCGAAGGACTCGCCGCCAGACGCGATCGCGTCCGGATGGACGAGTCGATCCACGACGCTATCGCCGCCGGCCTCGAGGTTCGCGCCGCCGCCACCGCCGCCCGCCGCCTCGGCGCAGCAGGTCAGGCCGACCTCGCCGTGCGCGCCGCCTCGACCGCGTCCGAGCGCGGGGAACAGCCGGCGCACGCGCTCCGGCAGATCGCCGTCCTGCGCATCGGTGAAGACCGTGTTCGCGGGGTCGTCATTGTTGTCGGGGTTGCCATCGCGGAACTCGACGTTGCCTCCCTCCCCGCCCTCGCCGCCGCCGGCGCCAGCGCGTCCGGCGATGCCGGGGAGCGGCAGTTGGTCCGGCTCGAAGCGCAACGCGCCGCCGTCTTCACCGCTGACGTCGATCGTTCCATCGACAAGCGCTTCGCCGCTGACGAGGATCTGCGGCGGCCGCGGACCGACGACGCGCAGCACGACGCCCTCGTCGACGATGAACGAATCGAGCTCGAGCACGCCGGGCTCGCCAGCACCGCGCAGGAAGATCCCGCCGTCGGGCGCTCGCAGCACACCGGCGCTCGTGTCGAACGTCCAGCGCGAGACCGGCGCACCGGTCGCGTCGACGGTCCGCGCGCCGGTCGCCGGATCGATGCCCTGCTCGAAGTGCAGGTGGAGCGCCCCGTCGACTCCCGAGCCTGTCTCGAGGCCGAAGGGCGAATCGAGCTCGGACATCCCGCCATCCTCGACGACGCCGTCGACCGGCGGCCACGTGTTCGTCACGAGGACGACGAGCGCGCCGACGGCGTGTTCCGCCAGCGCGTGCGGAGTGCGCTCCAGGTCCTCGAACCGGTTGCGCGCGTCACTCCTGACGCGATACGTCATGACCTCGTCGTCGACGCGCACGACGCCGCGCGGCGGAAAGCCCTCGACCGATTCGACCGACAGACGTCGATCGGAGGTTCGTGACAGCCGATCGCGCAGCCGTGCGGTCAGCCGCGTCGTGACGGCCCGCGGCGCAGCCTGTGCGGGCGTGTGGGCACGCGTACTCTCGAGACGGATCCGCCCTGGCGCTCCCTCGCCGTCTCCGGCGTCTTCATTCTGAGAGGACACGCCGCCGCCGCCGCCTCCGCCGCGCGCCTGCAGGCTGTCGGCGGACGCGACCTCGATCGCGCCGAGCGCACGCAAGACGATCGAGCCGCCGGATCCGCCACCACCTGCGGCGCCCGCGCTGGCTCCACTCGGCGCGACGCCGGTGCCGCCGTCGCCGCCGTCGCCGCCGTTGGCGAGGATCGTCCCGTCGACCCGAATGCTACCGCGCGCGTAGACCACGAGCCCGCCGCCGCCGCCACCGCCGCCGGAACCACCGACAGCCCACGGCCTCTCGCTGCCCTGCCACCCGCGTGACACGCTGGCGCCGCCGCCGCCGCCTCCGGAGCCTGTCGTCGGAGCGATCTGCATCCGTTCGCCCCGCGGCGAACTGCCACGTCCCGCGCGCAGCGGAGGGTACTCCGCCGCCCGGCTCGAGCCGTAGTTCCCGTCGGCGCCAGCCAGGAGATGGCCGCCTCCGCCGCCCGGCGCTCCCGCGACGCTGGACGGGCGCAACCGGTCCACAGCCCAGATCGCCGAGCTCTCCCCGCCCTCGCCGCCGCCGTTCGCGCCGGGTGCGGCCGCCTCGAACGCCGCGATGCGCAGATCGTCACCGGCGAGCTCGACGCGCCCACCGCGTCCGCCGCCGCCGCCGCCGGGACCGCCGGAACCGCCCGCGCCCGGCAGGTGGGGCGCATCCGGCGTCTGACCGCCGCCCTGACCCGCCGCGCCGCTGACGTCGAGCTCGCCGGCGACGTAGAGGGCGAGCTCCTCGTCGGGCGTGCGCGCGCCCGACGGACCGGCGAGCCGCACGACGAGCGGTTGCGAGCCCGTCACGACGACGCGGGCGTCCGCCTCGATCGTCCACGACGCGAGGTGCAGCTCGCCGATCGCAGCGCCGGGATTGTCGAACGCGCGTGGCGTGGCGATGTGACGCCACTCGCCCTCGACGAGCGCGAGCGCGTGATGAGTGAGCGTCATGTCGTCGGTGTCGATGTTCCAGAACGCCGCGACGCCGGGAGCCGGATCGACCTGCGCCTCGAGAACGAGTGCCTCGCCGCCCGTGCCGAATGGATCGGCTGCCTCACCGCGCGCCGCAGACAGCGTGCCCGGCTCCCACACGGCCGTCGTCACGTCGGCGTCGAGCCAGCGATCGTCGTCGAACGACTCGCTGAACCTGCTGGTCGCCGCTGGCTCCTCGTCGTCGCCCCCGCAGCTCGGCAGGTACACGTACGGCACGGCGGGCGTCTCGACGGAGTGATCCGTCGACCTCCGGATACCGGCCTCGAGCTCCGGTCGCAGCCGGAAGGCAATGTCCCATTCGCGCGGGACGCGATCGGCGTTCAGTGCGAGGAAGTCGTCGTCTCGACACGCATCCCACACGAATGTGCGCACGGCGCCGCCGCCGGGGAACAGGGCGCCGTCCTGACGCACGATGGGACCACAGGCGATCTCGTTCGGCCCGTCGCCCCCCGGCTCGCCGACGAATGACAGGGCGGGAAGCCATGTCGTCCCGACGTCGACGGTGAAGTCGACGTGCATCGCCCACGCGGCGTCGGTGAGGCTGTCGCGACAAGCGTACTCGATCCACACGGGACCGGTCGTCGGATGCAGCGGGACGTTGACGCCGCTGATCACGATGCCTAACGCGTCGACATCCGCTGTCGTCAGCACGGGGATGCTCAGGCGGTTCGATCGCTCGCCGCCTCCGGCGCCGACGACCTCGACGCCCATCTCGTTGCGGCCGTCCTCGAAGAGCAGCCGCACGTCGCGTTGGTCGTCGTGCAGGTCGAGCGCGATGGACTCGAGCCCCGTCTCGTTCGCCGCCTCCGCGGTGAAATCGTCGCGGCCGAGAGAACGTTCGAGGCCGGACGCGTCGGACAGCACGACCTCGCGCGCTCCGAGCAGTCCGTGGCCCCACAAGCGCACGTGAGACTCGCCGAGGCGGAAGCCGAGCGGCCCGTCGTAGAGCAAGAACTCGCCGCGGCCGCTCGGCGTCAGCGTGAACGCAGTCAGCGCTGGCGCGCGGGCGCGCTCGTCGGCGCACGGTTCGTACGATGCGCACGACAGCTCGTCGCCGGTCAGATCCGGACCGCACTCGCGCCCCGGCGCCGGCAGGGGGAGTCCGCCACGGAACAGCAGGCCGAGAACGCGGACGCTGTCCGAGATGTTCAGGTCGCCATCGTCGTCCGCATCGCCCGAGTCGGCACATGTCAGCCGCGGGCCGCCTTGGAACAGGTGGCGTAGCAGGAAGACGGGGTCGCTGATGTCGATGCGACCGTCGGCGTTCGCGTCGCCGCGCAGAAACGACTCTTGAGCGCGCGCTGTCGCCGCCATCGCGACAGCCAGAACGATCGCGGCCGCGATCGCGACCGGACGAGACGTCGAGACGAAACGTCGTCGGAATCGCATCGGAACCTCCACTCTTGCCGGCCGAGACACTGCGAATCACCCCGAGGGCATGTTGACGGTACCGGCGGGACGATGGACGGTCAAGCTCGAGGCCGAGACTGGGTGCAGGTACACAACCGCGGGCGCGGACGGACGTGATGTCGTCAGCTGGGAGGAGGTAGCCCGTCGATCGGGCGACTCTACGGCGGCAGGAACGCCGCCTCCCGCAGAGCCGCGGCGAGGCCTTCTTCGCGGCCAGCCGCTGCGCGGTGAGAGGATCGGACAGCGGCGCGGCGCGTTCGCGGCCGAGCTCGACCACCGGCCGGAACTCTCCGCGGCTCGTCAGGATCCACTCGCGGGAGCGCACGTAGCGTCGGTCCTTGTCCTGGACGTGGACCCACGCGCGGGGCTGGCCTGGCTGGCCGCGAAGCTGCTGCGCGAAGCCGCGACCATTGATGGATGCGGCGTGACGGCGTTCCGGCACGGGCCTTGAGCACACGGGATTCCAATGCGTGTTGGTCAGAGACCCGCGCTAGGAGCCCGTCCAGGAAAGGCGTTCGACGCGGCTGAGAGCTCTCCAGGG
>CAYMRB010000265.1:0-14168 GCA_964392615.1 uncultured Planctomycetia bacterium | reverse complement strand
ACCGCGTGCTGAACTTCCTGTTCCTCGGCGGGCAACCGCCCGAGCCGCCCGGGTCCGAGAGCTGCGGAATCGACCCGGTGGACGACGAACTCGGCGCGTGTTCGTATCCGAGTTGCTGAGCGCCTGTGCCGTATCATCCGGCATAGAAAGGCCGCAGAGAGTGAGCACGGACCGCGCAGAAGAAGTCGACGGCGATGCGGGAGGGCGAACCTGCGACGATCCTGCCGCCGCGTCGTTCATCGCCTCGCTGACGTCGGCCGACGCGCAGCGCTTCATCGAGGAGCACGGCGAGGACGACCCCGCGGCGCTCGCGCTGCGCTATCGCGGCAAGGTGTCGTTCGAACTGCCGGCGGCGGTCGAGCAGATTCGCCTGCTCCGACGCGCCCGTGAGAAGCTGCCGACGCTGCGGCGAGCCGGCTGCCTGCTGACGCGCAAGGCGTTCGAGCAGGCCAGCGCGGAGGCGGTCGCCTCCTGGAAGGCCGCGCGCTATCGCGGCGGGACGTTTCTCGACGGCACGGCCGGGCTCGGCGTCGACGCGTGGGCGATCGGACGATCGTTCGAGGACGCGACGCTTGTGGAGTCCGACCCGTTCGCGGCGACCGTCCTGCGTCACAATCTGGAGCGCCTCGGCTGGCGCCCCGACGCGATCGAGTGCCTCGACATCGCCGACTTCCTGCGCTCGACGCGCCGTCGTTTCGACCTCGTCTACCTCGACCCGGATCGCCGGCCCGATGCCGCCGGGCGCGTCTCGACGATCACTGACAGCCGCCCCGACGTGACCGCGCTGGCCGAAGACCTCGTGCGGTGCGCGAGGCGAGTGCTCGTCAAGCTGTCGCCGCTGGTCGACCCGGTGGCGATTCCGCGCGAGCTGTCGTCGGTCGTCGCGATCACGGTCGTGTCGCTCGAGAACGAGGTCAAGGAGGTGCTCGTCGAGCAGGCTCCCGGCACGAGCGACATCGCCGCACCGACGTTGCTCGCTGTCGACATTTCGCGTCGGGGCACACGCGAGGTCGAGGGCGTCCTCGGCGACGAGTCACGCGTCTCGGTCGAGACGGGCGTCGAGGGCGACTGGTTCCTCGAGCCGGGGCACGCGGTGATTCGCGCCGGTCTCGTCGCGCCGTACGCTCGACGGCTCGGACTGCGCAGCGTGAACCGCCGTGCCGCGTATCTCGTCGCCAACGAGCCGCCGCCGGACGACTTCCTCGGACGCGTCTTTCGCATTCGCGCCATGCTGCCGTATCGAACCGACGCGTTGCGTTCCGAGTTGCGAGCGCTCGGCATCGGTCGCGCGTCGGTCGCGCGGCGTGCGTTTCCGTGGACGACGGCGCAGATCCGGGCGCAGCTGCGCATCCGGGACGGCGACGACGCGGCCTTGTTCTTCGTCGAGAGCGACGAGCGCGGGCACGTGTGCTTCGTGTGCGAGCGGGCAGCGCCGGGTTGACGCATCCCTGCCGCATGCTGACAATTCATGCATGGGCCGGCTGCGGTGATCGCCGCCGATGCCGGCTGTGTCTTGCGCGAGGTCCGCGATGAGTTGGTTTCCGCCGCGCTGCCCCCTGTCTGCCGCTGACAAGAGCTGGGTCGAGGATCGTCTCAACTGGCTGTGCGCCGAGTTCGGCGACCGCCGGTTCACCGCGTCGCCGCCCGTGCTGCCGACGCGGAAGTACTTCTCGGCGACCTACGACGGCTCGCACGAGGCGGTCGAAGACCTCTACCGTCGCGTCTGCTACTACATGGACATTCCGCCCGAGACCGTCGAGCTCGGTTTCTGCAGCGGCGGTGCGCACGAGGCGCAGGGCGACACGGCTGAGCTTTCCGACGTCGATCCGGAGGAGCAAAGCCTCTTCGAGGACGGAGTCGTGCCGACCGTGTACGTCGAGGAATCCGCCCTGGAGCGGGCGGAGGATGTCGTCGCGATTCTCGCGCATGAGCTGTCGCGCGTGCGTCTCCTCAGCGAGGGGCGCGTGAGCCCGGACGAGCCGGACACCGAGGCGCTGACCGATCTCACCGCGATCTTCTTCGGCCTCGGGATCTTCTCGATCAACCGCTCGACGCGACGTGCCGAGCGGCATTGCGCGTCGCGCGGCATCACGCAAGCGATCGGCGCGTACGCGCTGGCGCACCATGCTTGGGCGCGGAACGAGCAGAGTCCCGAGTGGCTGCAGTTCCTGCGCGGCGAGGGTGCGCATTGGTGCAAGGCGAGCCTCGAGTTTCTCTTCCACGGCGGTGACAGCGACTTCTGCCCCTTGCCGCCGGACCCCTTCGAATGACGCGACTCTCGATACTCGCGTGCGTTTTGCTGTCAGGCTTCCGGTGACCCCATGCTCACTGATCACTGTTCTCGTTCTCTGTGCGTCGCGTTCGCTGTCGTATCGGTCATCGTCGGCCGTGTGCTCCATGCCGAGGACGAACCCGCGAAGAAAGGCGTCGGTCGCGTCGGCATGATCGGCCTCGACACGTCGCACTCGGTCGCGTTCACGAAGATCTTCAACGACCCGAAGGCCACCGGCGATCTGGCGCTGTTCCGGGTCGTCGCGGCGTATCCGAAGGGCACGCCCGACATCCCGTCCGGCACGTCGCGGGTAGCGAAGTACACCGAGCAGATGCGCGGCATGGGCATCGAGATCGTCGACTCGATCTCGGCGCTCCTCGAGCGGGTCGACTACGTCCTCCTCGAGACGATCGACGGCCGGCCGCACCTGGAGCAAGTGTTGCCGGTCTTGCGCGCTGGCAAGACGGTCTACATCGACAAGCCGTTCGCGGGGTCGCTGACCGACACGCTGGCGATCTTCGCGCTCGCGAAGCAGTACGGCGTGCCGATGTTCACCTCGTCGTCGCTGCGCTTCGCGCCGAGCACGATGGCGGTGCGGGGCGGCAAGGTCGGCCGCGTGCTGTCCGCCGACGTGGGCAGCCCGGCGCACATCGAGCCGCGCCACCCCGACCTGTACTGGTACGGTATCCACGGCGTCGAGAGCCTGTTTACGGTCATGGGCGCCGGGTGCGAATCGGTCGTCCGCACGGTCGAGGACGGCGCGCTCGTCGTTCACGGCACGTGGAAGGATGGCCGCAAGGGCACGTTCCGCGAGCGCAAAGGCTATGGCGGCAAGGTCGTCGGCGAGAAGGGCGAGGCCGAGGCGGGCCGCTACGAGGGATATGCGCCGCTCGTCGTCGAGATCGCGAAGTTCTTCCGCACCGGCGTCAAACCGATCCCAGACCGGGAATCGATCGAGATCTACGCGTTCATGGAAGCCGCCGACGAGAGCAAGCGCCGCGGCGGCGCGTCAGTGGCGCTGCGCGAGGTCATCGATGCGGCGCGGATTCCGCTCGCGAAGGGTCGGCTCGTCGTGGACGGCGACTTCCCCGGCGGCAACATCCGGGTTGCGAAGCTCGATGCCGACGAGATTCTCGTACAGCAGGAGCTACGCGATACCGACGGCTGGTCGTTCTGGTGGAACTTTCGCGCCCGCGGCCATCGCGCCGGGCAGAAGGTGCGCTTCCGCTTCGACGGCCGCAGCCCGATCGGCGTGCGCGGCCCGGCCGTCAGCATCGACGGCGGCGTGACGTGGTCGTGGCTCGGCAAGGACAGCGTCGACGACGCATCGTTCGTCTACACGTTTCCGCGCGAGGAGGCCGTCGGGGCCGTCCAGTTCGCGTTCGCCGTGCCGTATACGTGGATCGACCTCCACCGGTTCTTGTCGCGAATCGGCAAGAGCCCGCATCTGCGCGTCGACACGTTGGCGACGACGCGCCGAGCGCGCGCGATCGAGCGCCTCCACTTCGGTCGCGTCGATGGCAAGGCTCGGCGCAAGGTGCTGCTGACGGCGCGCCACCACGCGCGGGAGTCGACGGCGAACTTCGCGCTCGAGGGCATCGTCGAGTTCGTGCTCGGCGACACCGACGAGGCGCGCCGCCTGCGTGAGGAGGTGGAGTTCGTCGCCATCCCGTTCGTCGACAAGGACGGTGTCGAAGACGGCGATCAAGGCAAGCGCCGCAAGCCCCACGATCACAATCGCGATTACCTCGGCGAGCCGATCTGGCCTTCGGTGCGCGCGCTGCGGACCTTCGTGCCGGAGTGGTCGGCCGGCCGGCTGCGTCTCGCGATCGATCTCCACTGTCCGGCTATCAGCGGCGTGCCCAACGAGCGAATCTTCCTGGTCGAGGGCTCCGGCGAGAGGGGGCACGCGGCGCTCGACGCCTTCGCGGCGATCCTCGAGGAGTCGGTCACGGGGCCCCTCCCGTACAGCAAGCGATACACGATGCGATGGGACAAGGGTTGGAACAAGGCTGCCGAGGGGCTGCTCGCGACGTGCGCCAATTGGTCTGCCGGGTTGCTCGGCGTCGAGCTCGCGACGACGCTCGAGCTGCCGTTCGCGAACGCGGGCGGCGTCCCCGTGACCCCGGAGAGCGCTCGTGCGTTCGGCCGCGACCTCGGGCGTGCGATCGCGACTTGGCTCGCGCAAGGGAGGTGAGACGATGAGTGGTAGGAAGCCGAGCGTAGCGATCATGGTCTTGGGAGCTCTCATCATCGCGACCCCCATCGCGGCCGAGGAGCCGCCGGTCTTCATTCCTGTCATCGAGTCGTCCCACGATTCTGCCAGGGACGCGGCGTGGCAAATCAGCGGCGATCCCGATCTCGGCGACTACACGACGCCCGGTCAGCAGCCCGTCGACTTTGCCATCTGGCAGGCGGCAGACTCGACATGGCAGCTGTGGTCCTGCATCCGCAAGACGAAGTGCGGCGGCGCAACGCGGCTGTTCTACCGTTGGGAGGGCGATGAGCTCACGGACAGCGATTGGCAGCCGATGGGCATCGCCCAGGAAGCTCGCACCGATCTCGGCGAGACCGCCGGCGGCATGCAGGCGCCACACGTCGTGCGGTTCCGCGGGCTCTGGTTCATGGCGTACGGCGATTGGGAGCACATCTGCTTGTCGCGGAGCCGCGACGGCAAGACGTTCAAGCGCATGGTCGGGACGTCCGGCCGCACGGGGATGTTCACCGAGGGTTCCGGCGCGAACACGCGCGACGCGATGCTGCTCGACGTCGGCGGCCTCTGGCACTGCTACTACACGGCGTTTCCGAATCGTCAGGGCGCTGTGTTCTGTCGCACGTCGACCGATTTGCGTCGGTGGAGCGAATCCGTCACCGTCGCGTTCGGCGGTCGCACGGGAACGGGCGCGACGTCAGCGGAGTGCCCACACGTCGTCGAGTACCGCGGCCGCTACTACCTGTTCCGCACGCAGCGGTACGGCCGCAACATGATCACGAGCGTGTACCACTCGACCGATCCGAAGATGTTCGGCATCAATCAGGATCGGCTCTACTTCCTCTGCACGCTGCCGGTCGCGGCACCCGAGATCATCTTCCACGATGGTCAGTATTACATCGCGACGCTGAAGCGCAGCCTGAAGGGCATCGAGGTCGCCCGGCTCGGCTGGGCTCCCGTGCCGCGTCCGGGCGAGAGTCTCTTCGATCTCGATGACGCGGACGTGCGCGCGCGGTGGAAGCTCGTCGACGGAAACGTCAGGCCGGTCTTCACGACGTCGAAGCGGAGCTCGTTCCGGCCGCACTACCGCCACTTCGTCGGCACCGCCGAGGCGCTCGACGGACGGCTGAACGACGCGTGGACCGGGACGATCGAGTCGCCCGCGTTCACGATTCGGACGGCGTTTCTCTTCGCCGCGGTCTCCGGTGGCACCGACAGCAACGAGACGTTCGTGTCGCTCGTCGATGTCGAGAGCGGCGAGGAGATCGCCCGCATGGCCAGCGAGTCGCAGTCGAATACTCTGCAGCTCCACACGATCGCGACGTCGCAGCATGTCGGCAAGCAGGCAGTCGTCCGCATCGCCGACCGCGCGACGGGCGATTGGGGCCACGTGAACTTCGGCGGGCTGTTCGAGCCCGCCGCGGGCGACGCCGCGAAGGAGTGAGTCGACGCGAAGCTCCTGCGTTTTGGCGCCTCGATCCCGACCGAGACGACTCGCCCTCGGGCTCGGAGCCCTTCTTCAACGGACTGTTGACCGTCATGCAATTCACGCCTCGCCTCACGGCGACTCTCGCCGTATCGCTTGCCGCACTCGTCGTTCACGCCGCCCCCGTCGACGCGGACGAATCTCCTGCTCTGCCGGACCATGACCGGCTGCGCGCCGAGTTCGCCGCGCCGGACCACGCGCAGTGGGGCGAGGTGCCGCTGTGGTGGTGGGAGGGCGACCGCATGGAGCGCGAGCGCATCACGTGGCAGCTCGAGACGCTCGCGGCGAAGGGCGTCAAGGCCGTGTGTCCGATCCAGCGTTCGCCGGGGCGCTGCGATCCGCCGTCGTTCAGCCCGCGCTGGTGGGAGGTGTTCGAGTTCGTCCACGCGGAGTGTCGGCGTCTCGGCATGTCGCTGTGGGCGTACGACCAGGTCGGCTACGGGCAGTACGGCTGGCTCGAGCTAGCCGCGGCTCGCACGCGCGATGCGAGCACGCACCGCGTCGCCTTCCTCACCGCGGAGGCGTCGTCGTCGAAGGCGGCGCGGATCGAGCTGCCGGACGGCGAGCTGATCGCGGCGCACGCGTATCCGCTCGATGGCGACGTCGCGCTCGACGCGCGCAGCGTCGACCTCGCCGAGCACGTGCAGGATCGGGTCCTCGAATGGAAGCCGGGCGCGGGCCGCTGGCGCGTCGCGGTATCGGTCGCCGAGCCGTTCCTGTCGTTTCGGCTCAGCAGCGACGCGGCCGACGCGTTCGTCGACATGTTCTACGGCGAGATCGAGCGGCGCCTCGGCAAGCCCGCGATGGGCACGAGCTTCGCTGGAGTGTTTCAGGACGAGCACCCGCCGACGCGGCGCGACATCTGGACGCGGGAGCTCGCGGCGAAGTTCCGCGAGCGGCACGGCTACGACATCGGCCGTGCGATTCCGGCGCTCCACTTCGACGTCGGGCCGCGCACTCCGGCCTACCGCACCGCGTTCTTCGACACGTACCTCGAGATCGACGAGCAGAACTACTGGAAACGCGTCTACGACTGGACGACCGAGAGAAACGTCCTGACGAGCCACGACAACTGGGGTCGCAACAGCATCGATCGTCAGAGTCAGGGCTACATCGACTACTTCCGCACGCAGCGCTGGTTCTCGGCGCCGGGCTTCGACGACTACGGCCAGCGGCCACTGCAGCAGCGCAACTACTACGACACGAAGGTGGCCGCGTCGATCGCGCGGCTCTACGGCCGTCCACGCGTGTGGAACGAAGCATTCCACTCGAGCGGCTGGGGGCGGACGACCGAACAGACGCTGTCGTGGCTGTCGACGGACTTCGCGTTCGGGTCCAATCTCTACGACGAGCACGGGCTGTACTACTCGACGCGCGCGAGCACGTGGGAGCACGCCGCGCCCGACCCGCATTGGCGCCAGCCGTACTGGCGCTACTACGGCCAGCTGTCCGATTTCGTCGCGCGGTGTAGCTATCTTCTGTCGCAGGGGACGCACGTCGTCGACGTCGCGGTTCACTATCCGGTGGTCAGCCTGCTCGCCGGCGAGCCGCCCGGCGGCGACCGACCCGGCTACAACGGCTACATGCGGCTGTCGCGGTCGATCTATGACGCCGGCATGGACAACGACATCATCGACGACGACTCGATCGCCAACGCGCAGGTCGCGAACGGGCAACTGACCGTCGCCGGCAACGGCTATCGCGCGCTGGTCTTCAGCCCCGAGACCACGGTGCGCCGCGCGGTCGTCGAGCAAGCGCTGCGGCTGGCGCAATCGGGTGGCACGGTCGTGTTCTGCAGTCGACTGCCGTCCGCGTCGACAGAGAGCGGTCGCGACGATCCGCGGCTCGCGGCGCTCCTCGAGCAGCTCGTCGGGCCGGCAAGAGACGGAGCGACGCGTTCGAAGAGCTTCCCCGGCGGCGGCTTCGGAGCGTTCTTGCCGGCTCCGGGGCCGGGGCTGCCGGAGCTGCTGTCGCAGCACGTCGATCGCGACTTCGACTGCGCGGCGGGGACGACGTACGTACACCATCGTCGCGTCGGCACGACCGATCTCTACCTCGTCCAGAACGCGACGAACGGGCCTCTCGATCTGAAGGCGCGCTGTCGCGTCGATGGCGTGCCCGAGCTCTGGGATCCGTTGACCGGGAAGGTGACCGCGGTCGATCGCTTCGAGCGTCGCGACGGCTACACGCACGTCGAGCAGCACTGCGTCGGCAATACGGCGATTCTCATCGTCTTCCGCCCCGGCGACGCGCGTCGCGGCGAGGGCGCCGGAGCGCGCCTGCAACCGGCGGCACAAGCGCTCGGAGACGATTGGCGGTTCTCGGTCATCCCGACGCGCGAGAACCGCTGGGGCGAGTTCCGCTGGCCGCCGTCCGACGACGTCATCGGACCGGAGGTGCGCGCGTTCCACTATCGCGAGGAGGGGGCGACGCCGGGCGTCGAGCTCGGCTGGCACCGCGCGGCGATCGACGAGAGCGGCTGGGCTCCGCAGCTAGCGACGATCGGGCCGCATTGGTTGTGGCTCGGCCTCGGTGAGAGCGACATCGAAGCGGTCGACGTGCTACTGGCCGATGCGGACTCGGCGCGCGCTGGAGTCGAGGTTCGAGTCGGGCAATACCGCAGCGTCTGGCGGACGGTCGACTTCTCGCAGACGATCGGTCTCGCGCGCCCGGCGCCGTGGGGCGGCCACAGCGGCTATCCGGACGGTGCGGTCGACGAGAACTTCATCGAGCTGCCGGCCGGTCGCAAGCTGCTGTTCACGCGCATTCGATCGCCGGTTGCGCAGCGCGTCGGATTGCGCGTCGAGCTGCGCAACTCGCAGGCGAGACTGTGGGTCAACGGCGTCGAGCAACCGTTCGAGGGCGCGCTCGGCAATCTGCCGTTGCGCGCTGGGGAGAACGCGGTCCTTCTCGACATCCCCGACGGCGGCAAGGGGCGGCTCTGGGCGCAGAAGGAGCCGCCGTCGGTCGCATCGATCGACGAGCGCGTCGCCGATCGACTGGCTCCCGACCTGAGCACCGCGTCGTGGATCTGGGGCGGCAACACGAGCGCGACGCACGTGCGCCGGACGTTCCGTCTCGACCGTCTTCCGCAAGCGGCGAAGCTCGTCGTCACCGCGTACACGGGCTACCGCCTGTTCGTCAACGGCACGAAGATCGAAGAGGAGATCGGCCCGTGGGCGCGGTGGAAGAACCCCGAGACCTTCAACATCGCGCCGTACTTGCGCGGCGGCGAGAACGTCGTCGCCGTGTGGGGGCAGGTGCATGCCGACCTCGGCGTCGTCGAGAAGCGCGGCATCGCGCTGGTGATGTCGGTGCGCGATGCAAGCGGTGCGACGACGCACATCGTCAGCGACGCGATGTGGAAGGGCAGCCCGTCCGAGGGCGAGGGCTGGACCCACCACGGCTTCGACGATGCCGCGTGGAGCGCGGTCAGCGTGTTCGGCCGCATGGGCGTCGAGCCGTGGGGCAGCACGCCGGTCGCCAACGTCGGCCGCGAGACCGAGCCGCACCGCAAGCTCGCGATCGATCTGCCGTCGCCGTACCTGACGTGCTTCGATGAGCTGCCGGACATCGCGTACGACGTCAAGTCGCGCGGCGATCGACGCGTCGGCTGGTACCGCTTCCGCGCGCCCCCGGGCGTCGCGGCGGTCGTGCTCGGCACGAAGGCTCCGGCGCGCGTCTGGGTCGACGGCAAGCCGGCGGTCGTTCGCGACGGCACCGCGCGCGTCGCGAAGCCACCGCGCGGCGTGTCGACGGTCGCGGTGCGCATCGAGATGGAGCCCGGCGAGTATGGCGGCGCGGCGTTCCCGCAGCCGATCGGCGTCGAGCTTTCCGGATCGGGACTCATTCAGGTCGGCGAGTGGAAGAGTTTCGCGCTGCCGACCTACTCAGGTCTGGGCGTCTATCGACAGACGCTGCAGATCGACGCGGCGCATCTGCGCGGGCGCACGCTGCTCGATCTCGGGCAGGTGCTCGTCGCGGCCGAGGTGCTCGTCAACGGCAAGACCGTCGGCGTGCGGCTGGCGCGGCCGTTCCGGTTCGATCTCACGGAACACGTCCGTGCGGGAGCGAACGAGCTCGAGGTGCGCGTCGCGAACACGATCGCCCCGCACTACACGGTGACGAACCGCGTCGCCAACCTCGGACCGACCGCGTCGGGGCTCCTCGGGCCGGTCACCGTGCAGCACTCGCTGAGCGGCAGCGCGTGGATTCGGTGGGCGCGGGACGAGGTCGCTGCGTTGCGCAAGACGCTCGACACGTCGACGCCGGATCTCGAGGCGGCGCGCGAGCGATGGGAGCGCGTCGCGAAGTGGCCCCGTCTCCCGTACGAGCGCTCACGCTTCAAGCGCTCGATTGTCAGGACGTCGACTCCGAGCGGAGTCGTCACGGGATTCCGTTTCGAGTTTCTGAGTGATGTCGGCGCGGTAGCGGCTCCGGCCGACACGGCCGCCGAACCGCGCAGGCCGCGGGCCACGGCGTTCGGCGCTCCCGGAGGTGTCAGCGGGCGCGTCGTGCGGGTCGACATCCCCGACCGCCCCGAGTATCTGGCGCTCGCGGAGGTCGAGGTCTTCAGCGCTGACAAGAACGTGGCGCGCTCCGGCAAGGCGCGGCAATCGGCGACGTCGGTAGGCGGCCTACCGGAGCGAGCGATCGACGGCAATGCCGACGGCGCGTTCGAGCACGGCTCCGTGTCGCACACGCACAATCACGTCGGGCCTTGGTGGGAGGTCGACCTCGGCGCGGTGCGACCGATCGATCGCATCATCGTTTGGAACCGCACCGACGGCGACCTCGAGGCGCGACTGCGCGGCTTCTTCGTGACGGTGCTCGACGCGGAGCGCCGGACCGTGTGGCAGCGCTACGTCCAGCAGCCGCCGGAGCCGATGCTCGAGTTGAACCTGCGCGAGCCGGTGCCGATCCCCGTGCGCTTCGTGTCTCGATTGCGCAGTCGCTACGCCGGCTTCGATCGTCGGGCGATCGTCGTCGAGACCCCGCGGGCGCTCGAGTTCGGTTGGGCCAAGGGGCTGACGTTCGAGCTGCCGTGGCCGGAGATGCGCGAGCGGAAGCTGTTCCTGCAAGTCGGGTCGACGACCATGCCGGATCCGATTCGAGACCTGCCTCTGTCGGTCGAGATGACACTTGGTGTCGAGCCGACCGAGCGAACGGCGGAGGAACGGGCGACGATCGCGACGTTCTACCGCTCGATCGCTCCGGAGCTCGAGCCGACGCGCCGTCGTTCGAAAGCGCTATCGACGCAGCTCGAGCGTGCTCTCGAGCGCGGCGACGAGTAGCCTGTCGACGTGAAGCTCAGCGCCTTTCTCATCGTCGTCCTGCTGCTCGCCGCGCCGACCTGGACGATTCGCGAGCTGCGTCCGCCCGATCCGCTGCCCGCCACCGCGGCGACGATGGAGTTCTCGGCGGCGCGCGCGCTCGTACACGTCCGTGCGATCGCACGAGCACCGCACCCGCCGGGCACGCCCGAGCACGCTCGTGTCCGCGAGGTCCTCCTCGATGCGATCCGCGCGCTCGACCTCGAGCCCGTGGTGCAGGTGCCGCGCGAGGTGAAGGCGACGGGGCCGGACGACAAGCCGGTCGATCTCTACAACATCCGCGCGACGCTGCGCGGCACGGCGTCGACTGGCACGGTCCTCCTCGTCGCACACTACGACAGCGTGCCGGAGGGGCCGGGCGCTGCTGATGACGCGGCGGCGGTCGCGGCATTCCTCGAGACGTTGCGGGCGCTGCGCGCCGGACCGCCGCTGCGCAACGACGTCGCGGTCCTGCTGACCGACGGCGAGGAGCAGCACTTGCGCGGGGCGAAGGGCGCGGTCGAGGAGGGCGCCGCATTCCTCGACGACGTGCGGCTCGTCCTCAACTTCGAGGCGCGTGGCAACAGCGGACCGTCGATCCTGTTCGAGACGAGCGACGGCAACGCGGAGATCGTCGCCGGGGCGATCGCGGCCGCGCCGCATCTCGTCGGCAACTCGCTCGCGTCGACCGTCTACGGCATGATGCCGAACGACACCGACTTCACGGTGTTTCAGCGCGCGGGCCTGCGCGGGTTGAACTTCGCGTTCATCGATGGGCATCCGGCGTACCACGGGCCGCTAGACACCGTCGAGAATCTCAGTCTGGCGAGCCTGCAGCATCACGGCACGTACGCGCTGTCGCTGGCGCGGTGGTTCGGCGATCGCGATCTCGACCCGATCGTCGAGGCGACCGGCGACGCCGTGTTCTTCAACCTGCTCGGCGGATACGTCGTCGCGTATCCGACGTGGCTCGCGCGGCTCGTCGGCGCGGTCGTGACGGTCGCATGGTTCCTCGTCGCGCGGCGGACGGGTCGTCGTGGAGAGATGACAAAGGGAGGAGGCCGTCAAGCCGTTTCGGCGCTGTTCGACACGCTGCGCCTCGCCGCGATCGCCGCATTGGCGGGGCTCGCGTTGACTCTGCTGGCGCGGTACGCGTTCGGACTGAGCGCCGTGGAGGAGCCCGCGGGCGAGCGCCAGCAGAGCGCGTTCCTGATGATGGCGTGCTGGCTAGCCGGCGTCGCGATCACGGCGCGCGTTCTCGCGTCGAGTCGACGCACGCATGGCGCGTCGGCCACTGTCGAGCTCGCGCCGTGGGGGCTCGCGCCGTGGGGGGGCGCGACGCTGCTGACGAGCCTGTTCCTGCCCGCGGCGAGCTGGCTCTTCGCGTGGCCGTTCCTCGTCAGCCTACCGAGCGCGTACCTTGCGAGATCGGCCTCCGAGAGCTCCGCGCGGCAGCGATGGGTCGCCGCGATTCACGTCGTCACGACGGTGCCGGCGGCACTCCTCGTCGTCCCGACCGGCTATCTGCTCTTTCAGACGCTCAGTGCACGTCCCGTGTCGGCGTTCTTCGGCCTCGTCGTCTACTCGGGCGTCGCGCTGTGGCTGTGGCTGCCGCACGTCGCGCTCGTCGATCGGGCCGTCGGGGGCGGCTTGTCGCGCGCGGCGACGATCGGCGCGCTGGCGTTTCTCGTGGCCGGGTGGGTGGGGTGATGGACGAATCCACGCAAGCGGAACCGGGCCGCGGGCTTCAGAACGACCGCGTCGCCCCCGTCGCGTCGCGCTGCGGCAGCACCTTCACGCGCAGCCGCGTCGCCGTTCTTCCGCCGCGCCACACGCGCTGCGTCGCCTTGACGAAGTCGCTTTCCTTCGCCTTGAAGACGTTCGGCACGTACTCGTGCGGATTGCGGTCGACGAGCGGGAACCACGTGCTCTGGATCTGCACGACGATGCGATGCCCGGCCTGGAACGTGTGCAGCACGTCCAGCAGCTCGAACGCGACCTTCGTCGGTCGGTTCGGTATGAACGGCTCCGGGTGCTCGTAGCTGTCGCGGAAGCGGCCGCGGATGACCTCGCTGCGCACCATCATCTGGTAGCCGCCCATCCGCACGCCGCGCGGGTTCGGATCGGGATCCGGCGCGTCGGGCGGGAGCTCGTCGATCACCTTGACGATCCAGTCCGATGCCGTGCCGCTCGTCGATACCCAGAGCTCGGCGTCGATCGGTCCGGCGAGCGTGACGTCTTTCTCGAGCACCTTCGAGCGATACGTGAGGACGTCCGGGCGCCGCGACGCGAAGCGCTGGTCGTCCGTCATGTACTCGCGCGTCATGCCGACGGCGGTCGATTCGGTGAACGGCACCGGCTTCGCCGGATCGCTGACGTACTCGTCGTACGCGTCAGCGGGCCTCTTCGGTGCCGGCGCCTCGAACGACAGGCCGCCGTTCGCATCAGGCCACAGGCTCTTCTCGACGATGGCGCGCGGCGGCCACGCGTCGAAGCGTCGCCAGCGATTGGCGCCGGTTTCGAACACGTACGCCTCGGGGAGATTCGGATCGCTGCGATCCTTCAAGTGGTGCTCGAAGAACGGCAACAGGATGCGCTCGTGGTAGAAGCCCGACGTGTCGAAGCCGAAGTCGATGTTTCCCAGCTGGCGAGTTCCGGGCGTCCTCCACGCGCCATGCGCCCACGGCCCCATGACGAGCACGCTGTCGATGTCGGGATTGTTCGCTTCGATCGAGCGGTAGGTCTTCAGCGGGCCGTAGAGGTCCTCCGCGTCGAACCAGCCGCCGACCGTCAGCACCGCGCAACGGACGTTCTTCAGGTGGGGGAGGATGTTACGAGACTGCCAGAACCCATCCCAGTTCGGGTGCTCGACGATGTGGTTCCAGA
>CAYMRB010000264.1:0-14178 GCA_964392615.1 uncultured Planctomycetia bacterium | reverse complement strand
GGGGGGGCGTCGACATCCTCGGCATCCGTGTAGTTCTCGGCGCCGTAGCACTGAGCGACAAAGGAGCTGCGGATCGCGGCGAGCGCCCGCCCCTCCTTGAGGACCTCGGCGCGCGCGGCGTCCGTGTTGGCCGCGAAGTAGAACTTCACGACGACCAATCGGGCGAGGTCCGGATCGTACGCGAGATACGCGCGCGCCTGACCTCCCTGTCCGAGGATGCGGCGCACCTCGTACTTGCCGATCCGATCGCCGACGGCGAACCGCACGTCACGCCGGCCTTCGAACTCGCCGACGGTCGCGTCGCAGTCGACAGTCTCCAGGAGCTCCTGCTCCGAAGCAGCGGCCACCGGGCCCGCAGACTCACCGTCTGCGGTTCGTGTCAGAGTTCCCTCGAGAAGCGACGTCAGGTGCATGACCATGTTCGAGACCCGCAAAGCCTTCGACCCACTGCGGCGCCGCCACCGGCGCTCGCCCCTAATTGACGTACGGTTAGACGATCGGAAACGGTGGATGTTCCGGTGAAATCTCGTGGACGCGACAAAACCTCACACGGGAGTGACGCCGGAGCCGCGACGTCGGTGCGCTCAACGCCCCGTCGTCGGTCGAGTTACGCGCTGCCACGAACGCCGGTAACGCGACTGTCACTCTCTCTTGTCGCGGCTGCCCCGACAGTTTCCGACAAGCCGCCGACTTTATGGAGGGGGCGGCACGGCGCGTTCTGACCCGAGCCCGGAGAGATCCTTGCTCGTGGTCGGCGTCTTGGCCGGACCGCCGATCGTGCCGCCGCCGGCCGTCGCGCCACCGGCGAGATGCGCCTCGTCACCGGTCTGCACGACCTCCCCCGGCGCGGTCCACTCGATGCGAGCGCCGAAGTACTCGCCGAGCGGCTTGAAGAGACGCAGCACGGCCACGCGTCGCGTCCCCCGCCAGAGCTCGACCCGCGCGCCGACGACGGCGTCCGCCGGACGCGAGACCTTCAAGACGACCATTTGCTCGACCGCATTCACGGCACCGACGACAGCGACGACGGGACCGCTGGGTCTCTCCCCTGCCACCGGTCTCGAGGGACCGTCGATCGCTCGGCGCAGGGCCGCGATCTCGCCGCCGCGGACGGAGTCGGCAGCCTTCGCCTCGTCGCGCGCCTGCTGAATCTCGGCCCCGAGCGCCGCGACCGAAGCCGCGCCCGCCTGGGTCCTCAGGTCGAGAGCCTTGACGGCATCGGAGATCTTCTTGACCTCGACCCCGAGCGCCGCCAGACCGTCCAACGCCGCAGCCTTCGTCGTCAGCTCGTCGAGCGCGGTCCGTGTCGCGGCGAGATCAGCCGTCAGCTTGTCGATCGCCGCCAGCTTCGTCTGCGCCGCCGTCAGGTCCGCCTGCAGCTTGGCGACTGCGGCAACCTCCGTCTTCACGGCCGCCACGTCCGCCGGCAGCTTCTCGAGCGCCGCCAGCTTCGCCGTCAGGTCCGCCGGGATCGCCGGCGCCTTCGTCTCCAGCGCCGCCAGCTTCGTCTGTACCGCCGCCAGGTCGGCCGGCAGCTTCTCGAGCGCCGCCAGCTTCGCCGTCAGGTCCGCCGGGATCGCCGGCGCCTTCGCCTCCAGCGCCGCCAGCTTCGTCTGCACCGCCGCCAGGGCTGCGGGCAACTCCTCGAGCGCCGCCAGCTTCGCCGTCAGATCCGCCGGGATCGCCGGCGCCCGCGTCTCCAGCGCCGCCAGCTTCGTCTGCACCGCGGTCAGGTCCGTCTGGAGCTTCGCGACCGCCACCAACTGGCCGCGCAGCGCTTCGAGCTCGGCCGGCACCTTCGCGACCGCGGCGAGCTGCCCGGTCAACGCCGTCTGGGCGGCCTTCAGCTCGTCGAGAGTCGTCACGCCACTCGGAGGCAAGCCCTTGGCGGCCTCCGCGCCCGCGACCCGCCCTTCCAACGCCTCGAGACGCACACCGAGGCGCTGCTCCAGGCCGGAGAGCGTCTTCGCGCGAGCCGCGTCAAGCTCGCCGAGCTTCTTCAGGATCCGGTCCTCTACGGACCTCGTGTCCTGGATCAGCCGCACCAGTCCTGCGTTCTCCGTCTCGAGCCGGGAGCTCGAGCGAGCACCCGCGGCCGTCGCCTGACGGTTGTGGGCCGAGCGCAAATCCCTGCGCAGCGCAGCTGCGTAGACGATCGGCACCAGGACAGCCGGAACGAGGAGAAGCCAAAATCCGCGTCGTGACATCGCAATCGCGCCCGAAGACCAAGAGTGTCCCCTGAGAAGTTGACCCTCGGCAACGACAGGTTACCGCAGCCGATTCTACCGGCTCGTTTCGTCACGGGACACCACGCGGCCGATCGCCCCGATCGGCACATATCGCCCACAACCCGGTCATCTGGCTAATCGCCAGGCTCGCTCAGCTCGCGAGAAAGAACACGACGAAGGCGAGGAAGATGACAGATGCCGAGATATCGACCGTGCTCGTCACGAACGGCCCCGACGCGATCGCCGGGTCGATCACCCGCGTCAGGCGGCAGACGTTCGGCACGAGCACCCCGACCATCGCGGCCCAGAGGACCGAGACGAACAGCCCTCCGGCGCAGACCAGGATGGTCTGGGTATCGAATCGCAGGCCCGCCGTGGCGTCCGGTTCGATCTCCGGCGCGTAGAAGAAGAAGGACAGCGCGAGGCCGAGCAATAAGGAAAGGATCAACGCCAGCGACAGACCGACAGCGAGCTCGCGGGCGGCAGCTTTCCAGACGCGCGCGGCGCTGATCTCGCCGGTCGCGTAGCCGCGCACGAAGATCGTCGAGGTGACGATCGACACGTTGCCGGAGACCATGTTGATCAGGTGGAGCATCGGCGCGACGATCGCGAACAGCCACACGTTCATGTGCCCGCGGAAGTGGCTCTGGACCAGCAGCACGAGGAGCCCGAACACCATCGTCATCAGCAAGAACGGCAGGCGCTTCGAGACGCCGCGGAAGAGGGGCTCGTAGTACGGGTGCGTCGCCGTCGTACCGGCCATCCGGTACATGTCCTCACTGTGCTCCTCCTGGAGCGCATCGATTACGTCGTCGAACGTGACGATGCCACGGATGCACGTCTGGTCGTCCGTCACCGGAATCACCGAGAGGTTGTACTTGTCCGCGACCGCCGCGACCTCCTCCTGGTCGGTGTCGACGTTGACGTGGACGATGTCGGTGACCATGAGCTCGGCGACCGGCGTCTCGGGCTGCGCTCGCAGGAGCTCGCGGATCGACACGATGCCCTCGAGCTTGCCCGTCGCTGCCCGCACGACGTACACGTATGCGATGACCTCGAGGTCGAGGTTGCCCTGGATCTTCGCGAGAGCCGCCCCGCTCGTCGCCGCGAACGGCACGGCGACGAACTCCGTCGTCATCATGCCGCCCGCGGTGTCGGGCTCGTAGCGCTGCAGCTCGCGGACCCCTTCCGCGTCCTCGCTGTCGAGCGCTGCGATGATCCGCTCTTGCTCCGCCTCCGGCAGCTCCTCGAGATGGTCGACGAGGTCGTCGACGGGCATCTCTTCGAAGACCTCGCGCCGCTCCTCCTCGCTGAGCCCCTCGAGCACCTCCGGGCGGCTGTGCTGGTCGGTCTCCTCGAGGACGACGCCCTTCGCCTCGTCGCTCGGCAGCGCGCGGAAGATCTCGAGCTTCTCGTCGTCGTCGAAGTCACCGAGAACAGCGGCGACATCTTCGGGCGCAACACGCTCGAGACACGAACGCAGCCGGCTCGGACGGTCCGCTTCGTCGAGGAGCAGCACCGAGATCAGCGTCTCGCGCAGAGCCGCGGCGCGGTCCGTCGGGTTGTGCTCTGTCTCGCTCACGGCCGCCTCCGTCCCGGGGCTCTATCTGCCTGTTGGAAAAGGCACCTTCTTTGGCCATGGGGGGAAAACAGTCAAGCGAATTCCGCATGAGCTGCCCGGGGGGACGTGCGAGCTTGTCGCATCTGTCGCGGGCAGCTCATGCGCGCGGCGTTGGAGCCGACCGCGTCTCACCCCTCGTTTCCCCGCGAGCCCCTTGGCGCGTCGGCTCAACTCCGCGGCTGCGTCGCGAAAACCGCCCCCGCTTCGTCGCGGCGACTCCTCCGCGGTGCGCCGCGCTCCTCCCGCTCGACACGCAACCCCGGAGCCCGACGATCTCCCCGAAGATGCTGGAGCACTCGTGACTCCTTGGCGTATAGTTCGAGTGGGTCCAACGGGCCCCTACGACCCGGCAAATCGGGGCCCTTGCCGCCTCGCGATCGGCCGAGGCGATCCAAATCGGACAATCTGCATGCATTCGGAAAACGCGGAGCGCGCCGTCAACGAGTCGACGGCCGGCCCGGTCCAGCTTCGTTTTCGCACAACGGACCTTCCCGGCGTCGTCCTGATCGAGCCCGCGGTCCACCGCGACGGGCGCGGCTTCTTCCTCGAGTCGTACAACCGCGAGAAGTACGCCGCGGGCGGCGTCGACGCGACCTTCGTCCAGGACAACCACTCGTTCTCGATTGGCAGCACGCTGCGCGGGCTCCACGCCCAACGTCACCATCCGCAAGGCAAGCTGGTCCGCGCGGTGCAGGGCGAGATCTTCGACGTCGCGGTCGACATCCGCCGCGGATCGCCGACGTTCGGCAAGTGGGTCGGCTTCCCCCTCTCGGCCGAGAACTTCCGCCAGCTCTGGGTGCCGCCGGGCTTCGCGCACGGCTTCTGCGCGCTGAGCGACGGCGTGCAGATCGAGTACAAGGTGACCGAGTTCTACGATCCGCGCGATGAGGTCGTGATCGCGTGGAACGACCCGCAGCTCGCGATCGATTGGCCGATCGATGAGCCGACCCTGTCGCCGCGGGACCGCCAGGGTGTGCGGCTCGGCGAGCTCGTCGACTCGCTTCCGGTCTGGGAGGAGACGCAGGACGGTAGCGATCAGGGCGACGGGGACGGGGCATGAAGATCCTCCTCACCGGCTCGAAGGGGCAGCTCGGTGGCGCCGTTCAGCGCGTGTTCTCGGCCCACGAAATCGTCGCCGTCGACATCGACGAGGTCGACATCACCGATCTCGACGCGGTCCGCCGCGCCGCGAGCGATTGCGCGCCGGACGCTATCATCAATGCGGCGGCCTACACGAACGTCGACGGTGCGGAGAAGGACGTCGAGCTCGCGTACCGCGTCAACGCGCTCGGGCCGCGCAATCTGGCCCTCGCCGCCAGCGAGTGCGACGCGTCCCTCGTACACGTCTCGACCGACTACGTCTTCGACGGCCGCGGCACGCGACCGTACCACGAGTACGACGCCACCGGTCCGCGCTCCGTCTACGGCGCGAGCAAGCTCGCCGGCGAGGAAGCCGTCCGCTCCTGGCGGAGACACTTCGTCGTGCGCACGGCGTGGCTCTACGAAAACGGCTTCCCGAACTTCCCGGCGACGATGCTCTCGCTGGCCGATCGCGACGAGGTTCGCGTCGTCAGCGACCAACACGGCTCGCCGACCTTCGCCCCGCACCTGGCCGCGGCGCTTCTGGAGCTCGTCGATTCCGACGCGTTCGGGACGTACCATATGGCCGGTAGCGGCGGCGCGAGCTGGTTCGATCTGACGCGCACGCTGTACCGGCTGCTCGAGATCGACACCGCCGTCCGTCCCGTCGCGACCGCGGAGTTTCCGCGACCGGCCGAGAGGCCGCACTACTCGGTGCTCGAGACGGTGCAGAGCCCGCGCATCGTCCTGCCACCGTGGCAGGAGGGGCTCGCCGAGTTCGCGCGCATCGTGCGCGAGACCGGCGCCCAGGACTAGCCGTCGAGCCGAGAAGGCTCTCTGGAGGATTCACCGATGATGAGGCTGCCCATCGCCATCGCCGCCGCGTCTCTCGTCGTCGGGCTGCTCGC
Source organism: uncultured Planctomycetia bacterium (assembly GCA_964392615.1). Taxonomy (GTDB): domain Bacteria; phylum Planctomycetota; class UBA8108; order UBA8108; family UBA8108; genus CAYMRB01. The sequence goes on along the minus strand of CAYMRB010000264.1, from coordinate 8,341 downwards.
GCCGTGCGCAGCGATTGCCGACGGCAAGGTATTCGTACCACGCGAGTACGCCGGCTCCGTCGAGGAGCGTTCCCAGGAGGCGATCATCGTCTTCCGCAAAGGAACGCGCGGCGACGACGGTCGCCCGGTCGGCGAGGGCGCACACCAAGACCTCATCCTGAAGATCACGGTCGAAGGCGATCGCGCCGGCGGCGGCGACCTGACGTCGCTCGGCTGGGTCGTGCCGTTCCCGCGCGTGCCGACCGTCGAGAAGGAGGACGCGAAGCTCTTCAAGGAGTGCTTCGACTACGTCGAGTCGCGCCGCGCGCGACGGTACGCGTCGAAGGGCAAGAAGGGCGAGACCGACGGCCAGGCAGCGAAGTCCGCCGAGGGCGTCGAGGTCATCTCGCGACGCGTCGTCGGATCGTACGACGTCGCGGTCGTTCGCGAGAAGAAAGCCGGCGCGCTCGACGAGTGGCTCGCGAAGGAAGGCTTCCAGACCGTCGGTGCCGAGAGCGCACGAGGCGGCGAGGAAGGCGATCCGCTCGCGTTCTACCGCGAGAAGGGCTACGTCTTCGCGTGCATGAAGGTCAGCGAGGCGGCTCTGAAGCCGGGCGCTCGGGTCGACCTCCACCCGCTGCGCTTCAGCTTCCGAACGGGCGGCGTCGACGGAATCTACTTCCCGATGCGGCTCACCGGCCTGCAGAAGAGGAAGTTCGACGTCAACCTGTACGTGTTCTACGACAAGTGGGTCAACGACTCGCTGTCGCCCTATGGATACGTCCACCGCGGCTTCCGTCTCGTCCATCGCGACTGGGACACGAGCGAGTGCGAAGCAAACGCGGGCAAGCTGTGGTCGTCGCCGCAGAACGATCCGTACCTCGCGCCGTACGCGAGGAAGGTGCCGACGCTCAAGAAGTACTTCCAGCGGCGGCATCCGGGACGACGGTTCTACCTGACGAACATCCGCGCGTGGTCGCTCGACCCGCAGGACGTGCGGCGGTGGAAGGACGATCTGTGGATGTTCCCGTACTACACGAACCGGGACTTCGTGCCGTTCGATGCGCGACCGGGCGGGCCGGCGAGCGCGGCGTACGTCGATTGAGCCGCGGAGCTATCGCGTCGTGACCCAGCGACGCGCGTCGGGGTGCGCCTTCGACCGTACAGGCGAGCGGCAACACGAGAGCCGGCGCGTCGCGCTTCTGGAGTTGCAGGTCGACGAACCGATTCATCCGCCTCGCGACGAAGCGCCTCGCGCAAGATCGGCGCGCCGTCGGGATCGCCGAGTGCCGCGAGGGCGCAAACCGCCCGGGTGCGCGTCTTGAGGTCGCCGCGTAGATGCTCTCGACATCGCTCCGCGAGCGGCAACCAAGAAGGCCGCGAGACCAGAGAGACTTCGCTCGCTTCGAACTCCGTCAACGCGCGACGGTATCGCTCCTGTCGTACGAGCCGTGCGACGACGAGCGTCACTCGAGGATCGTCGACGTGCAGCAGCGCGTCGAACGCGGCCGGATCGTCGTACCGCACACTCGGCATGTCGAACGCGTCGTCGTAGATCTCCGGCCCGACGCGCGAGTACCACTCCCAGTGCCAGAGGTCCGGGAGCTGCGGGCTCGCCGTCCTGCTCGCGAGGTACTCGAGGCGATTGAGCGCGTGAAGGCGGAGACCCGGATAGTCCGGGCGCAGGCGCAGCTCCCCATCAGATAGGCCGCGTGCCGTCTCGAGAAGCAGCCGCAATGCTTCGCCGGCCGGGCCGTCGCGCGCCGCTTGCGCGAGCAGCTCGGTCTTCGAGGTAGCGCGCGGCACCATCAGCGCGAGGCCATCCACCGCCCTGAAATGGCAAACCGGCGAACCGCCCCTCTCGCCATCGGGCAGACGGAGGAAGGAGCTGCAGAGCGCGACCGCAGCGTTGCTGGCGGGCACGGGAGCCGGTGCGCCGCCGGTCCATCTGTCGATCCAGTCAGTGCCCGCCCCGGCGTCGTGGTCGATCGCCTCCCGACTGCCGCAGGCGAGCATGCTTCGGTGCAACTGGATCCGCAGAAGTGCGAGCCCGCGGGTCCGCGCGAGGTGACGGCGCAGGCGCGCGACGCGTTGATCCTCGACGTCCCAATTCAGCCACGAGCACAGTGGCTTCCAGACCTCCGGATCCGGATCGCACAGCAGTTGACCGAGGACGCGATCGCCGACGTCGAGGTCGAGCAAGCGCCGCACTGCGGGCCCGGCGACCGGTGTGGAGGATCGCTCGGTCGAGTACGCATTCCACATCGCCCGCAGCTCCTCGGCCGCCGGCCGCCGGTACCAGTCGATGACGAATTCGTGCCGCAGCGACCAGACTGCGCCGGCGACGGCGACCACACCACCGATCACGGCCGCCAGCGCGACGCGGCGACTTCGTTTCTTCCGGGACGAGCGCATGGATCTACCGGATATCTTCCACGAATTCACCCGGCCCGGCACGATCTCGATATACTCGAGCCCCCGAGCACCGCGACCGACAGGACGACGCCGACGTGACCGAGACGACCGAGCAGATCGATTCCACCGCACGCTGGCAGTTCTGGATCGACGTGGGAGGTACGTTCACCGACTGCTTCGCGCGTGCGCCGGACGGCGCCGTGCACACGGTCAAGGTGCTGAGCTCGGCGACGATCAAAGGCGTGCCGGCGGAGGGCTCCTCGCCGCACGCGATCGTCGACGCCGCGCTCGCGGGATGTCCGGAAGACGCCTACCGCGGCTTCGCGCTGCGCCTCCTCGACGCCGGCGGTCACGTGCTCGACGCGCGAACGGCCTCCGGCTCCGACGACGCGAACGGCGCCGTGCGGGTCGAGGAGCCGCTGCAAAGTCTCGACCGCGCCGCCGCGTACGAGCTCCGATCGCCGGAGGAAGCCCCGCTTCTCGCGATCCGTCGCGTGCTCGGCTTGCGACTCGACGAGCCCGTCGGCGCGATCGAGCTGCGGCTCGGCACGACGCGCGGCACGAACGCGCTGCTCGAGCGCAAGGGCGCGCGCACCGCGTTCGTCACGACGACCGGCTTCGGCGACGCGCCGCGGATCGGCTTTCAGGATCGACCGCGGCTCTTCGATCTCGCGATCCGCAAGCCGCCGGTCCTGTTCGAGCGCGCCGTCGAGATTGACGGCAGACTCGATCCGGACGGCAACGAGCTCCTACCTCTCGACGAGGACGCCGCGCGCGACGCGTTTCGCGAACTGCGCACAGAAGGCGTCGAGGCGCTCGCGATCTGCCTGCTGCACGCGACCGCGAACGACGCGCACGAGGTGCGCCTCGGCGAACTCGCGCGCGACGCCGGCTTCCGCGACGCGGTGCTGTCGTCGCGGTCGTCGCCGGTCACGGGGCTCGTGATGCGCGGCGACTCGACGCTCGTCGACGCGTACCTGACCCCGGTCGTCCGATCGTACGTCGACGCGCTGCGCGCGAGCGCGCCGGTCGCGCGCACCCGGTTGCTGACGAGCGCCGGCGGCCTGTCGTCACCCGAGGCGTTCCAGGGCAAGGACTCGATCCTCAGCGGTCCGGCCGGCGGCGTCGTCGGCTCGGCTCGCAGCGCCGAGGCGACCGGTTTCGCGCACGCGATCGGCTTCGACATGGGCGGCACATCGACCGACGTCAGCCGCTGGGACGGCGCGTTCGAGATGGAGTTCGAAACCGAGAAGGCCGGCGTGCGCATCGCGACGCCTCTCCTGGCGATCGAGACCGTCGCCGCGGGCGGAGGATCGATCTGCGCATTCGACGGCGAGCGGCTGACCGTCGGACCACACTCCGCCGGCGCGCACCCCGGGCCCGCGTGCTACGGCGCGGGCGGGCCGCTGACGGTCACCGACGTCAACCTGCTCCTCGGCCGCATTCCTCCCGAGCGCTTTCCGTTTCCGCTCGATCGCGACGCGGTCGAGCGCCGGCTCGACGAGATCGGCGAGCGCATGGCCTCCGCCGGGCATCCGCGCTCGACGGTCGAGATCGCCGGCGGCTGCCTCGAGATCGCCGTTCACCACATGGCGGCCGCGATCCGCAAGATCAGCGTCGCGCGCGGCTACGACGTGCGCGAGTACGCCCTCGTCACGTTCGGCGGCGCCGGCGCGCAGCACGCGTGCGCGATCGCGCGCGAGCTCGGCATGCGAACGGTGCTCGTGCCGGAGCTCGCCGGCATCCTGAGCGCGCAGGGCGCCGGCCAGGCCGACGTGCGCAAGTTCGCGCAACGCCCCGTGACGGCCTCGCTCGACGACAGGACGCTCCGCGGGCTCGAGCCGGCGTTCGCGTCCCTCGAGGATGAGGTCCGTCGCGCCGTGTCCGACGACGGCATAGCGGTCGAACGCATCGACGCCCCCTCCCGCAGCGTCGATCTGCGATACGTCGGTCAGGACGCGACGCTGCGCGTCGAGATCGATCGCGAGCTGACGGCCTCCGACGCGACCGTCGTACGACAGCGCTTCGAGGCGGCACACGAACAGCTCTACGGCTTCACGCACTCGAAGCGCAAGGTGGAGATCGTCGTGCTGCGCGCCGAATGCGTCGGATCGACCGAGACGTTCGAGGTGCACGCCGATCGCTCCGAGGTCGACGAGCCCCGCGAGCAGCGCGTCGAACGCCGCACGGCCTGGTTCGGCGGCCAAGCGCTGGAGGCCCTCGTCGCCAACGGGCGCGATCTTCGCTGCGACGAGACGCTCGACGGCCCCGCGATCCTGGCGTGTCCGTTCCACACGATCGTCGTCGAGCCAGGCTGGAGCGTGCGACGCGACGAACACGGCAATTGGCTGCTGGAGGATCGCGTCGGCGAGAAGCCATCCGCCACGAGCGAGACAGCCCGGCGGGACGTCGACGCGGAGACCGTCGACCCCGCGCGCCTCGAGATCTTCCACCGCCACTTCGCCGGCATCGCCGAGGAGATGGGCCTCGTGCTGCGCCGATCGGCGCTGTCGACGAACGTCCGCGAGCGACTCGACTTCTCGTGCGCGGTCTTTGACGAGGAGGGCGGCCTCGTCGCCAACGCGCCGCACATTCCCGTACACCTCGGCGCGATGAGCGATTGCGTGCGCCACGTCTCGCGCGATGTGCCAGACATCGCCGCGGGCGACGTGATCGTCACGAACGATCCGTACCGCGGCGGATCGCACCTTCCGGACGTCACGGTCGTGTCGCCGGTGTACGACGCGAGCGGCGAACGTCGTCTCTTCTGGGTCGCGAGCCGTGCGCATCACGCGGAGATCGGCGGCAAGCGACCGGGGTCGATGCCGCCCGATTCGACCAGCCTCGCCGACGAGGGTGTGCTGCTGCGCAACGTGCGCGCGATCGAACGCGGCGCCGCGCATCTCGATCGATTGGAGACCGCGCTGCGATCCGGCGATTGGCCATCGCGCAACCCCGAGGAGAACCTCGCCGACATCGCCGCGCAGATCGCCGCGAACCGCACGGGCGAGACGCTGCTACGCCGACTCGCGGACGAGCACGGAGTGAGCCGTGTGACGTCGTACATGCGGTTCATACAGGATGCCGCCAGCCGGTTGATGTCGGATCGGCTGCGCGAGATCGTCATACGTCGTGCGACGTACCGCGATCAGCTCGACGACGGCGCCGTGATCCAGGTGACAGTGACGATCGACGGCGGACGCGCCCGCGTCGATTTCACGGGCACGGCCGGCGTGCTGCCCGGCAATCTGAACGCGACCGCAGCCATCGTGTCGAGCGCCGTGCTCTACTGCTTCCGCTGCCTGATCGACGAGGACATTCCGCTCAACGGCGGCGTGCTCGACCCGATCGACATCGTGCTGCCCGAGTGCTGTCTGGCGCCGCCTTCGCATGACGATCCGCGACACTGCGCGGCGGTCGCGGGAGGCAATGTCGAGACGTCGCAGCGCATCGTTGACGTCGTTCTCGGATCGCTGGGAGTCGTCGCGAACAGCCAGGGGACGATGAACAACCTCCTCTTCGGCAACGAGCGCTTCGGCTACTACGAGACGATCGCGGGCGGCGCGGGCGCTGGCCCGGACTTCGACGGCGCGGACGCGGTGCACACGCACATGACGAACACGCGCATCACCGACGCCGAGATCTTCGAGCGTCGCTACCCGGCGCGCTTGCACCGATTCGCGATCCGCACGGGATCCGGGGGGCGAGGTACACACCGCGGCGGAAGCGGCGTCGTGCGAGAGATCGAGTTCCTCGACGAGGTCGAGGTCTCGCTCGTGACGCAGCGGCGAACCGAGCGGCCGCGCGGCGCGGTCGGCGGAGAGCCGGGGCGAGCGGGACGCAATCTGCTACGCTGCTCCGGGGAGGACGCGTGGCGCGAGCTGGCGTCGATCGACACCTTCACCGCACGTCGAGGCGATCGGCTGCGCGTGGAGACCCCCGGCGGTGGCGGTTGGGGAGATCAGCGGTAGACAAGGAAAAGACACGACGGTCGTGAACCGACCGTCGTGTCTCTCTGTCCGAACGCGTCGCTCGTGAACCGGAGCGATGCGGACTGCCAGCGTCAGTCGAGCAAGCACTCAGGCAGGTCGTCCGGCGTCGAGTCGTAGCCCGGCTCCGGGAACGGCGCTGGCGGCGGCGTGCCGCCCAGGAACTGGTAGTGGACGCTGCCGACCGCGTCAGCGATGTCGACCCGGCCGTCGTCGTTGAAGTCCGCGGCATCGAAGCACAGCGGCTCCCAGCCGCCGCGGAAGAGGAAGTTCAGCAAGTAGATCGCGTCCGAGAGGTCGACGGGGAAGCGACCGTTCACGACCTGATTGACGTCGCCACGAACAAACGTCCGCGACGGGGCATCGCATGCGTCTCCCATGCCGTCACCATCGCGATCGATCTGGTCGGCGTTCGAATCGAGGGGGCAATTGTCCTCCTCGTCCGGCACACCGTCGTCGTCGTCGTCCGCATCACAGACGTCGCCGATCGTGTCGAGATCGTTGTCGTCCTGTGTCTCGGTTGCGGTCAGCGGACAGTTGTCGGCGCTATCGAGAACCGAGTCGTTGTCGTCGTCCGGATCGCAGACGTCTCCCAGAGAGTCATTGTCCGTGTCGTTTTGAAGCGGGTTCGGCTCCGTCGGACAGTTGTCGTCGTCGTCCACGACCGCGTCGTCGTCGTCGTCCGGGTCGCAGCGATCCCCGATGCCATCGGCGTCGAGGTCCTCCTGGCCCGGATTGGCATCGGCAGGACAGTTGTCCGCGTGGTCGGCGTGCCCGTCCTCGTCGGTATCGGAGCTGTCACACGCGTCACCGACGCCGTCGCTGTTGGCGTCTCCCTGGCCCGGGTTCACCGTCAACGGACAGTTGTCCGCTGCGTCCAGGACGCCGTCGTCGTCGTCGTCCGGATCACAGACATCGCCCAGGGTATCGAGATCCGTGTCCGTCTGGTCTGGATCGTCAGTGTCGGGGCAGTTGTCACATGCGTCGCCGAGACCGTCCCCGTCCGAGTTCAGCTGGTCGCCGTTGCTGACCAGCGGGCAGTTGTCGTCGACGTCCAGGATGGTGTCGTCGTCGTCGTCGTCGTCGCACGCGTCCCCCACCAGATCGTCGTCGGTGTCGGTCTGATCCGTGTTGTCGGTCAGCGGGCAGTTGTCGTCGTCGTTGAGGTGCCCGTCGTCGTCGGCGTCGCTGTCGCAGACGTCACCGATCGTGTCGCCGTCGACATCGGACTGGTCGGCGTTGTAGGTCACCGGACAGTTGTCAGCGTCGTTCGGCACCATGTCGCCGTCGATGTCGTCGTCGCAAGCATCGCCCTCGCCGTCGCCGTCGAGATTGCGCTGCTCGGGATCCGGCACCAGCGGACAGAGGTCGACGTCGTCCTCGACGCCGTCGTTGTCGTCGTCGGCGTCACAATCGTTGCCGAGATCGTCGCCGTCAGTGTTGGTCTGATCCGGGTTCACGTCGAGGGGACAGTTGTCGCTGGCGTCCGGGACTCCGTCGTTGTCGTCATCGTCGTCGCACGCATCGCCGGTCCCGTCCGCGTCGTTGTCCGCGAAGCCGTCGTCCGAAACGCCGTTGCAGTCGTTGTCGATGCCGTCGCAGACCTCCGGATTGCCGGGGTACTTCGACGCGTCCGTGTCGTCGCAGTCGGAGCTGTCCGCCACGCGATCGGCCGGCTGCGTGCAAGAGGCGACCGCGTCGCTCGAGTCGCCGTAGCCGTCCTCGTCCACGTCCGCGTACCACAGGGGCGCGTCCGTCGCGTCGTCGTCCACTGCGCCGTCGCAGTCGTTGTCCACGCCGTCACACAGCTCGGTGCCGCCCGGGCGTACCGTGGCGTCCGCATCGTCGCAGTCGCCCGCACACTCGGAAAAGCCGTCGGCGTCCGCGTCGCGCTCGCTGGCCGGCACGACGCCATCGCAGTCGTTGTCGATCCCGTCGCACAACTCTGACGCGCCAGG
>CAYMRB010000263.1:0-14323 GCA_964392615.1 uncultured Planctomycetia bacterium | reverse complement strand
GGTCGTGGTGCTCTTGCGAGCGGCCGGCTTCGTGGTGCTCTTGCGAGCGGTGGCGCTCTTGCGAGCGGCGGGCTTGCGAGTCGTGGAGGACTTGCGAGCCGTGGTGCTCTTGGTCGTCGTCTTCTTGCGAGCGGTCGTGGCCTTGCCCGTGGTGCTCTTGCGCGACCGGGCGGTCGCGCTCTTCGTGCTGGCCCGGCGGGCCGTCGAGGTCGAACGACGCTGGGTCGAGCGTTTGGTCTGAGGCATGGATCCTGACTCCGAATAGAGAAAACTCTGCTCGCCTTCGCGAAGCTCTCCGACGGCTTCGTCACCGGCGCGTCGAGCCGCCGAACGGCGCCTCGACCTGTCAGATTGCTGTTCCTAAACCCTTGCAGGTGCCGCTTATATCGGCGGGCCCGAGAAGACCTTTGAGCGAAAAGGGCACTGGCCCCGGCTTTTTTCGTAAAGGTTTTCGCGGTTGTGGCCGGCCGCTTCAGACGGGATGCTCGATGGCAGAGGAGCGCGTTTTGGACGCGCTTTGCGACGGTTCTCGCGCGGGTCGGCGCTCCCTCCGGCCGTGCGTAAACCGTTGGGGATTTCTTTCTTACAGAAAGGAGACCGCGTCGTATAATCGAGCGGTCCGTTTCCGGCGTCGCCGCTTGTGTTGTGTCACGGGAGGCTCGCTACGCGCGCGCCGGCGCCTGCTGCCAGGCGGATTGCGAGGAAACGTTCATTTTTCGTTGGTGTGCGCTTCACGGCGCACCAAGGTCTCCGATGCGGCCCATGGCCGCACACCGTGCTCGCGCGGCGAGCGCGGTGCATCACTTCACCGGGACGATCCGACGGGAGGATCATGTGAAGACTGTCGTCGCTCACCGGCAATTCGCCGCTGGGGAGGCTGGGGGAATGGGACGGAACTCGCGCGGGATCGCTAGGGCGATCTTCGGGTGCAGGCTCCTCGTCACGCTCGTCGCGATCGCGGCGCTGACTTCGTCGTTGGGGCTGGAGCCCGTCGGCGCACAGGTCGTCATCAATGAGGTCCTGGCCGACAATCGGTCGACTTCGCCTGTCGACATCGGCGGTGGGACGCCGGACATGGTCGAGCTCTTGAATCGCACCGACGACGCCGTCGTCCTCGGGACGGGCGTTCCTGCGACCTCTTGGGTGCTGACCGACACGGAGTCTCTCGAGGACGTGGCGGAGGCCGAGCAGTGGGTGTTTCCCGCGTCGCGCTCGACGATTCCCGGGGGCGGCCGGCTCGTGATCTTCTGTGACGGCGACATCCCCGAGGGGACGTGCGAGCTGCACGCGGCGTTCGGCATCTCGAGCGACGGCAGCGAGCCGATCAGTCTCTGGGGGCCCCGCGCGGTCGCGGACGATCCGCTCTCCAGGCCGCTGATCGACCGAGTCTGGCTGCCGCCGCTGCGCTCCGACGTGTCGTTCGGTCGCGCTCCCGACGGTGCCGGGCCCGCGCCGGTGCCGGTCGAGGAGACGTTCGAGCACTTCGCGTTCTATCCGCCGGTCGACGGTATTCCGACGGCGACATTCGGACTCTGCGCGACGACCAACGGGGCGTGTGTCCTCGGTCTGCGCCGCTTCTGCGGAGGCTCTCCGAACCCCGCCGAGGGCAGCAACTCCGTGCCGCGCGTGACGCGGTCGGATCAATCGACCAACGCTCCGGCGGCGGACGAGCCCGTCGAGATCACCGCGCGGGTCCGCGACGATCAGGTTCCGACGCCGGTGGACGAAGGCGGCAGTATCGCGCGTGTCGAGCTGGTCTACCGCGTCTTCGGAGTCGACGGCTCGCCCGGTGAGGAGCAGGCCGTCGAGATGACATGGGACGGCGACGTGCACGACGGTGCCGACGCGAGCCCGCCTCGCCCGCTCGATATCTCCACTCTCTGGCACGGGCTGATCCCCGGCCAGGAGGCAGGCACTCGGGTCGAGTTCTACCTGCGAACCGTGGACGACGGCGGTGCGATCGACACCCAGCCCGGGAACTTCTGCTCCGATCTCGAGAGCCCTGTCGAGGGGCCCTGCGACCGCGCATACGGTCCGCCGGAGTTCGGGTGCCAGCTCGACCTCGTGGACGTCGTGGAGTGTGCATCCTCGGACGACGAGGAGGACGTGGTTCTGTTCCAGGGCGAGCGCTACATCGCCTGCAACGTGCCGTGGTCCTACGCCGTCGGTTACGAGCCGGATCCGGCGCGCGGCCTGGACAGGCTCGTCATCAACGAGATCGTGCCGCGGCAGAGCGACCTGTTGACGGACGAGACGGAGTTCCCGTGCACGAGCTTCGATGGCTGCCCGCCGGAGAATCCCGATTGCTGCAAGCGCGATGAGGACTTCATCGAGATCTACAACGGCTCGAGCATCACGGTCGACCTGTCGGGCTGCTGGCTCTCGGACAACTTCTTCAGCCCGCGGGAGTGGCAGTTCCCGCCCGGCTCGGAGATCGCGGCCGGCACCTACGCCATCGTCTGGCTCGACGACGACGGCAGCAAGTGCCCTGATGGGACGCGTCTCGACCGGCCCTGCTGGTGGGAGTGTCCGGATCCGAACGCGGTCGAGCCGAACCCGCAGCGCTGGCACACGAACTTCGCGATCAATGCGGACGGCGACCAGATCTTCCTGTTCGACAACGCGGAGAACGGCTTCGGGCTGATTCACGGTCTTGATTTCGGCGACCCGTCGTCGTTCCCCGGCTTCACCGAGGACGAGCCCTGTCGCGACCCGGAGACCCTCGAGATCGTGCCGTGTCCGGATCCCGTGACCGGCGAGCCGATGGTCGGTCCGCAAGGCGAGCCCCTCGGCCGGAACTCGAGCCTGGCGATCCTCGCGAACCAGTCGCTGAGCCTGACCCCGGAGGGCGACCGCAACGGTTGCTGGGTCGTCGCCGAACGCGGCACGCCGAATGAGGCCAACGTCGTGGACGCGACGTGCGCGGTGCAGTTCAAGCGCGGTGACGCGAACGGCAACGGCGGTGTCGACCTCTCGGACGCGGTCGCGACCTTCGGGTTCCTGTTCACCGGTGGAGACGCGCCGACGTGCTATGACGCGGCGGACTCGAACGACTCGGGCAGCCTCGACCTGTCGGACGGAATCTACACGCTCAACTGGCTCTTCGGCGGCGGCGACGCGCCGGCGGATCCCGGGGCGACGTGCGGGCCGGATCCGACCGAGGACGACCTGCTGGCCTGCGAATACTCCGAGTGTCCGTAGCGCAGTCGTTCCGCCAGACGTAGCGACAACGAGAACGGGCGAGCCCGCGTCAGAGGAAACGCAGGCTCGCCCGTGTTTGTTGGACCGCCCGTTGAAGAGGTGCTCCGAGTCCTTCTTCAACCGGCTGTTGAGGGAGGCGTTCCGATCAGCAGCTGACCGGAGCCGCCGCGTCGCGCTTCGCTTCGACTGCGGCGTCGGTCTCGAAATCGGTATCGGTTTCTTCAAAGCGGGTCGCCTCGACGAGCTCCGCCAGCGTGTCCGGGCGACGGCCCGGGCCTCGCAGCCCGATCGCGCCGAGGACGAGGCCGCCGCAGAGAACGCCGAGCGACGTCGGCCAGCCAGCGGGCTGGCGGCCGACCTCCAGCACGCGGAAGCCCGCGCGCAAGTCGATGCCGTTCGCGCCGAGTTGTTCGCGCACCGCCGCTTCGGTCGCGGGCGGGGGGACATAGGCGAGGCCGTGGACGCGGCCCGCGGCTCGCAGCGACGCGAGCTCTTGCGCGTCGATCGCGTGGCGGAACCACAACACGAGATCGCGGGACACGCCGTCCTCGGGGCACGCGAAGGCTAGCCATTCGCCGTGCTCCCCGTCGGCGGCGTCCAGCGCGACCGGCGCGCCGTCGAGCCGCGCCCAGACCGGGCCGCCGGTGTCGACCGAGTCGAATTCGCAGGAAGCGAGCGACACGAGGTCCGGGCACTCGATCGTCAGCCGGCATTCCTGCCAGCCCATATAGACGAGGATCGCAGCGAAGAGGACGACGAGGGTGCGCAGGCAGGTCATTCGGCGGGCTCCGGGGGGGTTGCGTCAGGGGGAAGCGCAACCGGCGGGCCCGACTGCCGTCTCGACTCGGCCTATGGCGAGCCGAGAGGCGCAGCGCGGGCCGCTCCGCCCGATGGGGTCGTCGCGAGCGTCTCGGCGCAACGAGGCGTACAGTCCAGCGTCTGGACGGCCGACCGGATTCCGTACTGGGAACCACGCTCGCGTCGCCCGGCGCGACGCCGACCGGCCAGCGCCCGTCGGGGGCGAGTTCGCGCACTGCGTCGACGAGAGCGCGCGGGAACAGATCGTTGCCGGTCGGGAGCGCGACCGAGTCAAAATGACACGGCGGCGACGCCAGAGAACCGGCTTCGCCGCCGTGCCACCCACATCACAGCCGACCGCGCTCATGATCGACGCCTTGCGAACCGGGGGAAGGGTCGAGGCGTCCGGACGCGGCGCGGGCAGTCGTTACGAGCTGATCTTCTCGATCAGGTCGACAACGCGATTCGAGTAGCCCACTCGTTGTCGTACCACGACAGGATCTTGACGGCCTTGCCCTTCCCGCCGGGGACGAGCGTGCTCTGCGCGTCGAAGATCGACGAGTGCGGGTTCATGATGATGTCGCTCGACACGATCGGGTCCTCGGTGTACTCGAGGATGCCCTTGAGCGGGCCGTCGGCGGCCGCCTTGACCACGGCGTTGACCTCTTCCTTCGTGACGTCCTTGGCGAGCTGGACGTTCAGGTCGACGATCGAGCCGTTGACGACGGGGACGCGCTGCGCGATGCCGTCGAGCTTGCGGTTGAGGTTCGGCAGCACCTTGCCGAGCGCGGGGGGCGGGCGGGTGGTCGTCGGGATGATGTTCTGTGCGGCGGCGCGCGCGCGACGGAGGTCGCTGTGCGGACCGTCGGCGACGACCTGGTCGTTCGTGTACGCGTGAACGGTCGTCATGATGCCGTACTCGATACCGAACGCGTCGTCGAGCGCCTTCGCGACGGGGGCGAGGCAGTTCGTCGTGCAGGACGCATTCGAGAGGATCTTCTGGTCCGGCGTGATCGAGTCGCAGTTGACTCCGAGGACGACCATATTGTCGACCGCATCCTTCGGCGGCACGGTCAGGACGACCTTCTTGGCACCGGCGTCGAGGTGCTTCTGAAGCGCCTCGCGCGTGCGGAAGATACCGGTCGCGTCGACGACGACGTCAACTCCGAGGTCTCCCCACGGCAGGTTCGCCGGGTCGCGCTCGGCGACGACCTTGACGGTCTTGCCGCCGACGACCAGCGCGCCGTCTCCGACCTCCACGCTCTGCTCGAAACGGCCCATCACCGTGTCGTACTTCAGGAGGTGAGCGAGGCTATCGGGGCTGATCAGGTCGTTGACCGCGACCACCTCGATCTGGTCCTTCGTCGACAGAATGCGAAACACGCTGCGGCCGATGCGGCCAAATCCGTTGATACCGACCTTGATCGTCATGAGGTCTCCTTCCCTCGCTGGGTGGGTTGTGGTCCGGGGCCGGGCAGGATCAGGATCGTGAGAACACCCGGGCAGCCCAAGCCGATCTCCGGACCGCGATTCGGAATCCCCACTGATCAGCCCCTGACTGGGGCCGCTGGGCGCCCGATCCGGTCCGGGTGAAGCGAGCGCAAGCCCGCATTCTATGGATTCCCGCGACCGGTACAAGACCCTGCCGAGCCTCTTTCCGGCGGCGTCGCCCTTATGCGATCCTCACGCCGTCCGGGGGCGGCTTTCGAAGGCAGGAGATGTCCTCGAAGTCGCGGAATACCCAGCGCGCCAATGGACGCAGATCGCCCTCCGGGTACGTGCCGGCGATCGCGGCAGGCCAGAATCCTCCGCGACGCGCTGCCGCCAGGCCGTGGACCGAGTCCTCGAAGACGATCGCATGCCGCGGCCGCACGTCCAGATCCTCCGCGGCTCGCAGGAAGCAATCGGGCGCCGGCTTGCCGGCGGCGAATCGGGAGCGGTGAACGATTGCCGTGAACCGACCGTGCCACCCGAACTCGTCGAGCAGGAACTCGACGTTCTCGGTGGGGCCCGAGGTGCCGATCGCGGTCGCGATGCCGACGTCGCCGAGCCAGTCGAGCAGCCGCTCCACACCGGCCATCGGGCGGACTCGGCGGCGCGCCGCGTCGCGATAGTAGGTTTCCTTCTCGACGCTCAGCGCCTCGACCGGCGTGTCGAGCTCGCGCCCGACCTCCCGCCACAGGGCAGGGATAATGAGGTCGTTCGTCTGGCCGAAGGTGCTGCGGGCAAGGTCGCGCAGCGCGCCGGGCGGGCCGAGCTCCCAAGCTGCGGCGAGGCGCTCCCAGCCCTCGAGGTGAAAGGCCTCCGTATCGGCCAGAACGCCGTCCATGTCGAACACGACGGCTCGGATCTCGTTGCGACAGACCAGTTCGTGGGCGGAGATTCTCGGCGTGCGCATCGGTCCTCGGAGCTCGTTTGAAGCGGGCGTGGATACCGGAATCGCGCGTCGGCGTCAAGCGTGTCCGAGGCGGACAGGAACGCGACAGCGCCTTGCGGTGGGCGATGACTCGGGAGAGATCGCGAGCCCAGTCGGGGGCGGAGAGAACGGGCAAACGGACCGTCCTTCGACAAGGAACGGAACTACTTGCGCGTGCGCCGGAGTAGTCCCTTGTATTTCGCCATCCGAGTCGTTGTAATCGCAGGCTCGGCCTGCTGTAGCACGCTCGCGAGACAACCGAGACTCGCGTGGCGAGCCGGCGTGACTTGAACGCGCCGGCCGCGCTCGATTACCCAGAATCAACGCAACGACCCGAGGAGCTTTCATGCACGAGTTGACGGACGCGTCGAGCAGCGACTCGATTCTCTCCGAGCTCTGGCATCTCGTAGAACAGCGGGAGATCGATCAGCTCGAAAACGTCTGGATCGAGATCGTCGATGCGGGCGTCTGCGCGATGCGGATCGACTCGCTGCTCGTGATCGCCGACGAGCTCCTGCGCATCGGGTTGCGGGGGCGCGCGGGACCTCTTCTCGAGCTGCTCCTCCCGGCCGTGGCCGAGCAGGCCGACGGGTTGCCGGCCGAGACGCTGCTGCGCCTGCAGGAGCTCTTGGTGCGCGCGTTCCCGGAGAATCGCGACGTCCTCGTGTCGTTCGTCGAGGCGTTCCAGGAGCACTTCGGCCCCACGAGCGTCGACCGCGCGTACTTCAGCGCGTGCGGCGTCGGCGATGCGGCGAATCCCGTCGACGCGCTGGAGCGGCTCGATCGGCTGCGCCGTTTCCGCGTGGGAAGCATCGTCTACCACGAAGCGGGGTGGGGTGTCGGCGAGGTCCTGTCGATCGATCCCCTGCTCGGTCAAGTGTGCGTCGACCTCGAGATGAAGAAGGACCACCGCATCGCCATCGAGGCGATCGATCGGGTCCTCGATGTGCTCGACGAGGACAGCTTCCGCGCGCTCGCCTACCGCGGCGGTGACGAGCTGCGCCGGCTTGCCGGCGAGGATCCGGCGGCACTCGTGCGCAAGGTCATCGCCGAGTTCGGCAATCCGCTGCCGCAGAAGGACATCAAGGCGCGGCTCGTTCCCGACGTCGTCGAGGCCAAGGCGTGGACGCGCTGGTGGACACGGGCCAAGAGCCTGTTGCGCGAGTCGGGCTTTTTCCGCGTCGGCGATCGCTCGCCCTATCGCGTCGAGCAGCTCGAAGAGGCACTGAGCTTCGAGGATGATCTGCTGTCTCGGGCCACGAGCTCGGCGGATTGGCGCGACGCGCGGCAGGCCGCCCTGCAGATCCTCAAGGCCGGATCGTCGAAGTTCTCGCATGCCTACCCACAGCTCTGCGCGACGCTCGACGAGCTTCTCGAGAAGGCGACGGATCCGGCCAAGCGCCTCGAGCTCGCCGTGCTCCTCAGCCGCCGCGAGTTGACGGAGGAGGGGCGTCGTGGACTCGTCGGAGTGCTCGAGAGCCTGTCTATCGCCGAGGTCGCCACGTCGCTCGAAGCGCTGCCGGCCGGTGAGGATCTCGCCGCGGTCTTCGAGGTCGTCGCAGAGGTGCACCCGGACGATTGGAAGGACGTCGCGCGGCTCGTCTTCGTCGGTCGCTCCGATACCTTGCGTTCGCGAGCGTGCGAGCTCATGGAGGAGCACGACGCGGACTTCGTCCGTGTGGTGACCGGCGAGATTTTCGCGTCCCCGCGTCGGTCTCCCGAGGCATTCAGTTGGCTCATCGATCGCCGGCTGCGCGGAGACGAGCGTCCAGCGCTCGAGCCGATCGCCGAACGGCGCGCGCGCGGCCTGCTCGTTCTCACCGTCGACCTGCTCGAGCATCTGGTCGACCGCGAGGTGCGCGAGGGCAAGGCGGCCGTCAAGGACATGTTCCGCCGCGTCGAGTCGCTGCTCTACTGGCACGAGGGCGAGTTCTTCCGGGAAGGCGTCGAGATCATGACGTCGAAGGAGCGCGTGGCGCTTCACAAGCGCATCGTCCACAGCCAGGACCACCTGCCGCAGGTCGCGACGAAGCTGCTCGAGATCATCAGCACGATCGAGCCGATCATCGCGGCGGAGGGCGAGGTGCTGCCGTGGGAGGACGAGAACCTCGTCTTCACGACGGCCGCCGGCCTCGAGAAGCGCCGCGAGGAGTTCCGCGAGATTACCGACGTGAAGATCCCGGAGATCATCAAGGCGATCGGCATCGCGCGCGAATTCGGCGATCTGAGCGAGAACGCCGAGTACACGTCGGCGCTCGAGGAGCGCGACAACCTGACCAAGCGCGCCAATGTGATCGAGGCGGAGCTCAACAAGGCGACGCTCATCGAGCCGTCCGTGCTCGAGGCCGGAACGGTCGGCATCGGCTCGCAGATCCGCGTCCGCAATCTCGAGACGAACGAGGAGGCCGAGTACGCCGTGCTCGGGCCGTGGGACGGCTCGCCGGAGGACGGCGTCCTCAACTATCGTTCGCCGCTCGGGAAAGCGTTCCTCGGCCAGAAGGAGGGCGAGGAGGTCGTTTGCGAGCTTCCTGGCGGCACGCGGAACTACCGCATTCTGTCCAGCGGCTCGCACTACGTTTGACAGTTTCGTCGACAACCCGTTGAAGTGCTCCGGACCGAGCTCTTCGACGATTCGTTGGCGAAGTGGCGGTTCGCTACCGCTTGTGCGAGACCGCGATGCCCCCGAAGAAGCCCAAGCGTCGATACCCGCGCCAGCCGGGAGAGGTTCTGGCGCGGCTCGAGCAGGCGCTCGGCCAGGGTGAGGACGACGACCTGCTCCTTCAGATGCTGGACGGCGTGCGCAAGCTCGCCGCGGGCGCTGCGGAGCGCGGCGACCTCAAGATGCTCAGCCACGCGCTGATGGAGATGCGCCGCGCGTTCCACGTGTTCGCGCCGTATCGCCGCACGCGGAAGGTCTCCGTGTTCGGCTCGGCTCGCACGACCGAGGACGCGGTCGAGTACGGCATGGCGAAGGAGTTCGCGACGCGCATGACGCGTCTCGGCTTCATGGTGATCACCGGCGCCGGTCCCGGGATCATGGAAGCCGCGCAGGGCGGGGCCGGTCGCGCGCACAGCTTCGGCGTCAACATCCGTCTGCCGTTCGAGTTCGACGCCAACCACGTGATCCAGGACGACCCGAAGCTCGTCCACTTCAAGTACTTCTTCACGCGCAAGGTGATGTTCGTCAAGGAGGCCGACGGCATCGTGTTGTTCCCGGGCGGCTTCGGGACGCACGACGAGGGGTTCGAGTCGATGACGCTCGTGCAAACGGGCAAGAGCCACCTCATCCCGCTCGTCTTCGTCGATCGGCCCGGCGGGTCGTATTGGCGCGATTGGCTCGCGTATGTGGAGAAGCACCTCGTCGGGGGCGGATACATTTCGCCGCACGATCGAGCGCTCTTCGAGATCACGGACAGCGTCGACGTCGCGGTCGAGGTCATCCGTCGCTTCTACTCCAACTACCACTCGAGCCGGTTTGTCTGGCGGCGGCTCGTGATTCGGCTCGAGCAACCGGTGAGCGATGAGCTTCTCGATCGCATCAACGTCGAGTTCGCCGACGTTGTCGTCGCCGGCAAGATCGAACGCCTCGACGCGCCGCTCGACGAGGAGCAGGACGAGCCGTGGACGCTCGATCTTCACCGCCTGGCGCTCGAGTTCGATCGCAAGAGCTTCGGCCGACTGCGGCAGCTCGTCGATGTGCTGAACGACGCGGTGGGGGAGTGACGCCGGAGGGCGGGGCAGTTCACGCGAGCGCGATGCCGCCGTCGATCGTGACGATCGCGCCGGTCGTCCACGACGATTCGCGCGACGCGAGGAACAGGACCAGCGTCGCGACCTCTTCGGGCGTGCCGACGCGACCGAGCGGGTGCAGGCCGCCGGCCTCGTCGATGAACCCCTCGCCGCGCACCGAGTGAATCGGCGTGTCGACGACGCCGGGGCAGATCGCGAGCACGCGCACGCCGTGCTGCGCCTCTTCGAGCGCCGTCGCGCGGGTCAGCATCAGGAGACCGGCTTTCGCGACGCTATAGGCCGACGACTCCGGTATCGGCGCGAGGGCGAGAGTCGACGCGTTGTTGACGATGGCGCCGCCGCCGTCCGCGCGCAGGAGGGGCAGGCACTCGCGAGTCACGACGAACGGGCCCGTCAGGTTCGACGCGATCGCCTCGTTCCATTCCGCGTCGCTCGTGTCGGCCGCCCGGCGCGGCAGGTAGGTGCCGGCGTTGTTGAAGACGAAGTCGAGGCGGCCCCACTCGCTGCCGATCGCTGCGAGGACATCGCGCACGGCCGCGCTGTCCTCGTGGTGCGCCGGGAAGACGCGCGCACGGTCGCGACCGAGTTCGTCGGCGACCGCCTCGAGCTTCTCGGCCGAGCGCCCGAGGAGCGCGACTCGGCCCCCCTCCGCGGCGAATCGCAGTGCGGTGGCGCGGCCGATGCCGGATCCCGCGCCCGTGATCAGGGCGACCTGGTTGTCGAATCGTGGCATGGGCTGACCACTCCCTCCTTCGCAGCCTTCGATGCTGGCCCTCGATCCGGACGGGCTCCGACGGCGTCTCGGGCGACCAGTCTACCGCCGGCGTGGCCAGGCAGCCACGGCTTCCTCGTCGCGAGACGCGCGCCGCGAGATTCGGGAAACCCGCATCGACAATCGGGCGAGAAACTGGTAACTCAGAGGGCGCGATGCATCGCGCGCCGAGACGCGACGCCGAAGTCCCTGGCCGAGAGTGAAGACCGACTCATGAGCGACTACATGGACCTGGTCAAGAAGGAAGCGAAGGCGTTCTACGAGAACGCGAGCCAAGAGTTCGCCGAGGACGATGCCCAGTTCGGCGGCAAGTCCGACGCCCCGAACCTGATGAAGTGGATCGACGAGTCGGGAACGCTGACGGCCCGCGTCGAGGAGATCGCGGGGACTTGGGGCCACAAGGAGTTCCTGTGGGTCGAGACGAACACGCGCAACAAGGCGAAGCACGGTGGCGGCGACAAGCGCAGCAACGCGTTCGCGAGCTTCCTGCAGGACGTGCGGCACGCGGTGAAGAAGCTGTCGAAGCATTAGCGGGGGGCGTGGCGGGCCGCTGCAGCTGACGGCCGCGGACGGCCGCAGCTGAGCGCCCGAGCGTCGGCGTCGGGTGGGGCGTGGCGGGCCGCTGCAGCTGACGGCCGCGGACGGCCGCGGCTGAGCGCCCGAGCGTCGGCGTCGGGCGGGCCGCTGCAGCTGACGGCCGCGGACGGCCGTCGCTGAGCGCCCGAGCGTCAGGCGGCGAACGGCCGTCGCTGGGCGTTCGATCGTCGGGGGGGAGCGAAGCCGAAGCGGGCCGCGACCTTCGTTGCGCGGATCGGGCCTATTGCGAGCCGTCGGCCTTCTTGCTCGCCCGGTTCGACCTCTTGGGCGTGTCCGAGTCGTCGTAGAGGAGATCCTCCAGGCGTCGGTGCTCGGCATCGCCTCCTTGCGCCAGCTTGAGCAGCCTCTCCGCCGCCAGGAGGAGGTAGTCCGGTCCCGAGTTCGACAGGAAGCGCTCGAAGTAGTGCTGCGCGCGCACGAAGTTCGAGTTGCGGCGGCAGAGCTCCCCGACGAGGTAGACCAGCACGGGGTTTCGCGCGCGGCGCAACGACTTGCGCAGGAAGGCAATCGCCTGGCGCAAGTAGAGTGTCTGCAGAGCGCGAAGCTCACGGGGCGCCAGCAGCGTCGAAGGCGAGAGCCGCAGGCACCAGTATGCTCTCAGCATGCGTAGGCCGGACTCCAGAGGCGGCAGGCCGAGCAGCGGCGCGAGCAGCGTGGAGAAGTGGTACTGGCGGTGGGGCAGCGGGAACGGTCGTCTGTCGTCGTCCTCCCCGTCCTCCCCGTCCGGCGACTCGTCCGATTCACCGACTTCGGCGAGCTTGTGCGCGAACTCCCGGAAGTACCGTTCGACCATGGGCTCCGTCACCTGCGAGGCGACGAAATCGTCGGCATAGCCGGAGAACCAACAGTGCGGGCATGTGTGGATCTCGGCCTCGATGACGTGCTTGTCCGGCATGCGGATCAGCAGGTCAGAGTCCTGACCGAGAACGAAGCCGCCGCCGACCTCGCGAACGCGGATACGTTGCTGGCACATCGGGCAGCTGGATTCGACGCTCGACCATACGATCATGACGGCCTCGCAGATTTCGGTTCAGCCAGCACCTCGTTCGAGGCGGGTAGTTTCGAACCGGAACATTCGATCAGACCTGAGAGCGATTATATCACTCGCCGGGTTGTGGCGCCGAGAAATGAGACGCGTCGTCGGGTACGCTGTCTGTTACGCGCTCGGCCGACCGTCGGTCACGCGTTGGAGAATCGCTCCGTCGGAGGGCGCGCTCGCCGCGCGTGACGTCATGCGATCGAGTCATCGTTTGCGCCACCTGCGAACGCTCGTCGTCTGTGTCGGGCTTCTCGGTCTCGTCTCGATCTCATCGTCCTGTCGTTCGACAGCGACCGCCGATCGCTTCGAGATCGAGACGTACGAGTACGAGATCGAAAGCCACGGCGGCGTCGACGTCGGAGGTGGCTTCGAAGGCGAGCGGTTGTATACGCGACTTCGCGCGCGGCAGATCGTCTGGGTGCGTCCGGGCCGCATGGCCGTGCACTCGTATGTCACATTGCCCCCCGCGGCGGGTGCGGACGACGAGCGACCGACATACGTTCGTACGCGGACGGTCTACGACCTCGAGACGGGTGACGTGTGGCGCGCCGAGCGCTCGGGCCTCTTACGCCGGCAGAGCGCGAGGGAGCGCGAGCACCGTGTCGCCGACGAACGACGTCGGGCGAGTCTCGACGAGCTGGACATCCTCGTTCGCGACGCCGAGTATGCGGCGAGCGACGAGCCGCCGTTCTTCTGCGGTGACGGAGTCGTCGAGGTCGTGCCGTCATCGACGAGAGGATTCGTTTCGGCGCACGTCGCGCTCGAGCCGGGGATCGCGTGGTTCGTTTCGGGCGCTGCAGAGTCGGTCGAGACGCCGCGCTGGAAGCGCGAGGCTCTTTGGGTCGCACTCCTCGGGGGGACGCGGAACGATGCGCGGCAGCTCGCTCGGGCGATCGATGCGATGCCGCTTCGCGCGCGTGGCGTCGTGCTGACGGATGCGGGCGAAGCCGGGCGTCGGTACCTCGAGTTCAGCCATCGCATCGTCGAGCGCCAGCGAGGCGCTGCGGACGAGACCGTGTTCGAGGTGCCAGGCGACGACGTCACGGCGCCGCCCGCGGGCTTCGCCGTCGGTGGGAGCGCGGAAGCGATCCTCGCGGCGCTGCGGCGCCCGGCGGAGCGTCCTGCCGGCGTCACGGCGCTCGGGCTCGTCCTCGCGTTCGAGGTCGCCGCGCAGCGCGGCGACCTCCCGTCGCTCGCCGGTCTCTGGCGCGAGACAGCCGACACCTCGCTGCAGGTCGAGCTCATGCGCGTCGGCCTGCGGCGATGGCCCGACGCGACGCGCGCATTGCTCGACGCGGACAGAAGCGGAACTTCCGGAACGCTCGCGCTGTCGGCGATCGAGGCGCTTCTCCTCGAAGACGACGACAGCTCGCGCGCCGCGCTCTTCGCGCTGCTCGCGCGCCGCGACCGTTACGACGGCACGCTCGACCACGACGGTCTGTTCGTGTGGGCGGTCCGCTGGCTGCGCCTCGTCGGCGGCCTCGACCGCGACGAGCTGGTGCGCGATATCGGGCCGCTGTGGCGCGCGCCGGCCGAGGGAGCGCCGACTCCGACCCCACACGAGGCTCTCGCGAGGGAAGTCGAGTTCTGGTTCGACCGCCGGAGGGCGAGCGGGGGACGCTGAGATTCCGCTTCCGATTGCGACTCCGAGGCCGACTCCGACTCCGACTCCGACACCGCCACCGCCACCGACACCGCCTCCGCCACCGGCCCCGCCCCCGCCGCCGCCACCCCGCAGGCCCCCGGCCGC
>CAYMRB010000262.1:0-14339 GCA_964392615.1 uncultured Planctomycetia bacterium | reverse complement strand
CTCTTGTACTCATCTCAACGCGGCGGTCACTCCAGTTCCCGCTGAACCAGGACACGTCACGGCTGTCGCCTCGCGATGTGTCTGCTCGTGCTCGCAGCAGGAGCGACGGGCTGCTCGACGCAGGCCAAGTGGACCTACCCGTTCGAGCCGATTCAGACAGTCAACGACGTCGCTCCCGATGTGCGTATTGCCGTCCTTCCGGCCAAGGACTCGCGCCCGACGGGGAATCACCCCGGCACCTGGTTTCTGTACATGATTCCGGTGATGCCGCTCGGTTGGGCGACCTACGAGCGCCCCGAAGCGGCACAGATGTTCATGAGCATCGCCTCGTACGACTCCTCTCCGTACGAGGATATCCCGAAGGCCATCGCTCAGCACCTGAAGGAGTCACGGTATGCGAAGACCGTCTTCTTCGACTATGGGGGGCTTGCCGAGACTGCTGACTACGTACTGCAGACAGAACTGCGAACGGCGCGATACGACGGCAAGATCTTCAGCTACGGCCTCTCGGTATACGGTCCGCTCTTGTGGATCTTCGGATTGCCAGCCGGCGCATCCGATGTCACTCTCGCGCTCGAATTCGTATTGCTCGACAAGGCCGGCGAGGTGGTCTGGAGGGAATCGGTCGAAGAGACCGGCGGCTACGTCCAGGGCCTCTATTACAACATGGGGCAAGACATGGAGTGGTTGCCGCGGTGCGTACAGCGCGGTCTCGATCGAGCCCTGCGCGCGCACCCGCTTCCGGCGCGATGACAGCTCCGAGTCGGGCGCTGCGTGGCCGAGTCGTCACCTGATCCAGAACTCAGCGGCTCGCCTTGCCGCCGCGCAGCGCGTCGATCGCCGCCGCGAAGTCGTCCGCCAGCTCGCATCGAAACCGTCGCTGGCCCGGCCAGCCCTCCGGCAGCTCGTACTCCGACGCGTGCAGCGTCAGCCGTTCGATCGCCGGTGGGCGCGGCCGGTCGTCGAAGCTCCGCGGTCGATACATCGGATCGACCGCGAGCGGGTGCCCGAGCGCGAGCGCGTGCACGCGGATCTGATGGGTGCGCCCCGTTCGCGGTCGCGCCGCGAGCAGCGTGAAGTCGCCGTAGCGCTCGCGCACCTCGAACTCCGTCCGCGCCGGACGTCCCCCGCCTCGCGCCGCCGTCCGCATGCGGCCCTTGCGCCCGGGCTCGAGCGGACAGTCGATCGTGACGCGCGCCGCTCGGACGTCGCCCACGACGAGCGCCAGGTACTCCTTCCTGACGCGCCGCTCCTCGAATGCCGCCGACGCGTCGCGCTCGGCCTCCGGCGTCTTCGCGACGATGACCAGGCCGCTGGTCAACCGGTCGATACGGTGGATGATCCGCGGCCGGATGAACGCTTGGATCGGCTTCACCCCCCGCGCGTCGAGCTCGCGCCGGATCAGGAACCCGAGGCAGCTCGGGCGTGCCGCGGCGCGATCCGGCACGACCGGCACGCCCGACGGCTTGTCGAGGACGATCAGCTCGTCCGTTTCGGCGATGACACGGGGCACGGCGCCGCCGACCGGCGCGAAGATCAGACCATCTTCGCCCGGCTCGCCGGCCAACGACCACTCGGCAACCTCCCCCGCCCGCCGCCGCGGACTGACCGGACGCCCGCCGCTGCGCACCTTGCCGGTCGCGAACAGCTGCCGCAGGCCGCGCATCGACCACTCCGGGCGCAGGATCCCGAGGAGCTCGATCAGGGTCAGCCGCGCGAATGCCGGAGGCAGCGGCAGGGAACCGTCAGGCGGAGACGAGGGGTGATTTTCGATGGTCTTTCTCCCGAGCCAGAGACACAATGCGCCGCGTTGACCGACCCATGACCAGCGCTGGGGTCAAACGGTAACCACGGAGCGCCCGATGAGCAAAGTTCTGATCGCCACCGGAGAATTCGGGGAATCCCTCGAAGTCTACTACTGCTACTACCGCCTCAAGGAAGAGGGGATCGAGCCGGTCATCGCGGCGCCGAACAAAAAGCGCCTGCAGCTCGTCGTTCACGACTTCGAGCCGGACTACGACGCGTACACCGAGAAGCACGGCTATGGCGTCGAGGTCGACCTCGCCTTCAAGGACGTCAAGCCCGAGGAGTACGCCGGGCTCATCATCCCCGGCGGCCGGGCGCCCGAGGAGATCCGGAGCGACAACGAGCTCCTGCACATCGTTCGCCACTTCATGGTCAAGGACAAGCCGATCGGCGCGATGTGCCACGGCGTCATGCTTCTCTACACCGCGGGATCGGTGGAGGATGTCGACCTGACGTGCTACCCGGGCATCCGCCCGGACGTCGAGATGGCCGGCGCCAACTACCTCGACCAGGAGGTCGTGGTCCACGAGAACGTCATCACGTCGCGAGGCTGGCCGGACCTGGCCGGGTTCTGCTCGAGCTTCCTGCGCGTGCTGATGATGAAGGGCTGAGCCCCTCGTCAGCCCGGACCTGAATAGGACGTCCCGAAGCGCCGTCGTAGTCGGTATCCAGGCTGCCTCCGGGTAAGCGACGTGGAGCAGCTCCCGAAAAAGGGCTGCACCCTCGCGTACGGACGGTTAGCCTGGAGCCGGATCGCAGCTCGACGCTGCTGTCCACTGAGAGAAGAGACTCGAGAACGAACCCCTCCGCAAACGCGCCGAGGGATTGCTCATGTACTGCCGAACCTACCACGCTCTCGCCATCTCCATCGCCGCTGTCGGCGTTCTGCTGGGCGCTAGCACTGCCCGCGCCGATTGGATCACGCTGCGCAGCGGCGACGCGATTCGCGGCGTCGACCTCGTCAAGAAGGGATCGTTCTGGCACTTCACGCGGGAGGACGGTGAGCGTATCGAGATTCCGGCCGCCCAGCTGTTCCACCACGAGAAGGCGCCGCGCGATGAGACCGTCGAGTTCCGTGGCCAACGCGTCGCGCTGCGCAAGAAGGTCGAGATCCTCGGCGCGGAACTCCGCCAGCAGCTGGTGCGTCGCGTCCGCGATGTCGAGGCGTTGGCCCGCGCCAAACGCGTCCGCAAGGGACGGGACACGAGCCCGACCGTGCGCGTCGGCGAGAAGGCCCTCGAACGCTTCAAGGGGCTGGCGACCGCGGATCGCCGCCGCGCGCTCATCGCGACACTCGGGCTGAGCCAACACGTCTCGGCGCGGCTTTTCGCGGCCCGTACGCTTCGCGAGTACCCGGCCGAAGTGACGATTCGTGCGCTGGCCCACCGCAGCCTTCTCGACACCTACCGCGTCGTGCGCGACGAAAGCCTGCGCACGCTGACGGCATTCGCAGACGCGCGCGACAAGGTCACGGACCACTTCATCGACGCGCTGAAGAGCAAGCAGCCACAGGTCCGCGTGCGCGCCGCGAACGCCCTCTCGGTCCTGCCGAACCGCCGCGCAGTCGGTCCGCTGCTCGACACATTCCGGCTCTCGTGGGTCGGTTTCGGACGCGCCTATGCGATGCAGGTGACGCAGCGTGCGTACGTCGCCGACTACGAGCTCGTATCCGGCGGAACCGGCTTCGCGATCGTCGAGGTCGCCGACCCGGTCGTCAAGACGAGCATGACCGGCGTCGCGCTCGATGTCGACGTGCGCCGCGTCGAGGTGATCGCCCGGTTGCGCGCGTTGAGAAAGGCAAGCGGTCAGAACTTCGGAACCGATCTCGCCAGGTGGCGCCGCTGGTGGGAGGAAAACCGCCCCGCCGGCGCGAAGTAGCCGTTCCGCGTGCCTGCGGGCTTCTCCGTACAGCTGCTCCTTGCACGGCGCGCCTTCGCGGTGGAGCATGGCGGATTCACGATGACTCGATCAATCAGCGGTCCGCCGCCCACGGCAGCGGGCCAGAAAGGAAAGGAGAAGTCCTTGACCCGTAACGTACTGTTAGCAGCGATCCTCGTATGCGGGGTCGTTCTTGCGAGTTTCAACGCCACGCGCTTCAGCGCCGATGCCGACTCGGGCGAGCCGGCCCTGGCAAAGGGCGGTGCAACGCTGACGTCGCTAACGCTTCCCACGACGCAGGACGCTAAGAAAGACACCGACGCCAAGAAGGCGCCGAAGAAGAAGGTCTATCCGAAGGCCGATCCGAATATGGGGCAGATCGCCGGCATCGTGACCCTGAAGGGGCCGAAGCCCAAGCTGCCGCCATTCGTCGTCGACCCGGCGAACAAGGACATCGGCTTCTGCAAGAAGCACGTCAAGGACGAGCGTCTCCTCGTCGGCCCGAAGGGCACGATCAAGAACGTCGTCGTTACGCTTCACAAGTACAAGCCGAAGCCCGGCAAGAAGGCAAAGAAGCGCAAGGTAACGATCAATAACAAGGGCTGCCTGTTCGTCCCGCACGTCCTCGCGACGACCTGCGGCTCGGACCTGGAGCTCAAGAACAGCGATCCGTTCCTGCACAACTGCCGCGGTGTCCTCGATATGGCGTTCAACGTCGCGATTCCGCAGGGCGGCGTGCAGAAGAAGAAAGTGCCGCGCAAGGAGGGTTTCTGCATCGTCCTCTGCGACTTCCATCCGTGGATGCAGTCGCGCGTGCATTTCTTCCCGCACGAGTTCTTCGACGTGACCGACGAGAAGGGCGGCTACCGCCTCGTCAACGTGCCGCCCGGCAAGTACACGGTCGAAGTGCGACACGAGCTCCTGTGCAGCAAGTTCACGCCGGTCCTGAAGAAGGACATCGTCGTCGAGAAGGGCAAGACGACGAAGCTCGACGTCGCGATCGAGGCGAAGAAGAAGTAGTCGAGTAGACGTTTCGGGGTTCTTGACGCCGAGCCTGGCGGAGGACCCCGAGACGCCTATTCGTGGGCAGCCGGGACCGCTCGTCGCCGCTAGCCGCTATCGCTAGCTTCGAGCCCCTTCGACGATCCAGCTCTCGACGAGCCGCAAATCCTCCGCGTCGAGCTCGCCGCCCAACGGCATCTGCCATCCATCGCCCAAAACGCCCTCATCGAGGTGCGTCCCCGTGAGCTTGCGCCATAGATAGCTGCGGTCGAGCAGATACGGCCGCACGAGGCGCGGCGCGATCGACTCGAGCTCGGGCCCCCTGGCGAACACGTTGACGATGTTGCGCCGCGTGCGCTCGGAATCGGGGTGGACGAGCTCGAGCCCTCGGTTCGGGCTCGGCGCCTCGTGGCAGCCCGTACAGCTGCGCGTCCAGATCGGCTGAATCTCGTCGGCGTACGACACCGGCACGGCGAGCGTGAATGTCGCACCGCCGGTGGGCCCACCGTCAATCGAGTCGACCGTCGCCTCGATCCGCGTATTGCCGACGGCGGGTGTCCACGGCGCGGCGAGCAGCAGACCGCGACGATCGGGGTGGTCGGCGAGCGGGGTGAACGCGGCGGAGAGATCGGCGCCGCCGGCAAGCGGCGGATCCGCTGCGACTCGCAGACTGTCCAAGTCCACGCCTGACCCACCGTGACCGTTCGGCACGGCCTCGACGACAAGTCGCACCGTCCCCTCGACCGGTACGTGCACATGGCCGCTGCCGGCGTCGTGCTGCAGCAGCTCGCCGCTCGTCGCGTCCTCGATCCACATGCGAACCCGCGGCTCGCTCGAGGGCTCGACGCGCAGCACGATCTCCGCTGCGTCGGACACGGCGCACTCGACGTCAGTGACGCGAGCCGTGAATCGGTAGACGCTCGGTGCGGGACCGCGCGGTCCCCCACCGTCGATGCGCGCGGCCGCGTGCTCGATCAGGTAGATGCGATCCTCCCAGCCGTCGACGTCGACGAAGAAGAGCGGCGCGAGATTCTCGCCGGCCGCGATGCCTCCAGTCAGCGGATCGCCGAGATCCCGATCGCAGCGCACATCGAGCGTCGCGGAATCACCCGTCCGCGGCATGCCGTGCGCGAGCTCGAAGCCGGCGCGCGTGACCTCGTGCGAACGCGCCTCGATCAGAAGCGCGAAGTCGACGCCCTCGGCGATAACGTATTCGCCGGCCTCGTTCGTCGGAACGCGCTCTCGCACGCGCTGGCGAACGGCGGGCGGTGGCGCTCGCACGATTGCGAGGTCGACCGACGGCAGCGAATCCCCACCCACCGGAGTCTCGCCCTCGTCACAGCCGAGCTCGTCCGGCGTCGGATCGACACCCGGGCAGGGTCCGTCGAACGAAGGCGGCGGCGGCGGCGGCCCGCCGAGGAACAGGAAGTTCAACACGTAGACGCCGTCGGTGATGTCGAGAGCGCCATCGTCGTTCGAGTCCGCCGCGTCGATGCAGCGGAGCGTCCCCGAGCCGAGGAACAGGAAGTTGAACACGGCGACGCCGTCGGAGATATCGATGACGCCCGTTTGGTCGACATCCCCACGACGGAAGAGCCCGTCGACCGGGTGAGCCGCCATCGCCGCAACGTTGACAGCGACTGACAGTGCGATTGTCAGACAGGCTTCACATGTCGATCGAGTCATCGCGAGTCTCCGATGGAGGCGGTAGGTCGCAGCACGGCCGTCCAGATTGTCCTCACGCTTGACGTCAGGCTCAGTCCAAGGCCCCTCCCTGGCCGTTTCGCCGGGCCCGGCGCCCGTCAAGTGTACACACGAACGGCGCCCCTTCTCCACCAAAGCGGTGTTTCAGAAGGCACGTCGGAGTGGTACGTTTCTTCCTGGTGGTTCGCCGGGCCACCATCTGTCCGCATCTCCACATTCCGGACCGCGCGTCCGGAACCCGAACGTCCGGATCTCCCAGGAAAGGTTGACTCATGACCCCGCTTTCTGTACCCGACTACCCGTCGGGAGTGCGCCCCCGTTCGCTCTGTCGCGTTCGTATACGGACGCGCATCACTGCGGCGCTCGCGTTCCTGTCGATCATCACGTCGGCCGCCGGCGGCCAGGTCGTCGGCCCGATCGACGGGCCGGGCCGCGTCGTCGCCGCGTTGCCGATCGGCGCGATCGGCCCGATCGACGAGGGCAACACGTCGCCGACCTTCTTCCGACTGCCGCCCTTCATCCGCGCGGACTTCAACATCGACGGCGTCGTCGATCTCTCGGATGCCATCGCCACGTTGAACTGGCTCTTCACCGGCGGGCCGGGGACGACCTGCGAGAACGCCGGCGACGCGAACGCCGACAACCAGATCGACGTCAGCGACGCATCGTTCCTGCTCAACTGGCTCTTCACCGGCGGTGTGGAGCCGCCGGCGCCCGGACCGACCACATGCGGTGTCGATCGCGACCGTCGCGCGCTGTCATGCGACGAGTACCCGTTCTGCAGCGACGAGCTGCCGCTCATCA
The DNA here is from genome assembly GCA_964392615.1 of uncultured Planctomycetia bacterium. Lineage (GTDB taxonomy): Bacteria > Planctomycetota > UBA8108 > UBA8108 > UBA8108 > CAYMRB01. Next base: position 7,145 of record CAYMRB010000262.1, on the reverse strand, counting down.
CGCACGTCCTGAACCGCGTGACGTTCGGTCCGACCGAGGCGCTGCTGACGCGCATCCAGACCCGCGCCGACCTCATCGAGTACCTCGAGGAGCAGCTCGAGCCGAACTTGTACGATCAGGAGCTGCACGAGCCCGAGGTGTTCCGCCTCATCGAGTCGCTCGACATCGGCTACGATCCCGACCGCACATCGGCGAACGCCCAGACCACGCGGCTCAAGACGATGGTGCTGATCGACGCGCTCGCGAGCGATTGGCAGCTCCTGCACGTCGTGACCACGTTCTGGAACAACCACTTCCACACGCAGACCTCGACGCTGCGCAACAACTTCTTCAGCCGCGGCGGCCGGGGCGGAACCGCCTCGATCGCGAACGAGCAGATCTTCGACGCTGCCGACGCCAATGACTCCGACGCGATCACGGAGGCCGAGTGGACCGCCTTCAGGGGCGAGCACCCCGGCGCGATCGCGTGGACGCAGTTCCGGAACGCATACCGATCCGATGGCGAGATCACGTGGGACGAGATGCTGCAGCAACGCGCCCTGGGCTACCGCAAGTACGCCTTCGGCCGCGATCAGTTCGCCGTATCCGGGGACATGGAACGTCGCGAGTACGACTACTTCCGGCGCCATGCGTTCGGCAGCTTCCGCACGCTGCTCGAAGGTTGCTCGAAATCCGTCGCTCAAGTGATCTACCTCAACGGGTTCGAGAATACGGTCATCGCGCCGAACGAGAACTTCGGCCGCGAGTACCTCGAGCTCTACGCGCTCGGGGTCGACCACGTCTACACGCAGCGCGATATCGAAGAGATCTCGAAGATCTTCACCGGTTGGACCGCCGGCTGGCAGGAACGAAGCCTCTACGACGACGGCGATATCCTTCGCATGGACCACCCGGAGGGAACGACCTACCCGATCAACCTGCGCGAGCCCGCGCCGTTCCGATTCTCGACGATGGAGAACTGGGACGACGACGTGTACACGTGGGCATTCCACTTCGGCAACCCGGTCCGCGGCAGCACCGACGGTCACGATTGGGGCCGCAAGGACGTGTTCCTGCCGCGATACGGCGGTGTCGACTCGCTCGGCAATCCCATCGATCCGGCGCTCGCGCTGCAGATTCCGGCGAACACCTCGCAGCACACGGTTTCGGCGGCGATGCGAGAGTTCGATCGGCTGTTGACGACGACCGTCGGATTGCGCGACTCCGCGAAGTTCATCTCGACGAAGCTCATCAACCTCCTCGTGACCGACGATCTATCCGCGCTCGACAAGACGATCGAGCCGCCCGCCGATCTCGTCGCGCTGTTCGAGGCGGCCGATACGGACTCCGACGGAACGATCTCGCGCGAGGAGTGGGACGAGCCGACGCCGGACCTCCCGAACGGCAAGCCGCCCGAGATCTTCTCGAAGCTCGACGCCGACGAGAGCGGCCGCATCACGATGCTCGAGTATCAGGAGCCTGACATGCTGCTCGAGTGCATCACGGCGTGGCAGCGCACCGGAGGCGATCTGCGCGAGGTCCTGCGCGCGATCCTGTTCTCCGACGAGTTCCTGAGCTCGAAGTTCGCCCGCGCCAAGGTGAAGACGCCGCTCGAGAACATCACGAGCGCGCTGCGGGGCCTCGGAGCGACGCTGACGGTCGCGCAGCTCGGCCTGGCGGCGGAGGACATCCGGGCAGCCGGCATGGAGATGTTCGACTTCTCCGATCCGACCGGAGAGTCCGAGTTCGGCTTCGACTGGATGCACACGGTCGGATTGCTCGAGCGCCTGAAGTACGTGTACCGCGCCGCGAATCCCGCGACCGGCAGGGAGTCTCGGGCGACGTGGGTGCCGCGCTCCTTCTCGCAGCGCTGGGCGCTCGACGGCGCCGACAGGACCGTGCGCTTCTTCACGACGCTGCTCCTCGCCGGAGACATTCTCGACAACCACCACGCGCTGGCCGTCGCCGAGTACGACGCCTCCGAGGAATCGCCGATCCGCTCCGCGGTCGCGTTCCTCCTCGCTCTGCCGCAGTTCCAGAAGCAATAGGCGTCGCACTGAACACCGCAAGAAAACGGATGATCCCATGTACATTTTGAACAAGAGCATCGCGCGACGCCGCTTCCTGAAGGCGAGCGCGGCCACCCTGACAGCGCTGGGGCTCGGCGGCGTCGCACCGTGCTTCCAGCGCGCCGCCGCGGGCGAGATCGCTCCCGGCAAGAAGGTCCTCTACATCTTCCTGCGCGGCGGCATCGACGGCATGCAGTTCCTCATCCCGTACGGCGATGCGGGGCTCGGAGCGGACAAGCCGGACTACCTCACCGCGCGTCCGACGATCGGCATCCAGCCTGCGGCTGCTCACGAGGTGAGCGAGTTCTGCAGCCTCCATCCCGCCGTGCAGGGAAGCGGCGAGACGGATCCGCGCCTGCTGGACATTCTCAACAACGCCGTCGACGGTCGCGGCCGCGATCTCGCTATCGCGCACCGCATCGGCTACGAGAACCAGAACCGCTCGCACTTCTCGAGCCAGCAGTTCCACGAGAACGGCATTCCCGGCAACGTCCAGCTCGAGGAGGGCTGGCTCAACCGCTACGTGACGAACTACGTCGACGAGGACGCGCCGCTGCAGGCGGTCGCACTCGCGGGCAACCAGCTCGTCGTCCTGAAGGGGCCGACGCTGATTCCGGCAATCGCGAGCGTCGACGAGTTCGACCTGCCCGCCAACGCGCCGCTGGGCAACTTCGCGAGCGCGCAGAACCCGCTCGGATCGGGCCTCAAGGGGGCCTACGGCCAAGCGAGTTTCGACGCATCGGTGAAGTACAACCAGCTGACGTACGACACCGGCAAGTCGCTGCTCGAGTCGGTGCAGTACTTCCGCGACAACGTGTTCGGAGTGCCGTACGAGCCTGAAGCGGCCGCGCAGCCGTACTACGACGCGATCGCCGACGCGGGGCTGCGTCGTTCCGTGCGCGATTGCGCGCGTCTGTTGAAGCAGGTCCCGGACTGCCGCATCGCCGCCTGCAACCAGGGGGGCTACGACACGCACGGCGACGAGGCGAACCGCTTCGGAAGCCTGATGCGCGACTTCGGGCTCGCCATGACCGCGCTCTACCACGACCTGCTGCCGATCTGGGACGACACGGTCGTCGTGTGCACGTCCGAGTTCGGCCGCACCTCGCTCGAAAACGGCAGCCGTGGCACGGATCACGCCGAGGCGACCGTGAACCTGCTGATGGGCGGTTCGGTCAACGGCGGCATCTACAACGCCGATGCCGGCAGCTGGGCGAACGGCGACATGTTCTCGACGGCGAACGGTCGCTACCTGGCACACCGAACCGACTACCGCGCGGTGATGGCAGAGGTCGTCGAGCACCTCGGCGATCCAGACGTGCAGATCGACTACGTGCTGCCGGGTTACACGGACCTGGTCGCGAACGACACGGCGGGCTACTTCACGCCGTTGAACCTGATCGGCTGATCGGGCGAAGCGGAAGGAAGAAGAGGATTCGCCACAGAGTCAGTAGAGAACCTAGCCCGGGCGTTGCCCGGAACCCAATGTCGGAGGCCGCCGAGAGGAAAGACTCTAAGGAAGCCAGGAACCCAGGAAAGGAAGTGGATGCGCCCTCCCTTCCTGGGTTCCTGGGTTCCTTAGAAATCCTACTTGGAGGCGGCAGAAGTCTTCGCCGGAGAACAAGATTCTGGACGTTAGTAGTACAGAGAAGAGCAGGCAGTGAGAAGAGTCCTCGCTGTTCTCCGTCTCTGCTTCCTCCGTGTTCTCAGTGGCTCTGTGGTGGATTCCTCTCTTCCGTTCTCCGTGGACTCACAGCCGCGGCGCCAGCCGCCACGTGTCGCCGCCGTCGTCCGACATCATCACGGCGCGTCGCTTGCCCGGATGGTCGTTGCGGTAGAACCAGTACGTCGACCAGTAGTCGTACGACAAGAACAGCCGGCCGCGCCGATCGATCGTCAGCCGGTGGTAGAAGATGCTGTACTCGGAGAAGGGCGCGACGACGAGGATGCGAGGCGGTTCCCACGGCTGGCCGGGTCGCTTGCGCTGATACGCGAGCGTCGCGTGATGCGTACCGGGGAACGGATCTCCGTATCGCCACAGACGATAGACCACGTGCAGCGCATCGTCGGCGCCACAAACGAAGCCGATGTACGTCTGTCGCAGTCCCTCTCCGGACGGAACCGGCTTCGTCCAGCCCGCGTCGGCCGTGTTCGGCTGCCGGGAGCGCGCGTACTGGAACGGCCGCCCGTGCGTGCCGACGAGGACGTGCAGGTGGCCGGCGCGATCCATCGTAATGCTCGGCGTGTTGTGTACGTCGTTCGCCGGCGGTCCGTATCCGACCAGCGCGGGTTTCGTGACCTCACGAGTGCGGTGATCGACGGTGGCCACGTACGTCGGCACTCCGGGAACGCTCTCTTTCGGATCCGTCGCTTCCCCCCACGCGACGTGGACGGAGTCACCGCGCGAGACGATCGACGACGGGATACCCGAGTGCGCCGACAGCCCGATGCACTGACGCGACAGGACGATCGGCTCGCCGATCTCGATGCGCCCGTTCACCTTGCGCGGCAGGAACAGCTCGAGGTCGTGGATGCGCCGCCAGATGCGTTTCGGGTCCGAAGCGGTCCGCACGAATCGCACGAACGGCGGCGGCCCCATCGGGACGTTGTGCCCGGAGAATTGCTCGAGGTCGTACGATCCCGAGCGACCGGGCAGCGCGTACGCCGAGAACGTCTTGCCACCGTCACTCGAGTGGAGCAGCGCGCTCGTTCGGCCGCTGGACGCGATGGCGTACGCATCGCCGTCGCCGTCGAACGCGACCTTCGTCGATCGGGCAGCGAATCCGCGCCCTTCGAACGGCGGAGTTCGCGAAGTCACCGACGACCGGAACGAGCTCGTCCCCCACTCCGTCCCGCGCCGAACGGCCACGCCGCCGCCGAGCGAGACGAACGGGCGATTGTCGAGGTCGAAGTACGGCTGATTGTCGAGCGGGTAATCCGGCAGATAGCCGAAGAGCGCGTTCTCGTGACGATACGGCTGCAGCCGGATCGGCAGCTCGAGCGGCGACGACGCCGGAGCGTCCCCGCCGACGACGCGTATCGTCGCGTACGTCGAGTAGCTCGGATCCTCGACAACGGTCGCGCGAACGCGACACTCTCGGCCCTCACCGACCTTCGGCACGGCGCAGCGGGCGACGACCGGGGTGACGACGCCGGGCTGCAACTCGACGCGCCGACTCCCGAGTCGCACGGGCCACGCGTCCGCGACGAACTCGACGTCCAATTGCACCGAACGCGCCCCGACAGCATCCGAGCGCAGCTGCAGCACGACCTCGCGTTCCGTCCCCGGCGCTCCGTACACGACCTGGCGGTACGGCGTCAGCAGCCAGCGTAAGTCGAGGAGCGGAAACCACGCATCGACGCGCGTCGTCCAGTAGCACAGATCGGAATGTCGATCGCCGCGTGCCCACCGCGTGACGCCGTCGATGTGGACCGTCGCCTGCGCCGACGCCAGATGAAGGCGCCAGGGCAGGTGCTCGCGATCCTTCGCAGCCGGAATCGTCGCCGTCGCGTCTCCCTTGGCATCGACCGCGAGCGTCGCGAGCGTGGCGCCCGAGGCGTCGAGCAACCGCGGCTTGTCGGTCGACTTCGACAGCCCGGTGACGTCGACCGAGAAAGCGCCGTTGCGCGGCGCGAAGCACAGATCGACCGACCGCTCGGGACCTGCGAGCACGATCGGCTCCTGGTGTCGCTCGTCCTTGTGACCACGCGACGTCTCGATCAGGAAGCGCGGACAGTTCGTGCGGAATCCCCATACGACAGCCTGACCGTAGCGATCGCGCGACACCGTGACGTTGAGCGCATACACGCCCGCATGCTCGACTCGTGTCGACAGTCGCACGCGCTGCCTTGGCCCGAGCCCGCTGCCGCGGGGGCGACCGTCGTCGCCGATGCGCACGTCTTCGATGACGGTGCGATCCGGGCCCACGAGAATCGCTCGCAGCTCGTACGATCCGCTGCGCTGGTTGCGGTCACGCCGCTCGAGCGTGATCTCGAGCTCACCCGGCGAAGCGAGCAGGTAGACACCGCCGCAGCCGCCGATCAGAACGGGTTCGACATTCTCGCGGTCGCCGACGTCGCCCGCTGCGGCCGCCATGCCGGACGCCAGAACCTGTCCGACGACGAGGCCCGCCAGGCCGAGCAGAGATCGCCACATCATGATCGCACCTCCTCGGCGGACCGACACACTCGATAGGCTCACCGCGAGCCGCGCCACTCGGCCAGCCCGTCGACGTGCACCTTCCCCGACGGAATCGCGACGCCCGAGGGCAGCGCATACGACTCGTCGCCGAAGTTCACCGTCACCGTCACACCGCACGCGAACGCCGTCTGCTGCACGTCGCGATTCGCCGTCAGGAAGCGGTGATCGGTCATCTCCGAGTAGCCGGTCGCGCGCGCCACCGGCGTCGCGGTGCGGTAGCTGCGCACGAAGCGCTCCTTGTGTTGCCGCCAGTAGACGCGGCGGAACATGAACATCGGCGGCGTGCCGTACAGCGCGTTGAAGAGATCCCGTCGATCCCACAGCGCGGGCAGCTTGTTGTTGTAGTCGCCCCAATACCATTGGCTGACGACGCAGTCGTGGTAGACGAGCTCCCACAACGGCAGCCGGTAGCGGTGGCCGAGCTGGAACTTCTCGACGCGCTCCGGCACCTCGTCCCAGATCCTCCCCATATCGCGACCAGCCTCGGGGACGCGATACGGCCCGAGGCTCATCATGCCCTCGAAGTAGTGCAGATGCGGCACGGCGGCGTCGTGACCCGTCTCGCTTCCCGTCACCAGGCCGAAGTCCTTCGACACGGTGGCGAGGAGCGCCATCTTGTGTTCGCGGCTCTCGCTTCGCGTCATCGGATGCTCCGGCGAGCGGCACTCGCGCCACAGCGAGGCGGTCGTCGTGTCGATGAACCCACAGAGAAACGGATGCGTCTCGAGCTCCTTGGCGAGGCGGCGTTTCGCATAGGGCACGGCCCGTGAATCGCAGAGCACGGCGCACGGATAGCGCTCACCGTCCTTGCCCGTCACGCGCCAGCCCTTTTCCCACTCGCCGCTCGCCCGCAGGACGATATCGTCAGGCCACGCCGCCGTCGGCCAATCGGGATG
>CAYMRB010000261.1:551-14414 GCA_964392615.1 uncultured Planctomycetia bacterium | reverse complement strand
GGCGACCTCGTCGCCGGTACGCGCGTCGAGGAGGTACAGTCGCGCGCGGATGCCGAGCGAGAAGGCCGGCTGTGCGACGACGACGTGTGGCACGCCGTCGCCGGCCGTCTCGCCGACGTACGCGAGCCCTTGGCCGAAGTAGCCGCGGCCGCGATTGCCGACGCGCTCCCAGACGAGCTCGCCGGTGGCACCCGAATGCAGCCGCACGCGGCCGAGTGTTTCCGTCACCGGTCGCTGCCACGCCGGCTGCGCGATGAAGAGATCTCCGATTCCATCGCCGTCGAGGTCGGGCGTGCCGTAGATGCCCTCGACGCCGGCCGGCTCGTCGCCGCCCGGATCGACCTCGATCGAGCGCAGGACGCCGAGGGACTCGGGCTCGACGATGTCCACGACGAAGGCATCCCGCCGCACTCCAAGCTCGCGTATTCCGTCGCCGTCGAGGTCCTCGAGCGTTCCGATGACCCGTCCGATTCCCGGCGAGTCGGGCGGCCCCGTGTACGTCCGCAACGCGGTACCAGTTGCGCCGCTGACGAAGACGACGGCACCCTTGACGAACGGCTCGAGCCGGATGCCCGGCATGCCCGCCGCGAAGTCGCCGACGCCGTCGCCGTCGATGTCGCCGAGGGGCGCGAGCGCGTAGCCGAGCTCGGCGCGCGGCACCGGGCCGCGCAGCGTGTAGACGATCGGATCGGGAAGGTCGCCAGCCGTCGCGGCCTGTGCCGCCGCGATGCAGAGCGCAGCCATCACCGCTGCCGATATCCGTCGTCGCCGCAACGCGGTGCCCTCCTTCGAGACCTTCGCACCCCCCGGAGCGCCGCGGCGGCCCTCGTTCGCGGGGCGGGCTCCCATCAGCCTACGAGGCGACTGGTCGGCGAGTCAATTGCTTTTACGTTCGTCATGTGGGCGGGCGGGCCGGTCGCGCCAGAGAGAGGTGGCGTTTGGCGCACCGATCCGGTACCAACGGGGCCATGATTCGCACCGGACAAGTCACCCTGATCGTCTACGGTCTGTTCCTGATCGCCGGCGGCGTGATGGGATTCGTCAAGGCCGACTCGACGCCGTCGCTGATCTTCGGCTGCGGTTTCGGCGTCGCGATGCTCGTCGAGTTCTACCTCTCGGTTCAGCGCCGTCCGCTGCCCGCGTTCTTCGGCGCGTTCGGACTGACGCTGCTGCTCCTCGGGCGGTTCGTCTTCGCGTGGTGGAAGTCCGACTGGAGCGCGCCGCACAACGCGGCGGGCGCGATGATCAGCGCCGTCGCCGCCGTCGTGTTCTTCCTCGCCGCGCTGCGCGCCCGAGCCGTCGAGAAGGGCTGATCGCAGCCTCCTCGCGCGTCACGCCTCGCCGCTGCGCGTCGCGACGAGCACGAGGTCCATCGACTCGTGCGCGTCGAACGCGCCACCCTCGAGGTCGCCGCAGGTCTCGACGTCGAAGCCGCGCCGCGTGAGCCGGTCGACGAGGTCGTCGGCCGTCCACGGTCGCAGCTCGACGCGACGCGACCGGACGATGCGGACGGGCTCGTCGCTCTGCGGATCGAGCGACAGCGTGGTCGGAAAGAAGAGGATGCGCTCGGGCGACACGTCCCGCATGAGGCGCAGGAACACCGTCTCGCGTCGTGTATCCGCCGGCTGCTCGTCCGCGCCGTCGGCGGCCTCGTCGTCCGCGGGGCGGAAGTTCAACGGCAGATGCCGGACGCCCGCCTCGAGGATGCGCGCGTAATTCAACAGGCCGACGACGAAGAGGCCGCCGTCGACGAGGCGCTCGCGGACGGTGTCGAAGAACGCGTCGACGTCGTCCGCAGACGTCAGGTGCGGCAGCATGTTGCCGAGGCAAATCGCCAGACCGAACGGCGGCTCCGTATCGAGCGCCGTCCCCGGACGCACCGCGTCGGCGACGACGAAGCGGCCCTCGCCGCGCGTCTCGTGATCTCGCGCCTGACCGATCATGTCGGCCGAGCGATCGACGCCGAGCGCGCGCGCGCCGCAGCGCGCGAAGAACGCGACGTGCTCGCCGGTCCCGCAGCCGATGTCGATCACCGAACGTTCCGGCGCCCGATCGAGCAGTGCGGTCAAGAACGGCCCCTCGCGCCGAATCCTCGCGTCCCACGCGATGAGTCGACGGTACTCAGATCGCGCCCACGGATCGTCGCGTCGGCTCTTGGCGTCGCGTTCGGGATCGGACGGGTCGGACATCGCCTCGTGCCGCGTCAGTCCTCGCTGCGGCGCTCGATCGTCGCGCCGAGCGCGCGCAGGCGCTCCTCGATCTGCTCGTAGCCGCGGTCGAGATGGTAGATGCGGCGCACCTCGGTCACGCCGGACGCGACGAGGCCCGCCAGTACCAGCGACGCGCTCGCGCGCAGGTCCGACGCCATCACCGGCGCGCCGCTCAGGGCGTCGACGCCGTTGACGATCGCGCACGGACCCTCTTTGCGGATATCCGCGCCCATGCGGGTGAGCTCCGCGATGTGCATGAACCGATCGGGATAGACCTTCTCGGTGATGACGCTGATGCCGTCCGCCAGGCACTGCAGCGCCATGAACTGCGCTTGCAGGTCGGTCGGGAATCCGGGGTAGGGCAGCGTCGCGACGTCGACCGGCCGGAATACGCCGTTCGTCGTCACGCGGATGCAGCCGGCCTCGTACGAGATGAACACACCCGCGTTGCGCAGCGCGTCGACGATCGCGCCGAGGTGCTCGATGCGCGCGCCCTTGACGATGACCTCACCGCGCGTGATCGCGCCGGCGATGAGCAGCGTGCCGGCCTCGATGCGGTCGGGGATGACCGTGTAGTCCGCGCCGCCCAGCGCTTCGACGCCTTCGATCGTCAGAAGCGGCGTGCCGACGCCCTCGATGCGCGCGCCCATGCAGATCAGGAAGTTCGCGAGATCGGCGATCTCCGGCTCGCACGCCGCGCTCTCGATGACCGTCGTGCCCTTGGCGAGCGTTGCGGCCATCAGCACGTTCGCCGTGCCGAGCACGCTCGATCCGAACGCGCCGCCGAGATACACGTGGGCGCCGCGCAGACGCTCGGCCGTTGCCTCGACGTATCCGTGACGCACGGCGATGTCGGCGCCGAGGGCCTTCAGCCCCTTCAGGTGCAGGTCGATCGGCCGTACGCCGAAGACGCAACCGCCGGGCAGCGAGACTCGCGCTCGACCGCGCCGCGCCAGCATCGGACCGAGTGTGCACACCGACGCGCGCATCTTGCGGACGAGGTCGTACGGCGCCGTGTTCGAGGACGCATCCTCGAGGCCGGCCTCGATCGCGCCATCCGCTCGGCGTTCGCAGAACATGCCGAGCTCCCGCAGGATCAACGATGCGCTGTCGACATCGCGCAGGAACGGCACATTGTGGATGCGGCTCGTCTCATCGCTGAGCATCGTCGCGAAGAGAATCGGCAGCGCCGCGTTCTTCGCCCCTCGTACCTCGACGGTTCCACGCAGCGGAGCTCCGCCTTCTATGACGATTTTGTCCACGGGCTCTCCACTTCCCTTCTCGCCGCTGCCTGTTCCCGAGGGGAAGGAACCAGCCGACGGCTATGTCTTCCGAGGATCTTCTTTTCCGTACAACGACATCGCCGTGTCGGCGATGTCGAGCTACCCGTGATTCTAACCTTCGTCGATGTGCGGTCAACAGCCCGTTGTGATGAGAATCGGGCTGCCATGCGTGAGTCGCGTGCGCGATCAGGCGTCGCGTTCGCCAGCGACGATGCGATCGACGCCCCCGTAGTCGCGAATGCATCGCGTGGCGATGAGGCCGGCGCTGCAGAAGAGCTGCTCGACCGCGGCCGCCTGCGTGCAACCGACCTCGACCGCGAGCGTGCCACCCGCGACGAGGAAGGCCGGCGCCTCTTGCGCGATGGTCCGGTAATGGCCGAGGCCGTCGCCATCCGCGCTGCGGGTGTCGAGCAGGGCCGTGCGCGGCTCCCAGCGTTGCACGTCGGGCATCAGCGAGTCGTACTCGTGGCGCGCGACGTACGGCGGGTTCGACACGATCACGTCGTACGGCCGGCTGGCGTTCAGCGGCGCGAAGAGGTCGCCCTCGACGAAGCGGATCCGGTCGCCGACATCGTGTCGCGCGGCATTGCGCCGGGCGACGGCGAGCGCGTCCGACTGCGTATCGACCGCGACGACCTGCACGTCCTCCGCGTTCACCGCGATCGCGATCGCCAGGTTGCCGCTACCCGTGCCGAGGTCGAGCACGCGGCGCGCCGCATCGTCCGCCCTGGGCTCGTCGCGCAGGACGCGGAGCGCCTCGTCGACGAGGTGTTCGGTTTCCGGGCGCGGCACCAGCACGGCCGGCCCGACCTCGAACGCCAGCGAGTAGAACTCCTTCTCGCCCGTGATGTACGCGACGGGTTCGTGGTGTCCGCGGCGCTCGACGAGTTCTCGGAACCGCGCGCGCTCGTCCGGCGCGACCGGCTTCTGATAATCCCGGTATAGCCCGAGCCGCTCGACGCCGAGCGCCTTGGCGAGCAGCAGCTCCGCGTCGAGACGCGGCGTTGCCAGCTTTCGGGCGCGAAAGTGGCCCTCGGTCCAGTCGAGAAGCTCGCCGACCGTCCAGGTCCGCCTGTCGCCCGCTCCGTGCCCCGGAGCCGCGGAGTTCGAGGCGGCCACCGGATCAAAGATCCTTCATGCGCTGATCGCGCTCGTATCCGCGCAGAGCCGTCGTCAGCGGCTCGAGGTGCCCCTCGACGATGCGTTCGAGGTTGAAGTTCTGGCTGATGCGATGGTCGGTGCAGCGGTTCTGCGGGAAGTTGTAGGTGCGGATCCGCTGATTGCGGTCGCCGCTTCCGACCTGCGAGCGCCGGATGTCCTGCTCCTTCTCGATGCGCTGGCGCTCGAAGTGCTCGTAGATCCGGCTGCGCAGGACGCGCATCGCCTTGGCGCGGTTCTTGTGCTGAGACGACTCGTCCTGAATCGCGACGACGATGCCGGTCGGGATGTGCGTCAGCCGAACCGCCGAGCTCGTCTTGTTCACGTTCTGACCACCCGGACCCGAGGAGCGGTAGAAGTCCATGCGGATGTCCGACTCGCTGAGGTCGATCTCGACCTCCTCGGGCTCGCCCATCACGGCGACGGTCGCCGCCGACGTGTGGATGCGTCCGCTCGTCTCCGTCTGAGGCACGCGCTGCACGCGGTGGCCGCCCATCTCGTACCGCATGTCGCGGTGCACGTTCTGGCCGGTGATCGAGAAGATGATCTCCTTGAAGCCGCCGAGGGCCGTCGGCTGACCGTCGATCAGCTCGATCTTCCACTTCTTGAGCTCGGCGTACTTCGTGTACATGCGGAAGAGGTCGCCCGCGAAGAGCGCCGCTTCGTCACCGCCCGTTCCGGCGCGAACCTCGACGATCACGTCTCGGCCAGCGTCCTTGTCGTCGACGAGGATGCGATCGGTCAGATCGCGCTCGAGCTCCTCGAGCAGGGGGGCCAGCCGCGCGATCTCCTCCTTCGCGAGCTGGCGGATCTCGGCGTCCTCGCCGCTCTCGCGGCTCAGCTCCTCGTTGTCCTCCGACTCCTGCCGCAGGCTCGCATATTGGCTGTAGATGCCGGCGATCTTGGCGAGCGTACCGCACTCGCGCGACACGGCGCGCAGCCGCGGCGGGTGGGCGAGGACCTCGGGGTCGGCCATCTGCCCCTCGAGCTCCGCGTGCCGAGCGACGGTGTCCTGGAGTTTCTTCTCGATCAGTGGCGGGAGCATGACGAGCACCGGGACGGGACCCGACCGGGACGAGCTTCCCGCCCACTAGACAAGATAGCGGAATTCGACGACGGAGCGCTGCGAGGCCGAGCAGGCCCTTGGCGGGTCGCTACTCGTCCTTCTTCGCCGGCGCCGGCTTGGCATCCGGGGAAGAACCGCCGCCTTCGGCCTTGGCGCCCGCGTCCTTCTTGTCGGACCTCTCGGGCTTCGGCGCCTCTTCCGGAGCCTTCTTGAAGGAGGGCAGACCGACCGTCACCTTCTCCTTCTTCTTGCGGCGCTTGCGACCCTTGGCGGCCTGCTCGATCTTCTCCTTCGCCGAGTCGCCCCAATTGTACTTCGTGCCGAATTTCTCGACGCGTCCGGCGGAGTCGACGAACTTCTGCTTGCCGGTGTAGAACGGGTGCGAGGCGCTCGAGATTTCGACATTGACGAGCGGGTACTCGTTGCCGTCCTCCCACTGGATCGTCTCGGTGCTGCGGACCGTCGAGCGTGTCAGGAACGCGAAGTCCCCAGACTTGTCCTGGAAGACGACGGGTCGGTAGTTGTCTGGGTGGATATCCTTCTTCATCGTTCTCGCGGTCGAAACGGTCCGTGGTTCGGAGTCGAGCGAACCGCGTATTATATGCGGCGTTCGGCTCACGACAAGGGTGGATTCCGTGGACGGCAAGACCTTCCGAAGGAAGCGCTACGCCGTCTCCCGGTGATCCGTCTTCTTGTCCTTGCGCAGGACCTTCTTGCCCTTCGCAAAGGTTTTGTGGCGAACGACTTCCGGATTTACCGTGAACTCTTCGACCTCGCCGGAGTGCTCCGGGATCTCGTAGAGGACGTCGAGCATCACGTCTTCCAGAACCGCTCGCAGGCTCCGCGCGCCGCTGCCGCGCGAGGCGGCGAGCTTGGCGATGTCGCGCAGCGCCTTGTCGGTGAAGCGGAGCTCCGTCCCACTCAGGCGCAGGAGCTCCTTGTACTGCCGCACCAGCGCATCCTTCGGCTCGAGGAGGATCCGCACGAGATCGGACTCCGTCAGCGGATCGAGCGTGCTGACGACCGGAACGCGCCCGAGAAACTCCGGGATCATGCCGAACTTGATCAGATCCTCGACCTCGACCTGCCGTAGGAGCTCCTTGCGCTCCTGGAGATCCTCGGTCTCGACGCTGTCCCAGACGGGCTTGAACCCCATCTGCTTCATGCCGATGCGGTTCGCGATGATCTCCTCGAGACCGTTGAACGCACCGCCGCAGATGAAGAGCACGTTCGACGTGTCGACCTGGATGTACTGCTGCTCGGGGTGCTTGCGCCCGCCTTGCGGCGGCACATTGGCGACCGTCCCCTCGATGAGCTTCAGCAGGCTCTGCTGGACGCCCTCGCCGGAGACGTCGCGCGTGATCGACACGTTCTGCGTCGCGCGAGCGACCTTGTCGATCTCGTCGATGAAGATAATGCCCTGCTCGGCGCGCTCGATGTTGAAGTCCGCGGCCTGCAGGAGCTTGAGGATCAGATTCTCGACATCCTCGCCGACGTAGCCCGCCTCGGTGAGCGTCGTTGCATCGCCGATCGCGAACGGGACGTCGAGAAGACGCGCCATGGTCCGCGCCAACGCGGTCTTGCCGCAGCCCGTCGGGCCGATGAGGAGGATGTTGCTCTTCTCGACCTCGACTTCGGGCTCGGAGTCGCCCTGGCCGTCCTTGAGGATCAGGCGCTTGTAGTGGTTGTGGACAGCGACGGACAGGACCTTCTTGGCGTGGTCCTGTCCGATGATGTGCTGATCGAGATCGGCCCGGATCTGCCGAGGCGCCGGGACCTCCTCGAGGAAGATCGGCGGGGCCGTGCCGGAGGTGGTGCTATCGTGCAGGATCGAGTGGCAGATCTCGACGCACGTGTTGCAGATGTAGATCCCCGGCTTGCCCCCCTGGATGAGCTTGTCCACCTCGTGCTTGCTCTTGTCACAGAAAGAGCAACGTTCCGTGGTGCTGCGGCCCCTCCCTCCGCCTCTCGTCATGTAGCTGACCTTCTTGGCTTCCCGCTATCCGTCGCTACGAAGTGTGTCGATCACCTCGTCGACCAGGCCGTATTCCTTGGCCTGGATAGCGGTCATGAAGTAGTCGCGATCGGTGTCCACCTCGATCGTGGCCAAGTCCTGACCGGTATGCTTGGCGAGGATCTCGTTGAGCACTTGCTTGTACCGCTTGAGCTCCCGCGATTGTATCAGAATGTCCGAGGCGGTTCCCTGCGTTCCACCCCAAGGCTGGTGGATCATGACGCGCGAGTTCGGAAGCGCGTGGCGCTTGCCCGCGGTGCCGGCGGCCAGCAGGACCGCGCCCATGCTGGATGCCTGGCCCATGCAGTAGGTGGCGATATCGCACGGCACGAACTGCATCGTGTCGTAGATCGCCATACCCGCGGTGACCGAGCCGCCGGGGGAGTTCACGTAGATGTTGATGTCCTGGTTCTTGTTGTCGCTCATCAAGAACAGGATCTGGGCGATGGTCAGCGACGCGGAATAGTCGTCGATATTCGGCCCGATGAAGATGATCCGGTCCTTCAGAAGGCGCGAGAAGATATCGTAGGACCGCTCCCCGCGGCCTGTCTTCTCGATGACGATCGGAACGAGGTTCCCTTGCATGTGAACTCCTGCTTCACCCCTCTCTACGTTGATGTACCGGCATCATCGGCGGATTCGTTGACGGAATCGTTGCCCGTCTCGACGGATTCCTCCGACGCGGCACCCTTCTCTTCGGCGTTTGCAACCTCTGCAGCGGTCTCGTCCGGACTATCGGCCGGTGCTTCCTCCGGCGTGTCCTCGTCCAGGCCGCTGACATTCGCCTTCTTGCGCAGCCAAGCGCGGATTTTCCCGCTTCGCACGCTGCTTCGAATCTCTTCGAGTCGGCCGCTCTCCTGCAGCTGCTGCATCATGGCTCGCTCCGGGAGGCCGTAGAGCTGCGCCATGCCGCCGACACGCTCTTTGATCTCATCTTCGGTAGCGAAGATCTTTTCCTTCTCGCCGATCCGCAGCATCAGGAAGAACTCCTTGAAGCTCCGGGCGGCGTCTTCGGCGGCCTCATCGCCGGCCGCCTTGCGCGCGGCTTCGATCTCTTCCTCGGACTTGCCGTCGGCTTCCGCCTCCTTGGCGGCGTTCTCCTCTGCCTGCGAGCGCTGCTCGTCGAGGAGATCCTCGGGCAGGTCGATCGTCGCCGCGGCGATGATCTTCTCGACGATCGCCTTCTCGACGTCGGCGACCTGCTTCGAGCGAGCCTCGGCCACGAGCTGTTCCCGCAGCGTCTCGCGGATCGCGTCGACCGACTCGTGATCGACCTTGGCGGCGAACTCGTCGTCGAGCTCGGGGAGCTGCGACGCCGTCGTCTCCTGGACGTCGAACTCGAGCCGCAGCTCGCGGCCCCGCAGGGTCTCTTCGGAGAAGAACTGCGGCACCTCGACCGAGTCGACGACCAGCCGCTCGGCCTCCGGCGTACCGGCGTTCGTGCGGTCCCAGTTCGTGACGCGCTCGGCGAGGTCCTCGATCAGGAACGAGTCGAGATAACCGGATGTCGGCACGAACGTGACGTTCTCGCGCGTCACGACGTCGACATCGCCGTCGCAGAGCTTGTAGCTGCCACGGAACGAGTCCTCCACGCCGGCGTCGACCGGGTCGATCGCGTGCGAGGTCGCGTGCCGCTTGCGGAGGCTCTCCAGCTGCTCGTCGATGCGAGACTCGTCCATCTCGAGGGGGTCGGCCTCGACCTCGATGCCCTTGTACTCGGGCAGCTCGAACTCGGGGTGGACCTGGATTTCGACCTCGTATTGGAAGTTCTCGCCGCCCTCGAACTGGATATTGTCGAAGCGCGGTGTGCCGAGGACCTTCAGCTCGTGCTCCTCGACGACTTGCGAGAACGAGTCCTTCAGGAGGCTCTCCTTGACGTCCGCCTCGACCTCCTCGCCGAAGCGCTTCTCCAGGAGGCGGCGCGGCACGCGGCCGCGGCGGAAGCCGGGCAGCTGGACCGTCCCGGTCAGCTCGCGGTAATTGCTATCGAGGCATTCCTGGACCTTGTCCGCGGGAACGCTCGCCTTGACCAGCTGCTTGCAGGGCCCCAGCACCTCGATCTCCACGACCGTACCGAGGGACTCGTCGTCCCCGGTGCTCTCAGCGCCGTTCTCCGGCTCCCTGGTGGTCTCCGTCTCCGTCTCCATCCTGCGAGGACCTCTTTTGAGATAGCCTGTCGCCGAGCCCGTTGACCTGCTGGTCAGAGACCCTTGACCTGTGATACGAGAGCCGTCACCCGTTCCCGGAGCCGACGGTCGCAAAACGTCGAATGCCGACAAACACCGGTTCTTCGCGCGTCCCGAGCACGTGCGGGAGGGTGAGCCGCCGGCTCCGCGCCGAGCGGAACAACCGGTCTCGTCGCGCCCAACGAAACAGCCGCTCCGCGCCGAGGCGGGGCCAACTCCGCGCCGAGCGGGGCAACCAACTCCGCGCCGAGCGGGGCCGCCAGCCCCGAATCGGCTCGGGGAGAAACGGACCGGCAGGGGCCGAAAGTACCGCGTACTATAGCCCGCTCGACGGGGACTGCAACGGCTTTTCGCGCCTCTCGGGCCGCTGTCGAGGGCCTCGCCGCCGTTCGCAGTCCGGGTGGACGCGGACCCACCGGCCTGCTACCCTCGGCTTGCGATTGACCCATGATCACAAAGACCAGCAACCGACTCGTCATCGAGGGCAGCGTCGTCGCCGAGGAGGCCCAGGAGGGGCTCGCCACGGTCCGGCGGCGCATCGAGATCGACCAGGCCAGCGGGCGGATCGAGCGCGTCGGCGAGGCGAAGGGGACCGGTGATCTCGTCCTGGACAATGACTTCATCGTCATGGCCGGGATCATCGATATCCACGTGCACGCCCGGGAGGATCCGAGCGGCCGCGACTGCTACAAGGAGGACTTCGAGTCGGCCGGCGAGGCGGCCATCCACGGCGGCGTGACCGCGCTCGCCGAGATGCCCAACAACCCGCAGCCGCCGATCGACGACGAGAGCTACCGGGCCAAGCGGGAGCTCGCGAAGTCCAGCCTCGTCGACGTACTCCTGTACGCGGGCGTCGGGCCGAGCACGCGGCCGCTGTCGTTTCCCGTGCCGTACAAGTGCTTCATGGGCCCCAGCATCGGCGACCTCTTCTTCGAGAACGAGGCCGTGCTGCGCGAAGCCCTGTCGCGCTATCGGGGCCACTACGTGATGTTTCACGCCGAGGACCCGGAGGTCCTCGACGCGCATCGCGGCGAGCCGACCCATGCGGAGCGCCGACCGGCGGAGGCCGAAGTCCGCGCGATCGACCTCATCCTGAGGATGAGCGAGAACTACGGCATCGAGCCCCACATCGCGCACCTGTCGACGGCCGAGGGGCTCGAGTTGATCCGCGCGGCGCGGCGACGGGGCCTGCGCGTCACGACCGAGGTCACGCCGCACCATCTGTTCTACGACCTCGATTGCGCCGAGAGCTTCTCGCGGCCCGCATACCTGCAGTGCAATCCGCCGATTCGTACGCGGCTCGACCGGATCGCGCTGCTCGAGGGGCTTCGCGATGGCGACATCGACTATCTGGCGACCGATCACGCGCCCCACACGGTCGAGGAGAAGGACGGCGGCATATCGGGCGTCACGCACCTCGACACGGTCGCGCCGTTCGCTTTCTGGCTGCTCGAGCACGGCCTGACGCTGCAGCGTGTGCAGCAGGTCTGTGCCGAGGGGCCGGGGCGATTCCTGAGCCGTTTCCTGCCGGGCCGATACGGCAAGATCGCGCCGGGATATGTGGGGTCGCTAACGGTATTGCGTCGACAAAAGACGATGATCCGTCGTGCCGACCTTCGAACCCGCGCCGGCTGGTCGCCGTTCGAGGGCGTCGCGTTCGGCGGTCGAGCGAGTCACACGATCGTCCACGGCAGGATCTTCCCGCAGGAAGTCTGAGCCAAGTGCGGCATTAAGTGTTCATTCCCCGCGACCGACTCCAGGTGCGTTTCTCGCGCAGTGGCGGACCCGGCGGACAAAACGTCAATCGGGTCGCGACGAAGGTCGAGGTTCGGTTTCGCCTCGACGAGGCCGATTGGATCCCGGCTCGCGTGCGCGCGCGATTGGCCGCTCTCTTTCCGGGGCGTCTGACGAGCGAGGGCGACTTCGTCGTCGTGTCCTCGCGCCATCGCACGCAGCAGCGCAACCTCGAGGACTGCATCGACAAGCTGCGCGAGTTTCTCGTGCGCGCAGCGGAGAAGCCGCGCCGTCGCGTGCCGACGCGACCGACTCTTCGCTCGCGCAAGCGTCGGCTCGACGAGAAGAAGCAGCGCGGCCAACGCAAGCGCGATCGCGGTTGGCGGAGCGACGACACCTAGCAGTCCTCTCCCTCACGGGCGGCTAGCGACGATGGCGGTGGGGATATCGGTCAGTCCTGCGTCACCGCGCCGAAGATCATGGCGGGGACGTTGCCGGTCTCGACCGCGACGACCGGCTCGCTCAGGATGCGCGTCTCTCGATCGAGTACTTCGATGACGAACGGCATCCCGACCTGGACGTCGCCGGCCAGTCGACCGCGGAACTTGTCGCCCAGGTCTGTCGACGAAGGGTCCGAGAACCTGTGCATCACCATCGTGTTCGTCTCTGACGAGTGCAGATGTTCGCGGACGATCCAGCGAACGCCCGCCGAGTCGGCTTCCGAGAGCCAGTAGACGGTGCCGCCTCGAGTCTCGATCCGGCAACCGGCGCCGTCGGTCGCGTCGAAGAAGTCGCTCGTGGTTTCTGCGTCGCTCATGATTTTCCCGGTCCGTTCCTGTTCTGCTTCGTCTCTCTGCGTATCGGCTCGAGAGCGCGTGCGCGTTCAGGTGTTCGGAAGGGAATCGAATCTGCGACGGAGTCGTGTCGCGAAGGTCGCGAAGCAGAAACGGAAGACGTTCCGCATTGCGCGTGCACGCGTCAACGACGAACGCGAATCGCGTCACACGAGAAGGCGACGCAGCGTCGCTTCTCCGGAACTGCCGAGACGAGTGCGAAGGGGGGAGAGAAAATGGGGCTGGAGGACACGTCTCCGTTCTCCGTCGCAGCCCCCGAAGACCCGCGCGTTTCTCGTGTCCGAGGCGTTTCTCGTGTCCGAGGCGTTTGCGGCTTCTTCTGCTGACCGAGGCCTCCTCCCGACTCCTACCGTCATCCACTTTGCAGTGAATAACACGCCAACTGGTAGTAGTCGAAACGAAGAGGACACCCGATCAGGTGGGCCCGATCCTAACCATGCCCTGAAACGTTGTCAACCGCGTCCGACGATTTTCGGTGGACTCTGAACGAGCGAAAGCGTTCATCAACGACCCATGAGAAGTGTCTCGATCGTCCTTCCGTCGTACAACGAAGCGAAGCGATTACCTGCCACTCTCGATGAAGTCTCGACGTTCTGTGAACGCGAGTTCGACGAGTGGGAAGTGATCGTCGTCGACGATGGTTCGACCGATGCGACGGCGGATGTCGTGCGGTTTCACGAGCACGTCAAATACCTGCGCAACGAGCGCAATCTCGGCAAGGGGCGTTCGGTGCGCAACGGCATGCTCGCTGCGCGCAATGCGACCGTTCTCTTCAGCGATGTCGACCTTTCGACGCCAATCGAGGAGTCGCTCGCACTTCTTCAGGAGATCGAGGACGGCGCCGATGTCGTGATTGCGAATCGCGTCGTCAAGAGCGACAAGGTCGTGCACCGGACTCCGCTGCGTCGCCTTGTCGCCGCGTGCTTCCGGCTGTTCGTGCGGGTCGTCGCGTTGCGCGGCATCGACGACACGCAATGCGGCTTCAAGATGTTCCGTCGCGAGGTCGCGCAGGACGTCTTCGCGCGGCAGCAACTCGAGGGGTGGGCGTTCGACGTCGAGATCCTGTTTCTCGCACAGCAGCTCGGCTACACGATCGCGCAGGTGCCGGTCGAATGGCGCGAGTCCGGCGAGTCGCGACTGACCGTCTTCAGCCCGTTCGTGATGGCCGCGGACATCCTGAAGATCCGCTACCTCCACCGCGGGCTCTCCGCGAGAGCGCGCGAGGCGCTCTCTTGAGAGGTGCGGGTCAGGTCGTGGGGAGGGGGAAGAGAAAGGCCGGATTCGCGGGTCGGATTTGTGTGGTCGGGTGACGGAAAGGGGGAGGGGAAACCGTCACACGTGGTAGGAAGGGGTGGGGG
>CAYMRB010000261.1:0-541 GCA_964392615.1 uncultured Planctomycetia bacterium | reverse complement strand
CCCGGGGCGCCGCCCACCGGTCCAGGGGGGGGGCCCGGGGGGGGGGGGGGGCGGGGGGGGGTGGGGGCGCGGGTCCGCGAATGGCGGCCGAGGGGACGGCCGCGATCAAGGGGATCGCGCAGAGAAGGGGCTTGCCGTGAAGGGTTCGATCACGGCGGATGAATCCGGCCTTTCTTGATCTGAGGTCTCGTGGGGTTCGAGGGGATACTCGGAACAAGCGTGCCGGATCGACGCGCCGCCGGTCAGAACGGGCTCATGTTTCGTTGCTTGGCCGACTTACCGGTACCGTCGCTGGATGTGGGGCGGCGATCGTCACGTCGCCGTCGGAGGGAATCCGTCCACAATCGGTACGGCAGAGGTTCGCTGCGAGAACCGCGGTGTGGTGCAGCGCGGCTCAGAGGTCCTCGAGATCGTCGAGGTCGCTCTCGTCGAGGTCGTCGTCGTCCGCGTCGTCGGCGTCGAGATCGTCGTCGTCCTCGAAATCGTCGTCGTCATCGAAATCGTCGTCGTCATCGAAATCGTCGTCGTCATCGAGGTCGTC
>CAYMRB010000260.1:0-14458 GCA_964392615.1 uncultured Planctomycetia bacterium | reverse complement strand
GGAACGCGGCTTCGATCTCGTTCGCGTCGGTGTGCGAGTCGCTGCGGCTCAGCGTCTCCGCGAGGACGTACCACAGGTAGGCGCCTTCGGGATAGACCTCGATGCCCGTGCGGGCGATCTCGACGGCGCGCTGTGCTTCGCCCGCGTCGAAGTGCCGCTCGATGGCCTCTTCGCGCAGGTCGACGCTTTCCGGGAGACGCTCGAGTCCGCGCACGAGGCTCGCGAGCGCGTCCTCGTAGCGTCCGACGTTCCACTGGGTGCTCGCCAGCGCGTTCCACGCCATGATGTCGATCGGGCAGAACTTCGCGCCCTCCTCGAGAATCTCGACGGCCGCGTCGATTCGTCCCTGTCGCGCCAAGAGGATGCCGAGGTTCCGGCGGGCGACCGTATTGCGCGGCTGGCGGGCGATGATGTCGCGCCAGACCGCCTCCTCCTTCTCCTCCTCGAGATCGATCGAGAACGCGTGCGCCAGCGAGAAGCGAAGGTCGTACGCGCGGGGGAATTTCTCGATCGCCGGCTCGAGAATCTCGATCGCCCGCCGCGCGTCGGCACGGCCGTGGCCGCGGTGGAGCAGCAGGTCGGCTCGGGCCTCGACGAGCTCGGGATCGTCCGGCCGGTGGGACTGCCATGTGTCGAGGGCGCGCTCCGCCTCCTCGAGGCCGAAGCGCTCGGCGATTCCCAGCGCCAGCTCGCGCGCCGCGTGCAGATTGCCCGTCGTTCGCGTCAGGCTCTGCTCGAGCACCTCGACGATTTCGCGCTGCTCCGGTTCGGGGAGCGCTCTCGACGTCGAGAGGACGCGATCGTAGAGATACGCGTGATCAGGATCGTGCTGCAGCCCTCGCAACAGGCGCTCGACGGCCAGGGCGACGTCGCCGCGCAGCTCGGCGAGGTGACCCTCCAGCGCGCAGAATTGCGAGCTGTGGGGGTCGAGCTCGCGGCAGCGATCGACGACTGCCTCGGCGTCCGCCATGATCGCGTCGCGCTGCTCTCCTACCTGGAGGCTCGCGCGCTTCAACACGGCGTTCGCCAGTCGGCACCACGTCCACGAGTCGCGCGGATTCCGCTCGACGCGCGCTCGCAGCAGCGACTCGACCTCGCTGTCGCGCGACAGCTCCTCGAGCTGGTCGAGAAGGGCGCTCTCGAAGTCCTCATCTCCCTGATGTTCGTCGGCCCAACGCCGCGTGAGCTCGAGAGTCGCGAGGTGGCCGTGCTCGTGAGCCCAAAGCCACGCGTACCGGCGCCGTGCAGCGATATTGTCCGGCACGCTTTCGACCCACGCAGCGCACAGCTCGAGCGCGCGTTTCCAGCGGCCGGCGGCGTAGTGGAACTCGACGGCCGCGCTCGACCACAGCACCTGGTGCTCCGAGGAGCCGACGCGATCGAGGCACTCCTGCGCGCGATCCCATTCGCCCATGCGCAGCCAGAACGAAGTGGCTCGCGCCGCGAGCGACGGATCGTCCTCGCGCGCGCGGAGGGCACGCTCCATCGCCGCGAACGCCTCTTCCGGCCGGCCGTAGTCGTCCAGCGCGTTGACGAGCGTCATCCAGACCTGGTCGCCGCGCCGCAACGCGCCGAGGCGCTCGACGCGCGCTTCGAGATACGCGATGGAATCGGCCTCGCGGCCGACGAGCCGCATCGAGTCCGCGGCGGCGCGAGCGTAGTGCTCGTCCGTGTCCTCGAGGCGCGCCGCGAGCCGCAACGGCAGGACGCTGTCCTCGTAGCGTCGCTGCCGCGCCAACACATCGCCGAGGACGTGACACGCTTCGGCGTGGTACGGCATTCGCCGCAGCGCTGCCGTCAGCAGCCGCTCCGCGCGAGGGGCGTCCTCGGGGCACAGCGACAGGTAGTCCGCGTACCGCGCCACCCACGTCGTCGGCGGAAAACGCCAGCTCTCGTTGCCTTCGATGCCGGGCAGCCGTCCCTGCGTGACGATCTCTTCGAGCGTTCGGCGGATATGCGCCGTGTCCCGCGTTCGGTGCAGGTTGCGCAGCAGCTCGTTGCGCAGCGGGATGCAGTTCGGGTGCTCCCGCAGCATCGCCTCCTGCAGCTCGATCGCCTCGAACAGCGCGCCGGTCGATCCGAGGTGGATCGCGCGCAGACGCCGCGTGGCCGGATGGTCCGGAAGCATCTGCGTCAGCTGGTCGAGCACCTCGCCCGCCGCCTCGTGGCCGCGGTGGATCATCGCCTTGCGGTACTCGTCGGTGTACTGGCTCGGGTAGCCGAGCTCCTCCGGCAGGACGTCCAGCCGCGACGCTTCCGACGCCGGCACGACAGCGAGTCCCTCGGGGCCGAACGGCTTCTCTTCGTCCTCGATGTGCGCGAGGAGGACGCTGCGCCATCGCGGCGAGCCCGGATCGTGCACGATGAGCGTGTCGGCCGCCTCGTCGAGGCCGACCGCGGCCATCGCGTGCCCCGAGTCGATCGATTGCTGCAGGATGACGAAGGGCAGGCCGCTGCGGATCAGCGCGCGACAGGTGTCGGCAGTCGCGACGAACAGCCGCGTCGCGAAGCCCTGCTGACGCAGCCAATCGCTCGCGAGCCACGTCGGCGTGCCGTCGAACGTGATCGTCGCCGCGAGCGCGTCGACGTCGACGTCGACATCGAAGCGACCGAGCACGGCGGCGATGCTCGCCGGCAGACAGGTGACGTGTTTCTGGAACACCGGGCGAAAGGGCAGCACGATCCGCTGGCCGTCGGGGCGCTGGCGGAGGTTCTCGAGCACCGTCCGGAAGTACGGAATGTGCAGTCGGTTCGCCGCCTCGCGCAGGGCCGCGGCGTCGCCGAGAACCGACGCGATGTCGGCGTGGGTCAGGGCGATCTCGTCGAACGTCGCACGATCGGCCAGCGGCACGATATCCGGGAGCCCTGCCGCGAGCTCACGGGCGCGCTCGGCGTGTCGGCGCAGTTCGGCGCCGTCCCCGCAGCGCTCGGCGAGCGCGCAGAGGTAATAGCACGCGACGATGCGCGTCTCGTACGATTGCGTCGCCTCCGCGACCGGCACGATGAGCTCGACCGCCTCGCGAAAGAGCTGACGGCGCGTCAGCGCCCGCCCGAGCAGCGCAGCGGCCGCCGGCATGCCGGGGGACATCTCCCACGCTCGGCTCGCGTCGGCGATCGCCTCGTCCCAGCGATCTTCGGCGAGCAGGACCTCGGCGCGACAGACCGCGACCCATGGCTCCCTCGCGTCGATCGCCATGGCTCGCTCGAGCAGCTCGTGGGCTGTCTCGAACTGGCGAAAGCCCGACCAGACCATCGCCTGATAGGACAGGAAGCTCGCATCCCATTCGGCCGACCCCGACTCGAGATCTGGGTGCGCCTCCGCCTCGGCGAGCCACGAGAGCAGGGACCGACGCCGCCGTCCCTCCTGCCACGCGAAGTACCGCACGAGCGGGTGCGCCGGCTCTCGCTTGTGGGCGAGCCGCAGCATCCAGCGCCGGATCTTCTGGCCACCGAGTCGTCCCGCGAGCCGTCCGGCGTGGATGATCTCGTCGACCGTCAGCTCGTCGACGAGCTCCGGGCGCCACCACTCCCGAATCTCGTCCCACGCGTCGAGGAACCGGTTCTCTCCGTAGAGCTCCAGAGCGCGTGGGACGCGGCTGCGGACGTCGTCGAATTCCATATGCGGTTGCTGCCCGCCCGACTCGGAACGCGAACCGCCGGATTCATCAGAATCGGCGTTCCGGCCGCAGGCGTCGGTACTTGTCGCGGTACGTCTTCCAGAGGCGCTTGTGGCCGCTTGTGGCGGTCCGAGAGGTCGATCGCGCGGCCTCGACTGCACGCCCTTTCGACATGCGTCGACGTCTCGAGGACATCGACGCCGGTGACGATCAGCGTAGCATCCTTTCCCGCTTCTGGCAGCCCGTTGAAAGGGGCAATCCGGCGCGATGGCAGCCATTTCGTCCAAGCTCTTCGTGGTCAGAACTCGGAAATGCACCACATTGCCTGCGTTCTGACGCCTCGATCCTGGACGAAATGTCTCGCCCTCGCGCTCGGAGCCCTTCTTCAACGGGCTGCTCGCGAACCCACGCGGCCGCCTCTCGGCGCGTCAGTCCTTCAGAAACCCGATGCTCGACTGCATGATGCTGTCGCGGCGCGCGAGGCTGACGCCTTCCCCGCCGCCCTGGACGTCGTCGAGATGCGCTTGGCAATACGGACAGCGGACGACCTCGAGGTGGAAGCGGACGTAGTCCTGCCAGTCGTTCTCGAGCACGTCGAGCGCATGGCTACCGAGCGTGCTGCGCTTGATGCAGCTGAAGAGGTTCTCGCGCCAGAGATCGGAGATCAGGTGCGAGACGTCGTCGCCGGCGGGGAGATCCTCCATCGCGTCCGACTGCGGGTGCTTCGAGATCAGCTTGCGCAGGTCCTCGATCAGCGCGGTCCGCGTGCGTGACACGGTGGGTTCGCTCGTCTCGGCGAGCTTGGCCGCTTCCTTGTTGCTGATGCCGACCGAGAACAGCAGCTCGAGGATCTTCAGATCGCGGAACTTGCGTTCGGCCTTGAGCTTCGACAGGAGCGCCTCGAGGCAGTCGCAGAGGACGTTCGGCCGCATGTCGCGCGCCTCATCGCGCCGGACGTACGCGCTCGGCGTGCCGACGGGTGACGGCGGCTCGTAGCCGGCGGAGGACTCGTAGGCCTCGAGCGACACCGCGCCTGCGGTCGGCCCGCGGCCGCGGGCGAGGTCGGCGATCCGACAGCGCAGGATCGTGTACAGGTACGCCTGCAGCGAGCGGACCTCGGCGAGCTTCTCGATGTTGCGGACCAGTGACAGGAACGTCTCCTGCACCGCGTCGTCCGGGTCGAGTCCGCTTCCCGACAGCTTGCGTGTCGCGAAAGCCTTGAGCCGGCCATTGAATCGGTCGACGAGACGGCGGAAGGCATCCGAGGAGCCGCGCTGAATCTCGTCGATCAGGAATCGGTCACCGTCTTGTTCGCCAGCCATCGGCTCGCTCATTACTCCGAGTGCAACGCTTCAGGACGGTTCACACCGCCGCAAACGCTGATTCTCGCCGAAGCGATCGGAGCTTTCGACTCCTTTTCGGCGCCGTCGCCGAAACAGTGTCAGAGCGCGTCGAGCTGCACGCGGATGAAATACACCGCCGCGCAGAGGATCAGGAACACCGCAGCCGACACGAACCGCAGCGGCCAGGCGAAGTGGCCCTTCGTCCCCGCGTTCAGAAACGTGTACAGGAGGAAGATCGCGATCGCGAGAAGGCCGACGGACGCACCGGTCCAGAGCCAGCGCCGCAGCGCGTCCTGTCGCTTGACCCAACCGCGCGCATGCTCGCTTTCGACGGTCGTCGCCAGGGACGCGAGGCGCTGATCGTCGACATCGACGAGGACCGCGGCGCGGTAGATCGGTCCGTACGCGCGCTCGGACGACTGCTCGATCCGGTCGATCTCGGCCGCCCTCGCGACGTCGACGCCGAGCCCGACGGCGAGAGGCCATACCTGGCTCGTGTCGATTTCAGGTCGCTCGCTCTCGAGGTGCATCAGCGCGAGCACGGCGAGCTTCTGCGCCGCCGTCGCGTGCGCGGCACGCAGCGCTGCGCCGCGCGAGGGCTCGACTCCGGAGAACGCGATGATGTGATCGTCGCTGGTGCGCGGCGCGAACCGGAACGACGTATCGCCGATGCGGACGCTGCGCTCTGCGGCGGTCGCTCCTCCGGTCAACCACGGTTTCGTCGGCGTGCCCGGGACCTCGTCGTGCGTCTGCCACGGCCCTTGCAGGCGCCCCGACTCGAGCCACTCGTCGCGGTCGCTGCGCGGCGCGATGTCGACCTCGCCGTCGATCGGCGTGCTGGTCTCGAGCTCCTCGGCTCGACTCGGGGCGGGGTCGGCGATGAGATCGACGGTGGTCTCGTGGGTGACGGTATGCTGTTGTTCGACGTGCACGACGTCGCGCATTCTCAATGCCGGAATGACCAGCACCACGGCGATGACGATCACCGCAGCGCCGACCGCCAGGCCTCTCTTGCCACCCCGCCGCAGCGCGAGCAGCAGGCACGCGATGAGCGCCAGGGCGCCGAGGACGACGAATTGGATCCGGCCCCAGGCGGCGAGCTCCGGCCCTTCCACGGACGTCGACACGGCGTGGCTCGATTTGCTCTCGCCGGCCGACGAGGCGCGGTTGGGGCGACGTGTCTTGCCACGCTCGGAGGTCGATGTGAAGCGCCTCGTCCCGTCGCGCTCGCGCGCCGAGTCGTGCGCGTCTGCGACCTCTTCCACGAACTCCATGGCGGTGGGCGTAGCGGGTGAGGTGTGCGCGGTGGGGACGGCGCGTCGGGCCACCCTTTGCGAGTCGTGCGCCACGGGGACGAGAAGCATGAACCCGAGGAAGAGCAGGCCGAGGAGGGCGCCACCGATACCGAGCACGACTCCGAGGACCGTCAGCGCGCTTCCGGCGGACGGCCGGCGCGCCGCCCAGACGATGAGGCCGACGAGGCCCGCGACGAGCGCGATGGCGACTGCGATGACGAGAAGTCCGACAACGGAGAATCCTACATCCACGTTCACGACACGACTCCTTCAGGTTCCGCCGCACCCGCTCGCTGCGCAGTCTTTGCGGACGCCGGCCAGGCCAGGAGCAGTACGCCGATCAGACCGGTCGCGAAGATGCAATTCATGAGGAATTCCAGCCCTCCCAGGCTGTTGTCGTAGCTCAGGACCCGGTGTTCGGCGAACTCGGCGATGCGGACGTGGATGCCCATCGCGAGCACCAGGTACACGGCGACGTGCAGCGCCGCCTGCGCGAGGATACCGCGCGCCAGGTGGGCGAATCCTGCACGTACGCGCGAGAAGATCACGCACGCGCTTCCGACGAGCGCGCATCCCACCGGCAGCCATGCCGGCAGGAGGTACTCGCTGAGCAAGCGGTATGACTCCGCTCCCATCTCGGCTTCGAGGCCGAGCACTTCGCCCAGGCCGAGGCGCAAGCCGGTCGACGCGAGCGTCAGGACAAGCGCCGCGATCCAGAACAGCGTGCCGAGGCTGAGCCATGCGCTGTGGATCGGCTCGTCCGCTTCGCGGTAGCCCCACGCGAGCAATCGGCTGCGGCCGAGTCCACGGCCGCGTCCGCGAACGAAGAACGCGAACGCTGTGAAGACCGCGGCGACGATCGCGACGCCGACGGTGACCATGAGGTCGTCCTCGTGCATGCCCCCGTGGATTCTGGCGTGGTAACGGTGTCCGTGGTACGTAGCCGGCTGCCAGAGGAGGATCAGCCCGCACGCGATCACCGCCGTGACGCCGTGGATCAGCACGAACGGTCGGACCGTCCCCTCCCAGAGGTAACCGCGGCGATAGCGCAGCGCCTGGTGGAGGAAGAACACGCCGAGCGCGAAGGCCACGAATCCGGGCATCAGAAACTCCAGGCGTCCCCAGTCGCTCATGCGACCGCCGAACATCGCGATGGAGGAGAGGCCGACCCACGCGACGACCCCGCCCGACGCGAGCAGCAGGTGGAAGAGCCGCACGAACGGATGGACGGGGCGCTCCGCCCAGCGCAATCCTGCCGCGTCCGCGACGGCGTCGTCGGCCGACAGCAGGCGTTCGAAGCCGAGAAGAATCGAGAACAGGACGAACGCGGCGGCGCCGACCGTCAGCGTGACGAAGCTCTCCTCCGCGTCGATGCGCCAGTAGCCGTGGATCGGCCCCATGACGAAGATGTACCCGCAGATCACGCAGGTGGTCGCCAGGCACGTCAGGAAGAACGGTCGCACGCTGCGCGCGAAGAAGCCCTGCTTGCGGGCCCAGAGCGCGCGATACAGCGCGAACATCAGCATGCCGGTGCAGCCGATGCCGAAGCTGATCGTGATGAGCTCCTCTTCCGGATGCAGATTCATGACCGCGGGCGCCGCGAAACAGCAGAGCCCGCCCGCGACGAGAAGAGCGCTGATGAAGAGCCAGAACACGCGGGCGAACGCGCCGGGCGGCGCTGGGGCGCGCGACAGGTCCGGGCGCAGGCTCGCGGCCGCGTTTTGCCACACGTGGCCGGGCTGACCGGCGCTCGCGGGCGAGATCTCCTCGACCCACATCGGCACGTCCTTCGGCGTCGTGGGGCTCGGCGGCGGCGGCGGCGCTGCGGGGGCCGCTGCCGGGCCGGAGCGGTCGCGGAACTCGCGGTAGCGGGCGCCCGAGGGCTCGGCCGGTTCGGGCGGTCGCTGCTGACTCGCTCCGCGCCGGTGCTTCGGAACGAAGGGTGCGATGGAGTTCAGGCTCAGCGAGATCGCCGCCAGGCTGCCACCGACGACGAGCGCGGCGCCGGCGTCGTGGGAGAAGACGAGGGCGAACAGCCCGCCGAGCAGGCCGGCTGCGACGGCATCGCCGAGCGCGACGCGCTCGGCGCGGTGTGGATCGAGCCGAGCGCTCCAATCGGCGAGGACGACGCTGATCGCGAACGCCAAGGTCGCGCCGCCGATCGCACGCCCATGGGCTCCTGCCGCGAGCACGATCGACATGCCGAGACCGATCGGAATCAACGCGAACAGTCCGGCCGTGAGTCGGCGGGGAAAGCCTGGCGACGCGACGGCGAAGGACCGCGTCAGCAATCCCTCGCACGCGAGAATCGACAGCGTCGTGCAGCCGATCGCGAACAGCATTCCGATGACCGCGGCGAGCGCGTGGGCATAGCCGCCTCGCGTCAGCGCGATCGCGATGCTCACGACGAGCGCCGTCGAGACAGCGCGCCCGATGCGCTGACCGAGGTCGAGCGGATCGCGGGAGTGCTTCGCCGGGTGCGGTTTGGCCCCGGACGCCCGATCGCGCTGCGATCTCCTGTCTCGCGGCTTGTCCCGGCGAGGCGGGAAGGTCGTCGGCGTCGCCTCGGCGGCTGCCGGTGCTCGCGGCGCTTGCGGTGTCGGTCGCGCTGGCGGCTCGGGAGTCGGGGCGCGCGGTGGCTCGGGCCGAGGCGCGGGGGGCGGCTCGGGCGTCGGCGCGTTGGCAGGAATCGTCTCCTGCTCGGGCGACGCAGGGTTGGGCTCTTTCAGGTCCGGAGCCGCCCTGCGGACGGCGCCAGACAGGCTCGCCGGGTTGAACAGGTGCAGGCTGTCCTGGAGCGCCTCGTCCTCGAACAGCGCAGCGCACATCTCCTCGACGCTGAGCCAGCGATCCTCGGGCTTCTTCTCCAGGGCTTTCGCGATGACCGAGCGGAACGGCTCCTCGACCGCGCTGAGATCCGGCTTCGCGGTCAGGTGCTTCATCAGGATCTCGCCGAAGCTGTCACCGCCGAACGGCACCTTGCCGGTGAGGAGCTCGTAGAGAATGATCCCGAGAGCGTAAATGTCGATGCCCTGGTTGTAGATGCCGGAGCCGATCTCGGGCGCCATGTAGTGGATGGTGCCCACGCTCATCGTCTGACCGCTCTGCCGCGACACGCTGACGTACTTCGAGAGGCCGTAGTCGCCGATCTTGACGAAGCCGTCCTCGAAGAACAGGTTCTCCGGCTTCAGGTCGCGGTGGACGATGCCCTTCTCGTGCAGGTACGCGAGCCCCTTGCCGATCTCTCGCACGAGGAACGCGGCCTGCGGTCGCGGCATGCCCTCCGGGAACTCGCGCACGAGATCGCGCAAGGACGGTCCCGCGACGTACTCCATGATGACGGCCGGCTCGCCGTTCTCGAGCTTGCGGACGTCGAAGATCGAGACCAGGTGCGGGCTCTTGAGGTTGATGCAGTGGCGTACGCCGCGCAGCTCGATTTCGTGATTCTGCAGGACCGTCTTCAGCGCGACTTCCCGTCCACCGTCGCTGATCGCGTAGTAGACCTCGCCGAACGCGCCGCGACCGACGCCTCGTTGCACGGTGTACCCGTCGAGCGGCCGATCTCCGTGTCGGTATCGGAAGCTCATACCGGCTGTCCTCCACGGTCGACGGAAGTCAACGTGAACGTCAACGAGCCCGCGGCGATGTGAGCCTCGAGCGGCACGGCGACCTCCTTACCCTCTTCCCTACCGTCGACGAGTAGCGGCTCCTGCGCGCGGCAGCGTACTCCGTCGCCGTCGATCGTCAGAATGACACGTCCCGATACCCCTGGTGTCTCGATGTGGCACGCGGTGTTGCCGCCCAGCAGCACGTGCCCGTCGACGAGGAGCACCTTGCGCACGTCGCCCGCAAGACGCTGCCCGCGACCGAGCTCGAGCGCTGCGGTCGAGCTGAGGCTTGTCGGCAGTCGAAACTTCAACCGCGTGCGCGCGCCGAGTCGAATCTCGTCGGCGTCCGCGAGCAGATGGCGCTCGACGGGACGGCCGGCGACGAAGGCCGCCGCGCGCGGCACGAGGAAGTAGTCGTGATCGACCCGCAGGATCTCGGCGTGAATCCCGTCGAGATCGCCGGAGAGCGCGACGTCCGGGTCGGACGAGGAACCGCATCGCCCGAGCGTCGTGCGTTGTCCGCACACGAGCAGGAAGCTCCCGATGCCGTCGACCCACAGCGCATACCGCGCGGGCCTCGCCTCCGCCGCGCGGCCGGTGTCCCGATCGTCGCCCGCTGCGGCGTGGACCGCGTCGGGCTCGTCGGGTGTGCGCACCGCTGCGGCTGCGATCGTTTCATGCGCGGCGATGTCATCGCCGCTCGGGCTGCCGGGCCACGAGGACAACCGCCCGAGCGGACCGACGCTCAGAAAGCGCACGGCCTCGTCGATCTGCAGCACGCGCTTCTCCGCCTGAGCTGCCCACTTCGCGGACGGCTCGATCTCGCGCAGTCGGGCGAGATCGATCCGGGCGCGCGCCCAATCGCCTCGCGCGACGCTGCGGGCGCCGCGGTCACAGCACCGGACGACCTCGCTCCAATGCGTTGCGTCGAAGCCCGGAGCGTGCAGGCCACGCGCCGACTCGAGCACCGTCGCCGCGCGCGGGAGATCGCCGTCGCGAATGGCGCGAGAGACCGCCGCCTGACACGTCTCACCGAGACGCGACAGGACGATCCGGCTCTGCGGCTCCTCGCGGGCGACCTCGTCGATGCGGCGGGCCGCATCGATCGCGCCGAGCAGATCGTCCGACTCCAACAGCGCGTTGACGCGCTGGCGGGCCTGATCTGCCAGCAGCCGCTGCCGCTCGAGACGTCGGTGCAGCTCGCGGGCATGGGCCGCGTCCGCCGGCAGGTCCTCGAGGCGGTGGGCGCCGACCTCGAGCCGACCCGCGTCGAGATGACGGCGAACGGACTGTGCGGCTTCGCGGGCGTGGCAGGCTTCCTTGCGACCGGCCGCGAGCAGGGCGAGAGCCTCCTCGCGCAGGGCGGCGATCTCGGGGCGGTTCCCGGTGATCTCCTGTGCGCGACCGGCGTCCGCCAGTGCGTCTTCAGAGCGGTCGGCCTGGAGATGCTCCTGCCCTCGCTTCACGAAGGCCGCGACGAGCTTCTCGAGGAGGTCCTGACACTGCTTGTACTCGCGGAGCCCCTCGGCCATCGCGATCGAGTAGGCCTCGTCGAGTCGACCCTTGCGAAGCGCGCCTTGCGCTTGCTTGATCTTTACCAGGTGCGGGAGGTCCCACATGGGTTCGCTCGGAGTGAGGGGCCGACCAAGGTCGGTCCCTGAGTCGGTGTGAAGCCGAGCCGCCGGTCCGCGGGCCGCTCCTCTTCACAGCTGCGAGGATAGACGACTGTGAAACGAACTGCGAGGTCAGAGAGAGGGGACCACAGCGCCGAGTTGCTCTGATCCCCCTCGCTGACCTCGCTCGGGGGCCACGACTGCCTTGCGGCGGTTTGAATCAGGCGCTCAGAAGCTCGCCTCGTCGGCCCGGGGCTCGAGGAAGCCGTCGACGCGCTCGAGCACGCTCTCTTCGGTCTCGAGCGGGGTGATCTCGGAGGGGATCGTCTCGAAGAACTCGGCCTCGCTCTCGAGCAGGGCCTTCTGGACCTCGAGCCGCTTGCCGATCTCGCCGATCAGGCGCTTCGTCTGCGCGAGCTTGGAGTCGTCGATCTGGAACTTGGTTCCCTCCGCCTGCGCCTCTTGCAGGCGGAGCTCGCCTTCGAGGGCCTCGATCTGCGCCTCGAACTCGGCGCGCTGGTTGCGGGCATCCCGCAGCTTGCTCGCGGCGATCTCGTACGCGGAGCGGCGCTTGGCGAGGATCTTCCGCTGTCCCGCGATGGCGCTGTCGGCGCGCAGGGCGGCCTTCGTGCGGCGGTCGAGCTCCTCGAGCACCTCCGTGCGGGTGTACGTGCGCCTGAGGAACGTGTAGCTCACGTGCTCCTCGCGCAGCGCTTCGCGGATGTTCCGCAGCTTGCCGCGCTCGAGCGCGAGCGCGTTCTCCTTGGCGCGGATCTCCGCCTCGAGCTCCCTGACCTCGATGTCCTCGCGCTTGACCTTCTGGAAGTTCTTGCGCAGCTCGGGCTCGAGCTCATCGAGCAGGTCGCGGGCCCGCTTGATCTCGAACTGGACGGGCACGTTGTCCTTGATGGACTCCTTGACGGTCTTGACAGAGCTGACGACGTAGCTGGGCAGATCGGTTCCGAACACGACGAAACCGCAAGCCCCGGCGACGACGGCGACGACAAGCGCTCTCTTCGTCCACTTCAACATGGTTCGCTTCCCTTGCGATGGTGTGCTTCGTTGGAGGAGGGGCCGTGGGCTCCTGCGTCCACGGTTTCCGGCGATACCTGGACGTCGTGAGCTGTTTGGCGGGATTTCAGCCGCGGTGCCGAATCAGGGGGAGGAGAGGTCGATGCGCTGGTGGGGCAGCCACTCGCCGGTTTCGTCGGCAAACGGGCGCGAGCCCGCGTCCAGCCGGTCGAAGTCGGCGTTGATGCTGACGGCGCCGATCTCCCCGAGGCCGAGGTCCGCGCGGACCTCGTCGATCGAGAGGGACAGCGTGTGGCCGTCGCGCCACTCGGCGAGCCCGCGATCCGGGGCGAGGAGCCCGCTCGGGACGAACGTCTCGTCGAGCCGCAAGTTCGTGCCTTGCCGCTGCATCGGGCGCGGGAACCAGATCTCGAGCCGCCGTTCGGCGCGGTTCACGTAGTAGGCCTCGACGCGGCCGCCGCGGGTCAGGAACTCCCGGATCGGCGGGTGGACGGCGAGCGCCAGAAACGGCACCTGCGCGAAGAAGAGAAGCAAGGCGAGCGGGAACGCGATCCATGCCAGCAGGCCGGGCCTGGCGGTTTCTCGGCGTGGCTCGATCTCGATGCTGCGATCCGGCGGAGCCTCGAGCCGGTGAACGCGCCGCTCGACGATCTCCCACACGGCGCTCGCGGCGACGCCGAGCGCGATGGCGATGCCGAGATCGACCAGCGCGGATGCCTCGACGATGCCGATCGCCCAGAAGATCAGCGTGACGACGGACGCGAGCCCGAGGACGACGAGCACGACCTTGGGCAGCAGACGGCGCGGGAACGGGTTCTCGCCCGTACGCCGCCGGGCGGCGGCTTCGTCGCTGGCGTCGTCGATCCGCATGCCGCCATTGTAGCGGCGCGGGTTCTTACGGGAACCCGTCGGACGGATCGTTGCCGATTCGAGTCATGCGCCAGAATCCCTGGACCGTCGCCACGCCCTTGACGTGATCGCGCGCGACGATGCGGCGACCGTTGATCAGGCCTGGATCGATGATCTGCCCTTCCATGTCGTAGACGTACGTTCCGTCATGGTTCTTGGGATTCAACCGCAGGGTGTCGCCCACGATCTCGCCGAAGAATGGCTTCAGATTCCTGGCCTTTTCGACACCGTCGGACGTGTGGCGGCTCAGCGGTTGGATCTCGACGTCCTCGACAGCCTCGCCCAGATCGTTCAGGGCTTCCTCAACGAGGACCCGGACCTTCCACACGCCAAACTCCAGCGGCTCACGCGTGCGGGCGTCCTGCACCTTGAACTCTATCTTCCAGATGCCGGGATCGAGCGAGTAGCTGGCGCAGCCGGTCCCCGACAGGGCAACGCAAACCAGCGCGAAGGCGAGAAGTGGTCGTTTCATGGGTGCTCCGGAACTCTGGACTGACTTCTTATCGGGTCGGTCAGTCGGGTTTCTGCACGGTTCCTCGCAGTTTACCGTACCGGAAGACGTCCGGTGATTCGTCACCGCATATGCGGTGGGAGCGTCGGGGATCGCCGTTGAACCCCGTCCTGCGCGGTGCGACAATCGTCGCCCTCCGTCCGTCAGCGCGACACCGACCGCCTTCATCCATTGAGAAGCCCGCGAATGGACCGTCTCGAACACCGCATGGAGATCGCCGCCGAGGCGGCCTGGCGCGCCGGTCGGCGGACGTTGGAGCTCTTCCAGTCGCCGCTCGACGTCGAGAAGAAGGCCGACGCGACGCCGGTGACCGCCGTGGATCGTGGCACCGAGGAGTTCCTCCGCGAATTCCTCGGCGAGCACTTCCCTCGCGACGGAATCCTCGGCGAGGAGTTCGGCGAACGCCCGGGGGACTCGGGCTATCGCTGGATCATCGATCCGATCGACGGCACGAAGTCGTACATCCAGGGGGTCCCGTTGTACACCGTCCTCGTCGGCCTCGAGGCGGCCGACGGCGAGGCGGTCGTCGG
>CAYMRB010000259.1:0-14504 GCA_964392615.1 uncultured Planctomycetia bacterium | reverse complement strand
GGCGGCGACGACGACGATGACGACGCGATGGACGACGACGACGACGACGATTTCGGCGACGACGACGACGACCTCGACGACGACGACGATCCCGACGACGACGACGACGATCTCGACGACGACGACGACGATCTCGACGATCTCGGCGACGACGACGACGATCTCGGCGACGACGACGATGATGTCGGCGACGACGACGACGACGACGACGACCTCGACGACGACGACGACGATCTCGACGACCTCTGATTCCGGCCGACCGACACTCCCTGCAGGCCGCGATCACCGCGCCCCCGACCAGGCCTCCGATGGGCTGACGAGCCCCCATCCGGACCGCGAGGCGCGCGGCTCCGTCCGCCCGACGTGCGGACTCTCCCTTCCAATCCGCGCCCATCTGCGGTATCTGCGGTGTCTGCTTTCCTCTGTTGACCGACTGATCGCCTCAACCGCAGCGTCCTACGAGGCCGCGTGACACCGTGGTATCCGCCTTTCCCGACCGCGACGACGACGTCTGGCTGCGCGACGAGCTTCACCACCCGATCGTTCGCGCGCTCTTCACCGACGACTCCGACGAGCTGCGCCCGGCGGTTCGCGACGCGCTGATCGCCGCCGCTGCGGACGACCGCATCGAGGCGATCCTGATCGACACGCTCGACTCGGCCGTCGAGGACGGCTCGGACGATACGGAGGCGTCGATCTGGATCACCGTGATCCTCGGCGAGCTGCGCTCGCGCCAGGCGATCAACACCCTGCTGCGCGAATTCGCGAGCGACGATGAGAGCTTTCAGGATGTCGCCGGCGTCGCGCTTCTGCGCATCGGCGCGCCGGCCGTTCAGGCGCTGATGGACTGGCTCGACGAGGAGCCGGGCCGCGAGCTGCGCGATCGGTCCTACCGCCTCATCGGCGACAGCGGCCTGATCGACGAGCCGGGCTTCCTCGAGCATGTGCGAGAGTTCATCCGCGAGCGCATCGCGAGCGAGCGCGCGCGCAGTCCCGGCGACAGCTGCCTCGAGGAGGCCGTCGAGGCCTGCGTGCGGCTCGGCGATCGCGACCATCTCGACGCGCTGCGCGAGTTGCGCGCAGCGGGGAGCGGGCCCGTGACGATCGACGAGGCGATCGAGGCGCTCGAGGCGAACGAGGCAGGTCTCGCGTTCGTGCCGACGATCCTGCCTTGGGAGGAGCGTTACGACTGGTTGCTCGAAGACACCGGCGGGTCGCCTCCGGAAGGCTCAGACGAGCGCGGCGGCACGAGCGTCCCGCTCGAAGCGTTCGACGACGACGAGGATCCGGAAATCGAGGACGAGGACGAAGAAACGGACGGCGAAACGGACCTCGCCTGCCTCTACCGGGGCATCGGATCGACCGGACGCCCGGAGGAAGGCGAGGACCTCGACGCGCGCACCCACGTCGCGCCGCCCATGCCGCAGGACGAGACGGACGCCGAGGGCGAGGACGCCGCCGACGACAACTGACGACTCTCAGCTCAGGTGAAGTCGAACTCCTCGTCCGCGTCGTGCTCCGACCGCGCCCGCAGGTCCGCCTTGATCAGGTGCTTCATGAGGAGATGGTTGTCGGGGTTCTCCTCCATCAGCTCCCAGCGGAACTTCCACGCGCGCTCGGACTGATTGCCGGCTCCGAGGCTCGAAACCGTCGTATTCGGCCACTTCTCGCGCAGGTCCAGTCGGAGTCGCCACGCGTCGCCGCTGTCGAGCCCGCTGAGCGAGTCGAGCACTTCCTTGGCGTAGTACTTCGCCGACTCGCGCAGCTTCCACGCTCGCGGGTCACTCGATCGTCCGATCGTCTTGACGACGAGTTTCGGCGCTCGCACGACGTGCTCGAGGCGCATGTCCCACGCGCGCTCGGAGTCGAGCCCGCCGAGGCTCAGGATGACCCACGGCAGGTACTCGCCCGACAACCGATCCCGCCACTGCCAGGCACGGTCGGTGTCGATGCCGGCCAGGCTCTCGAGGAACGCGGTGAAGAATTGCCTCTTCGCACGCTTCTCGCGCAGCTCCCAGGCGCGGTCGGTATCGATCCCGCGCACGCTGAGAAGCACCTCGCGCCGCGCGGCCTTGCGGATCCGCTCGCGCAGCGACCACGCGTGATCGCTGTCGCTGCCCTTGATCGCGATCGCGACGTACTCCGGCACGACGTCCGCGAGCTTCTCACGCAGCGCGATCGCGCGCGGATGCTGCATCATGCCAGAGAGGCTCCGGGCGACGTGGACCGGCTCCCGATCCACCAGGCGCTCGCGGAACGTCAAAGACTCCTCGGAGCGCAGACCGCGCAGACCGTTCGCGACCATCGACGGCTCGCTATCGATCACCTTCTCGCGCAGAGCGTGCGCCTCCGGCGTGTCGAGACCGGACGAAAACAATGCGGTGAATGCGGCGCGATCTTCCACCATCCGATCCAGCTCCTCGTAGAAGAGCTTCGTCACCGCCGCGCCCCGCTCCATGCGATCCGGGATCTCGCAGATCGCGCGAGTCCGCTTGGCGAACTCGGTCAGCGGACGCTTGTCACCGGGACCGACGGTCAGCTCGCCCGGGTCGGCCCAGCGCGGATCGGGAATCTCGGGATAGCCCTTGGCCCGCAGGACGTCGCGCACGCGCTGGAAGATACGCTGGAGCGATTGCTCGATCGTCGAATTCGCGTTATCGATAACCAGCCAGCGCTCGGGATCTTCGTCGGCGAGACGCAGGAAGCCCTTACGCATCTCCTCGCGAAAGCCGATGCCCATCAGCCCCTTGCGGCCGAAGTCGCCGATCGGGCGGTTCCTGTCTTTGACCTTCTGGATCTTTTTGCGGACCCGCGACGTGAGCGGATCGACGTCGCAGTAGATGACGAGATCGGGCCACAACCCGCGAGCGGCGACCTCGAGAACCGCATTGACGTTGTCGCGGTCCAGGCCGCGCGCGTGGTGCGAGTGGGTGATCGCACTGTAGAGGTAGCGGTCGCAGAACACGAGGTGCCCCGGCTCGAGCTTCGGCCGGATGTACTCGTCGATCATCTGCGTGTCTCGCGCCACGTAGAGCAGGAACTCAGTGACGTCCGACATACGCAAGAAGCGCGGGTCCCGCGTCAACGTGCGGATCGCCTTGGAGATCTCCGACCGGAACACGCCCTTGTCACGAGCGTGATGGACGGGAATGCCGTGCTCCTTCAGATACTCCGCCAATCGATTAGACAATGTGGTCTTGCCGCTTCCATCGATGCCCTCGAAATCGATGAAGACTGGCGGAGGAGCGCCGTCGGTCATGGGCGTCTATCTCTCAGTTGTCGGTCACCTGCGTGAGAAACTCGGTGTCGTCCGAAGGAGAACCCTTCCCCGGACTTAGTCGAGTCCTGTGGACCGAACGACCGTCCCGTCTCGAGTCGAGCCACTCGCGGCGCACGACCGAGCTGACGCTCGACGTGAACTTGGAGACCTGACGCGAGGAGTGGTTTCGCAGCGCCCGCTGCAGCCACGCCGGGTATTCTTCGTCGGTGCACTTGATCTCGACGATCACCTTGTCGTAGGTGCGGATGGGACACCCGAGAGCCTCAGGAGTCAAGGCGTCGTTCCAGGGCGGGGTGCCGAAGCCGTTGGGGGAGCTGCCATTCTCGCCGGTCGGACGCGAATCCAGCCGCCATTCAGGCGACGGCGGGTACGACGCGATGCGGTCGTCGAACGTGACGCGCAGTCGCTCCTGGTCAAGCTGGTAGACCAATCGGCGGTAGTTGATGGCCGACGCCGGCGTGACCCGACGCAGTCCGAGAAACTCCCGCAAGTCGCCGTAGGCCGTGCGGACGCAGCCGCGCGCACCGAAGAGCTCGGACGCGCTCTCGACGATCGGCCACACGTCCTCGCCGCGGAAGAACTCCCGTAGATGGCACCTCGGGATCGCGATGCGCCTCTTGTAGACGGTGCCCTGGCGCCGCTCCTTGAGCTCGACGAAGCAATGCGGCGACGTCAGATATCCCTCGCCGCCTCCGCGCTGCTGGTAGAAGTATTCCTTCAGGCGGATCTTCTGGTTGTCGTCGAACGAGCGCGCCGCCCGGCGGTACAGGAGCTTGTCCTCGGTGTCGAAGTACACGGTCGTGACGAGCGTGTACGGATAGCCCGCTCGGTACTCGAAAAGGGGCAAGTGGGCCGCGATCTCGTCCCGTAGGAACATCGCCGCGGCGACGCCGAGCTCGTACTTCTCTTCGTTTCGCCGGATGAAGAGGGAGCTCTTGCCGCCGACTCGATCCCGGCCGTCGAACTCGAGGCTGGCGCCTGACTCTAGCGGGAACACGGCGCTCCTTCCGGGCAGTGTCGGCTTCCTTCCGGTCGCGGCCGTGTACCGTCGAACACGGGGGATTCGGGCGCCGGGAGTCGAGGTTGGAGGGGCTCGGTCACGGAATGTTCGGATCTTGAGGCCGTCATCCGAAACGGACCAGCTCTCCCGTGAAAGAAAAAAAACATTCGGAAAAAACCCGCGCCACACCGGTGCGTGGGGTGATGCTCCGACGACCGAGGGCACAGGCCGGGCCTCGCTCTTCACGTCCGCCTGCCAGGAGTTTAAGACTCTACAGGCTAACGCATTAGGACGCTGCCGAGGTTAGCACTCGATCGCGCCTCTGTCAAGCTATGCGGGCTCGGCTCGAGCGCTTGCGGACCGCTGCGGGCGGGCCTCTCAGAACCTCAACAAGAGCTGCACCATCAGCTCGTCGTTGGCGATCGATCCGGCGCCGGTGTCTTCGTCGTGGAACGCGTACTCGAGCTTGAGCCAGACGTCGCCGGTCACCTCGACGATCGCCCCGACGAGAAGCGCCTCACGGTCCCAGGTCCCCGGCAGGTTCGCCGCAGGCCCCAGGGGGACATCGACGTTCAGCACGCCGTAGCGGACGACCGGCTCGACGCTCCGGAAGTAGCGGTCGAACAAGAGCTTTCCGAAGGACACGCGATACGACGCCTGGACGAACCACCCGTCCCGCTCCAGGTCGCCGTCTTCCGCGCAGATGTACTGGCCGAGCAGCCGAAATCCGTCGCGCTTGCGCGTCTCCAGGACGCCGTCGAGCAGGGTCGACGCCGGGAGGAACCACTCGGCGGTGAACCCGAATCGATGGCTCGCGTCGTCGTTCGAGTTGCCATATCCCGACACGGGCAGGCCGGTCACGATGTTGCGATTGGTCATCTGCGCGCCCTGAAGGAACGCGATCGACGTGTTGCGCAGCTCGTCGTTGTAGTAGAACCCCGACAGGCCGAGCCGCCCCCACTGCTGGAAGCCGCGGCGATAACCGATGCCGACGCCGATCTCCCGCAGCGCGAGGTCGTTCTCGAGCTCGCGGTCGTCCTGCACCAGATCGTTGAACACCGCCCCGTCGAAGCCGACCTCGTTGTTGCCGAGCTCGTAGCCCTGGCCGAGCGAGAGGATGACGCTGATCTCGCCCCAATTCGAGAAGAAGTCGAACGGCGACGGCGCGGTCCCGCCCTCGACGACATTCGACGACGCGCCGCCCGGATCGAACTCCTCGTCGAACGAGTCCGTCCCGGCGCTCCCGGCCGACGCGCTGCCGCCCCGCGAGCCCTCGTCCTGCGCCGCGACCGCGCCCTCCGGGTCGCCGAACGACAGCTTCCACGTCAGCGCGACCGACTCGTCGCGCCAGAACGCATTGCCGATGAGCGGGTACGACTTGGTTCGACGTGCCGGCCGGACGAAGCGGTCGTCGAGACCGATCTGGAATCGCGACCGGAACCACCAGGCCGGGCGCACATCGTGCCGTGCGACGAGCTCCTTCAGGATCGTGTCGCCGCCGGTCGGCTCGAAGTCGAGCTGGCCGCGCAGCGAGATCCAGCGGTTCAGCTGAAGGTCGGGCTCGAGGCGAAACCGCTGCAGGTTCAGCCGCGGATCGGCCTCGTCGGTCGCGCCGGCGGCCCCGAGGGGCGCGAAGGTGTCGTCCTCGGTGTTGATAAAGTTGAACTCGGCCTTGCCGCCGAGGCGCAGCTCGACCCCACCGACGGTCAGGATGCCGTCCGCGAAGTCGTCCTTCTTCTTGTCGTCGTCGTCCTTCTTCTTCTTCTTTTTCCCACCGCCCTCGAGAGCATTCAGGCGCGCGTCCTGTTCGGCGGCGCGCTGTTCGAGCGCGTCGATACGCTCTGCGGGCGACGAGAGGCCCTGGGCGACGATCGTCGTGGCGACCGGGCACAGAAGAGAGAGTGGCGCGAGCAACAGCCCGACGATGAACCGGGCACGGGCGGCAGAGGCTTGAGGGGCTTTCATGTCGTCGATATCGGCAGAACCACGCCGAACCTTCCGTTCGGCCGGTTGACACGGCACAGCGGCGCGGAGGCCGCAGGCCGAAATGGTTGCCCCATCCTTCCTCGCTTCGAGCCAGAAGATTACCGGACCCGGAACCCCCGGCGGAAGCAAAAAGCGCGCACAGCGCGTCAGCGCGGGTCGCAGCGGAGCTCGTCCGCGGTCGGATCGACGCCCGGATCGGGGTACGGCGGCGTCGGCGCCGGCCCGCGCCGGAAGAGGTGGTTCAGCACGAGCACCGGATCCGCGACCGTCAGGATGCCGGAGTCGTCGGCATCGTGCGCGTCGAGACACGGGTGCGCGTCGCCGCCGCCGAAGAGGTAGCGGAGCATGCTGACCGCGTCGTTGAGTGTCAGCCGCGTGTCGTCGTCCGAGTCGCCGCGCACGAACGCCACGGGAGGCGGAGCGTCACCGACGGTCCCGGGGGTCGGCGCGTCGAGCGCGACGAAGGTCCCCGCGTCGGCGTCGTAGCCGAGTGACGTACCGTCGTCGCAGTCCGGGTTCGGGAAAGTGACCCCGGCCCCCGGGACGATCGCGTCCGTCGGGCAGCCGCTCACGATGTCGAGGAGCCACAGCCCGATCGCGGCCGGCGAGTCGTCGGGGCTGTCGGGATCGAATCCGCACCGCGCGCCCTCCACCGGCAACCAGTCGAGGTCGACGACCACGTGCGGCGGTGCGCCGGGTCCGTCGAGCGCCGCCCCACCGTCGGTCAGGACGAGGAGCGCGCCGCGAGCGGGAACGACCGCGCCCGGGAGCACGGCGCGCCACGGGTCCTGCAGGTCGTTCGTGA
Organism: uncultured Planctomycetia bacterium; assembly: GCA_964392615.1. Lineage (GTDB taxonomy): Bacteria > Planctomycetota > UBA8108 > UBA8108 > UBA8108 > CAYMRB01. The sequence continues at coordinate 7,433 of CAYMRB010000259.1, read as the reverse complement.
GCGACGCGCTGCCGAGGCTGACGTCGTCGTCCGACTCGTTGTGCAGCTCGATCCAGCGCCGCGGCGCGCCCGGATCGCCGCCCGGCACGGGGAAGCTGCGGTTCATCTCGCCGATGCGTATGGCGGGAAGCGACGCCGTCGGCCCGTCGATCCAGAAGCAGAGCTCGCTCTCGTCGTCCGCGCAGAAGTCCGTGCGGCGCCCGCAGCGATCCTCGATCACGACCCCGACGCCGACGGTGCCCCCGTCGCCCGCCAAGAGCACGTCCTGGTCCACGCGCACGGCATAGTAGCCGGAAGGAGGCTCCGTCGCGATCTCGTCGGGATCCGCATCTGCAAACACGACATCGCCGACCGTCGACCCGGACGCGAGCCGGAACTCGACGACGGGAATCACGTCAGCCGCGAAGTCGCTGACGGGCAGCTCGAGTGTCCAGCCCGCGCGCGCGAGGAACGTTTCTTGAACGAACAGCGTGGCCGACACGGTCGTCCGACACGCGTCGTTGCCGGAACGCCAGACCGAGTCGGGCAACGTCGGCAGGACGTTGTCTGCGCCGGGAGATGCCGGAGCCCGCACAATGCCGGGGGCGTCGCAGACATAGCCGACAGCCGGACTGAGGCGAGGATCGCCCGCCACGTCGTACGTCATTCGATCGACGACGCAATTGCCCGCAGCGTCCGGACCGATCAGGTACAGCGTCTGCGCTTCGTCGTCGAGCCCCTCGGACGATACTGACACCGCACCATCGACCGCCGCCTCATCCGATCCGAACACGAGAACGAGATACCCGCCGCGCTCGACTTGCGCCCCGGCCGGCAGCGGCCACCGACGCGGACGGGACACGGCGCTCGTCGCGTCGGCCTCCGCGCTCAGGTAGTAGCCGTCCAAGGCGAGGACGTCGGTCTCCGCGTCGGCGGGGAAGGTGAGCTCGACGTAGTCGGGCAATGTGTTGCTGCGCGGAAGAACTTCGTTGAGGCGTGGTCCTTCCACCAAGGGCTCGGTCCCCGACGCATAGGTGAACGATAGCATCTCGCTCGCGACGGAGCTCAACGCAGTCCACGGCCTGTCGTCGCCGTCGCGCAGCCGCACCTCGAACGTCACCGTGCCGGCGGGCTGCGGCGGGATCGTGAACTCGAGCCGATAGACGTCGCGCCCCGGCGGCGCCTCGTCCGCGCGGCTCGGGTCGATCTCGAACACCACGCCGGGATCGCCGCGGCCGAGCGTGACCTCGCCGGCCGCGGTCGTGTACACGAGCTCGGCGTCGAACCCGAATCGCGGGTCCACGGCCGCCCATGCCGTCACGCGCACCGACTCGTCTGCCTGCGGACAGCGACGCCAGGCCTCGGCGGCGTCCACGACGGCGAACGTCATCGCGTCGAGGAAGACCGCCGGGAAGCGATCGCAGTCGAGCCGGTTCTCGCAATCCAACCCGCTGCCGCGGCACGGCGCTGGCGTCGGACAGTCCGTCACGGTGCCAGGCGTGAGCGCGAACGGCGGGTAGCGGTCCGCCGGCGTCTGCGCGTCGGGGTGATCCGTCAGCGGGAAGCGCGCCGCCGCACGATCGACGAGGAACGTATCGGCCTGCGAATCGAGCCCGCGCTCGCTGGCGTAGCGCGAGAAGTCGAGAATGGCGCGATCGAGGACGATCGGGCCGTTTGACGTTCTGTAGACGAGCGCGAACTCATCCGGCTCGCCGTCGCGCGCGGGCGTCAGCGAGAAGCGGGCGGAGTAGTACCGACAGCTCATGTCCGGCACTCCGTCGACGAGGCGCCGGTAGATGCGCCGCTCGGTGCCGCCGTCGCCGTCCGCAAGGATCAGCCGGCACTCGCCGGGACCGATCACCGTGTAGTCCGAATCGCCGGCCACGCCGTCGTTCACACCGCCGGGGTCACCGGCGCGCGTGTCGTCGAAGAACGACCAACCGCCGATGACGGCGCGGCGAAACGCGTTGCGCCCGGCGAGGCCGAAGCTCGCCAAATCGATCGGTTCGGAGCCGTAATTGTGAATCTCGAGCCAATCCGGAGTGCGCACGCGTTCGACATCGATGCACGTCTCGCAGACGAACAGCATCGTCGAGGCGTTGCGCGGCTGGTACTCGCTGATCACGAGCGGCACGCAGCCGATGCGATACGTGTAGCAGCGGCACCAGATCTGCTCCCCGAGCTCGTCCGCGATCTCCAGTCGCCACTGGACGTTCTCCCCCGCGGCCATCGCCGGGAGAAACGCGCGGTAGTGGAGCGTGCGCGTCGAGCGCAGGCCGCCGGAGATCGCGACGGCGACCTCGCAATCCGGGTCGACCGCGTCGATGTCGTCCACGGTGGAGAACTCCGCGCAACTCGCCATCTGCACGGGCGGCAGGATCTCCGCTTCCTCGATCCCGGGCAGCGGATCCACCGGAATGAACGCCGGGGGATCGCCGGGTCCGCCGTCGAAGCGCTCGTCGCAGTTCGACGGATGGCCTTCGACGCGCGTCGTGTCGTTGTGGATGCCGGTCTCATGGCACTGGGTCACGACATACCGCAGACGCACGAACGGCAGCTGCGCCGCCGCGTCCTGGACGATCGTGAAGTCGATCGGTATCGGCTCGCCTTCGTCGACGCACAGCGCCGCGAGCGGCTCACCGCCGACCGGAAAGCGCGGGGCGAGGCCGATGGCGCCGTTCGGATCGCCGGGTGTCGGCGCGACCTGGATGCCGTAGTCGGCGCCACCATCGGGCGAGCGGCCGTTCGACGCGTCCTCCGGCAGATTGAAGATGCGCGCCTCGCTGGCGATGTGACCGTTCGCGAACAGGTACAGCGTATCCTGACTGCCGCTGAGGCCGAAGTCGGCGTGCAGCCCACCGAATCGGAACTCGAGCACCTCGGTCAAGAACGCCTCGGCGAGGTCGAGAGCGGCCTGCGCGGCCTCGACGCCCGCGACGCCCCTGACCGGGTATTGCGCGAGGTTCGCCTCGGCCGTCACCAGCGCGGCCTGCGCGGCGTCGTACTCGAGCTGCGCAGCGTCTTGCTGAGCCGCGATCTGCGCCCGATCGGCGTCGGTCGCGAAGGACACGACGACAAACGAGCGGGGAGCGATGACGAGGTTGCCGGGGAACTCGTAGCGACGCGGACGGTCGGGATTGTCGGACAGCGAGTACCCTGCGAGCGTGATGGGAGCGTCGCTCGGATTGTAGATCTCCGCCCAGTCGAGCGGTACCCGAGCGTCCGCCGGCAGCGCCGGATAGTCCTTGTGCAGGAAATCCCCGTTGCGCGCCATCACCTCGTTGATGACGAGGATCGCGGCGCCGGGACGCGTGCGCTCGCAGCCGGAGGCGGCCGACAGAACGATCAGGACCGCCGCAGCGGCGGCGAGATGGGGGCGAGAGGAGAGCATCGAGACCGGTTTCCTCGCTGAGCGGCCCGCGGTGGGAGGCGGACCTGGACAGGGTCAGACGAGCATCGATGGTACCACAACCAGCCGACCTTCCGACGAAGTTGAGCTGCCGCGAAGGCCGCGGCAGGCCGTTTCGTGCCCGATCGGAGCGGGACCGCCGCGGCCGCAGCAAAACACTGGAAACCGGACGCCGAAAGGAGCAGATTGGGCCCACCATGTCCCAAGATGCCCCATCCAACGACACCATCGTCGAGCGCGGCCGCCACTTCCTGCGAGAGGAGGGCCGTGCGATCCTGCACGCAGCCGACGGGCTCGGCACGCCGTTTCGCGACCTCGTCGAGCGCCTGCTAGGGCTCGAGGGCCGCGTCGCGGTCACCGGGGTCGGCAAGTCCGGCATCGTCGGCGAGAAGATCTCCGCGACGCTGTCGTCGACCGGCACGCCGTCGTTTTTCCTGCGCCCGGTCGAGGCGATGCACGGCGATCTCGGTATGCTGCGACGGGGAGACCTCCTGCTCGCGCTGTCGAATAGCGGCGAGACGGCCGAGGTGCTGGCGGTCTGCTCGGCCTGCGAGGGCCTCGGCATCGAGATCGTCGCGCTGACCGGCGGCACGGACTCGTCCCTGGCGCGAGCCGCGAGCCTGACGGTCGACACGGGCGTCGACCGCGAAGCCTGCCCGCTCGATCTCGCGCCGACCTCATCGACGACGGTGACGCTCGCGATCGGCGACGCGCTGGCGCTCGTGCTGCTCGAACAGCGGCGCTTCACGGCCGAGCACTACGCGCGGTTCCACCCCGGCGGCAGCCTCGGCGAGCGCCTGCGCTATCAGGTACGGGATCTGCAGCGCACCGGCGAGCTGCTGCCGGCGGTCGAGGCCGGCGTGACGTTGGCCGACGCGCTGCGAGAGATGACCGCCCGGGAGAACATCGGGCTGACCCTGATCGTCGACGGCGACCGGCGCCTGCTCGGCGTCCTGACAGACGGCGATCTGCGGCGCGTGCTGCTGCGGGACGGGAAACCGGTCGAGGACGCCCTCGCGACGCCAGTCGGCGAGGTCATGACGCGCGATCCGCGGACGATCCAGAGCACGGCGTCGGCGAAGGACGCGGTGCAGCTCATGGAAGTCCATGGCATTACGTCACTTGCGGTCGTCGACCCCGGCGGCCGGCTCGAGGGCCTGATCCATCTCCACGACATCCTGGGTCGCGGCAAGATCGTGCTCTGACGCGACGTGTCGCGATCCGACGAGGCGCCCCGTTGCGGTCTTGCATCGTCCGAATCGCTTCCCTATAATCCGGCCCTTTGCCCGAGGGCGGCAGCGAGACCGGTCGAGGAAGGCACGACGCCATGAAAGTCAATATTCGCAAGACGGCCCGCAAGCGCCAACGACGCGGCTTTCGCTTCCGCATGAAGACGCGCCACGGTCGCAAGATGATCAACGCACGCCGCCGTCGCGGACGTAAGCTGCCGGGACACAAGAAGTCGCGGCATTAGTCCGATCGCGGCGACGCGTAGGCAGGCAGGCTGAAACAGAACAGCGCCGGGAGGCTTCGGTGACCCCCCGGCGCTGTTGTTTTGTCGTGACGATCGCGTCGCTGACGCCGGTGGCGTCAGGCGCTCATCACATCGGGAACTGCCACTGATCGTCGCGGACGTTCTCCGCGATCTTCAGCGCGCCGCGCGCGACGAGGCGCTTGTAGTCGGCGGGCTGGATCGTGCGCGTCGCGTCGTAGCCCTCGTGGCGCAGGACCTCCTCGACCTTGTCGGCGAGGCCGTGGATCTGCGAGCCACCGCCGGTCACGATGATGTTCTGCATCACGTTGACGATCGAGTCGGAGTCGCAGCGCGTCAGGAGCGTCTTGACGCCCTTGATAATGTGCGGCACGAGTTCCTCGCACGCCGAGCTGATGATTTCGGCGAAGTCGAGCGTCTGCGGACGCCCCTCGACGTAGACCTTCACGTGCGCGTCGCGGTGGTACCCCTCGACGAACGCGTGCTTCTCCTTCATGGCCGTGACGGTGACGTCCGTCAGGTTGAGGTCGGGATAGCGACGCTGGATCGCCTCGAGGATCGCCGCGTCGACGAAGTTGCCGGCCTTCGCGAAGCTGACCTGGTCCTCGGCCGTCGGGAAGTAGCCGCGTACGAGGCAGAGGTCGGTCGTTCCGGCACCGATGTCGATGATCAGCGAGTGCTTCGTCGGATCGCCGCCGCCTTCCGCGTTGAAGCCCTCATCCTCGCGCAGGCCCATCGCCGCGAGGAAGGGCTCCGGGACGATGAGCAGACGATCGAGGAATCCGCGCATCGCAGAGCGCAGGTCCTTCTGGCGCTCCGGTGACGCGTTCGCCGGCGCGCCGACGACGCCCCAGACCTTCAGTTCGCCCGTCGGGTCGACGATGCTGCGCAGGTGCTCGGTGAACTGATTCGCGACCTCGGGGTCGCCGATGAAGCCGTCCGACAGCGGCCAGTGCAGATCGAGATGCAGGCGGTAGTCGAGCGCTTCTTCACCGAAGAGCACCTCGGCGTCCGACGGCAGGATGCCGGGGATGATCCCGGCCTTCGGGCAACCGACGACGCTCGTCACGATGCCCGGCTCGATCGTTACCGGCTGGCAGTCCTGGCTCGCCTCGATGACCGTCGTGTTGGTGCCCAGGTCGATGCCGACGCGGACGATGTCCGTCGCCGTCTCAGACTTCGACTTGACCGCCGTTGCAGGGGTCGCCGCGGTGGCCTCCGGCTCGACGCTGTTGTTCTGATCGTTCGAATCCATGGGTTGCACTCTCACTCCCTCGGCCGGTTATTTCTTCTCGGCACTTCGAGCGAGCCCCACCGGCGTCTTCGGAGCTCTGCTGACCGTGAACTATCGACACGGGATAGGCTGCAGCCCGAGCAGCCCGTTGAAAAAGGCATGGGCTGGCCGGGAAAGTCCCGCGCAGCCTTCGACGCTGGTCTTCGCAGTCCATGCCTGCGGAGTTCGAGGCTGACCGCTTCGCGGCAGCTCAACTCCGCACGGGCTAACCAACGCGGCGCTGCGTGACGTTTTCCAACGGCCACCCGACCTCGCGTCTCTACCGTTTGCGACCTCCCCCTTTCTGGAACTCGATGGGGCGGTGCATCGGATTGTGCGAGGCGGCTCCCGACTGCCCGCGCATGTAGGCTGCCTCCGCTTCCATATCGATGATCGTCTCGTCCTCGTCGGCCGGGGCTTCTCGCACCCGCGACCGTTGTGCTGCATCTGTTGCGTGCTTTGCCTGGACCGCGTTGCGGCCGCTCAAGGCGTCGTCCACGGCGGACTCGACGGCCACCTTGACGGCAGCATTCTCGGCAGCGACCACGTCGACGGTCACGTCCGGCGTCTCTTCCGTCGCGCCGAGATCCAGCGCGGCGCGAACGCGGCCGTCGAATAGCGCGAGGAAGCCCTGCCACTCGCGACGCTCTGGCGCGAACGGCGCCGAGTCGCCGGCGAACGCGTCCTGCACGGTGCACGCGAACTCGACCGGTGGCGCTGCGCCGAGCACAGCCGCCAGGCGCCGCAGAGCGATACCCGGCCCGACGCACCTCACGGGCACCGTCGGATCCACTCCCGCGAGGTGACGGAACACGTCGCGAAGCGCCGGGCCGTCGATGTACACGAGATCCCGGAAATCGACGACGAGGCTGGCGGCCCCTCCCATCGCGAGTTGCTCGTCGATGACGCGAAACACATCGGACTCGCCGAGCGGAGCCGAAAGCGAATCGGCCTCACCCTCGAGACTCACGACGAGGTGCCCGTCACGATACTGAAGGACAGCGCGCATCCCGACTCGATAACTCGGTTTCCCGCGCGGGACGCGCCGACCCGGAGCGAGCGATACTCTTCCCCCGCGTGCCCGGAGCCAGCGCCGACCCCATGGAGAGCGCAGAAGTATAGCATCGGGGGTTCAGAGCGCCCATCGCACCACGAGCCCGCGGCCGCGGGGTTCCGGGAATGCCGCGCGGCGGTGGCGGAGACGGCCTCGGGGCCGGAGTCGGAGTCGGAGTCGGGGTCGGAGTCGGGGTCGGGGTCGGGGTCGGAGTCGGGGGCGGAGC
>CAYMRB010000258.1:2616-14527 GCA_964392615.1 uncultured Planctomycetia bacterium | reverse complement strand
CGATGCGCACGCAGCGCGGCTCGCCCACCGGCGCCAAACCGCCGCGGAAGAGCCAGTCGAGAAGCCGGATCGCGTCGCCGACGCCGACATTCTCGTCACCGTCGACATCGAAGAGCAAGCGGTTTCCGCCGTCCTGGATCGTCGCGCCTTCGCACGGCAGCTCGAGCGCGCCGGCGACGAAGAGCCGCCGCAGCAGCGACACCGCGTCGGACACATCGAGTCGACCGTCCTGGTTGCTGTCGCCTATCCGCTGCAGACCGCCCGATCCTCCACCGCTGTCCGGAGCTCCCGGCGAGCCGCCGAGCTCGGCGCTCTCGTTCCACTGCCCGACGTCGTTCCACGCCTCGGGCGCCGCGAACTCGTCGTTGGCGACAAGCGACATGCCGAGACCGTCGGTCGTCGGGAACCACGTGTCGTCGTAGGTGAAGTCGAGAATCGGCACATCGTCGCCGTACTCGAGAAACACCCGCTCGCCGGCGTTGGAGAGACGTCCGGAATACTCGCCGGCAATCAGCACGTCCGCGACCGACGCTCCGTAGCGCGTGAGAAACGCGTTGAGCTCCCTGACGACGAGGACGAACGCGCCGGAGGGAAGATCGAGGACATCGCCCGACGCGAAGTCGAACTCGATGCCGCCGTCGAACGCGACGTGGCGCAGGTCGAGCGTCTCCGGTCCGATGTTGCGCAGCTCGACGAACTCGAGGTCGACGCCCTCGGGCGGGTGATACATCAACTCGGTGACGCGCAAGTAGCTCACCTGCGGCAGCGGCGTGGTCGGAGCGCTCGTCGTGAACTCGACCGGCGCCGACCAGTGGCTCGTGCGTCCGGTCGTGTCCTCCATGCGCGCGCGGACGCGGTAGACGCTGCCGATCTCGACGACGGTGGTCGGAATCCGCACGTCGCTGTCGAACGGTGTGATCGGTCCCGATTCCCACACGGCCTCGACCTCGAACCGCTTGCGGCGCTCCGGATCGAACGGCGCCACGCCGGACGCCTCGACCTCGGCGATGCGCCACTCGATCGCTCCGAAGGTGCCGGCGCCCTGCGGGTCAGCGAACGCGCTCGAGCGGAACACGAGATCATCGATCGGGTACGACGGGGCGCCGATCGGGGTCACCGTCGGACGCGCCGGAATCCTCGAGTCGTTCGAATGGCTCACGAGACTGTCGTGCCCGTAGCCGGTCACCGCGAAGTCGTGAATCCACTGCGCCATGCCGACGTGGTCCGGCGACGCGAGCGTGCGCGTGATCGAGCCGCCGCGCGCGCTGTGCGTCGACGGATTGCGATAGAACGCGCCGCGGTGCCCGCCCGCCGTTCGCGGGTGGTGATTCCACATCGCCTCGTCGACGTCGGCAAACGTCAACGGCGCGCCGATCGGACTGACGACGGCGTACAGCTCACCGACGAGCTGGCCGAACTGATCCGTCGTGAACAGCAGGTCGAGAAGCTCGCGCGTCCGGTTGCGATACTCGATCGCGATCTGCGGCTGCTGGAGGCAGTTCTGGATGTTGATGATGCCGGACCAGTGCGTCAGCGGCATGTAGAGCATGTCGAGATCCCACGGGATCACGCTCCAGCGGTCCGTGACGGGATTGTGGTACTGGCAATGGTTCCAGCCATCGCGCAGGTCCATGTTGTTGACGCCCTTGTTGACCGCGCGGAACGAGTAGTAGACCGGCAGCTCGACGTTCGCTCGCCACCACGCCTCGGGCTGCGATCGGTTGAAGCCGCTGCGGAACGCATCGTAGTCGCTCGTGTCGGTCGGGTGCGTCGGCCCCTGATTGCGCTTGTCGCCGCGGCCGCTCTCGATCTTGTAGGCGTTGCCATCGGGCAGGTCGCGCTCGTCGAGGAACGCGCCGTCGGTGTGTTCGATCGTCGCGTAGAGCCCCCAGAGATCACCTCGGTACTGATCGCTCGGGTGCGCCTCGACCGCCTCGTCGATAACGCGCAGCTGGAAGTAGTTCGTCTTCGGGCTCGGCACCCCCGCGAGCTCGTAGGCGCGAAACGCGCCGCACTCGCCCAGGCCGGCCATGCCGCGATTCGTCGTCACCCACGGCGTCGCGCAGTTGTTGAAGTTCATCGTCCGCCACGTGGCGCGGTACCTCTTGCCGTGGTTGTCGCGCGCCCGGAACTCGTGGCCGCGACGGAAGTGGAGGCGCCACTTGTTCTTCCCCGACACGTACGTCGAGAACTCGCCGCGATTCTCGAACTCCATGTGATCGTAGACGACGCCGTCGTAGACCAGCGTCGCGTGGAAGTGGCGGCCGTCGTACGAGCGGTCGTACTGGCTGCGTATCACGTCCTGCTCGACGGCGATGAGGTGGTACGCCGGCAGCGAGCGCATGACCTCTTCGGAGAACTGCTGCACGGGCGTCGCCCCGGGACGACTCGCGCCGCGCCATGCGGGGATGCCGTCGTAGCAGAAGTACGCGAAGTTCGGCTGCAAGTCGTCAGCGTAGGGCCCGACCGCCGCGAGCCCGGTCGCGTCCTCCGCGCGGATGCGATACCGCACCAGGCGGCGGTGTTGCTGCACGGCAGCCGGCAAGCCGATGGTGTAAACGTCATCGCCGGCGGCGATGTCGAACCCCTCGCCGTCGTCGAAGAGCTGCACCGCGGTCCAGCCCGTATTGTACGCGGGGTCTTCGAGTCGGATGTACTCGCCGGGCTCGACGATCTGGTACTCGAGCGCGACGCTCGCGACCCCGTCGGGATCGGTCGCCTTGACGGTGATGACCTCGATCTCGCCGCTGACCGGCTGCTCCGGAAAGTGCTGCACCTGACGCATCTGTGGCGGGGCGTTCTCGGCCCACACCGTATTGCGCGCGCCGGGCGACGGCCCCGACCCCGCAGCTGCGCGCGTCAGCGACGCATCGATCGCGGCATCGGAGCTGCCGTCGAGCGATGCGTTGACCAGGTGGATCGCCAACGCGTTCTCGCCGTCCTGGAGGAACCGCGCGGGATTCGAGATCGCGAATTCGTCGAAATCGCCCGGCTCGGTCGCGCTGTTCGCCGTGCCGTCGAACGGCAGGTCGTTGCCCGGCACGTTGGCGCCAGCGACCCACGTGCCGTTGATCCACGCATTGAAGCCATCGTCGTACTGCACGGCAAGCGTCAGGACGCCGACCGCGGCCGCATCGTCGACCGTGAACGTCTTGCGCAAGTAGACGGACGTGTAGCCACCGCGCATGTCGTTCAGAGGTGTGACGATGATGCCCTCGCCGTAGCCGATGCTCGTGCGGCCGGCCGACCAAGGCTCGTCGTCGAAGTCGCGAGCGCGCCAGTTCGCTGGCGGCTCGGACTCCCCCTTGCGATAGCGCCACTCCGCGCCGGCGCGGATGACCTGCGACGAGTCGTCGATGCCGGGATTCGAGATGCGCCAGCTGCCGCCCAGATCGTTGTCGAGCGTCGGGTGGATGAGCTCGATCGAGTCGTCGCCGTCCCCACCTGCCGTAGGCCACGGGAAACCGCGCTGATAGTCGACCTCGTCCTCGCGACCGCCCGCGGCGTTGCGGAGGATGACCGACTCGCCCTCGTTCGAGAGCCGGCCCGCCCACGGCCCGACGACCGGCACGTCGCCCCAACGCGCCGTGACCGCATCGGGATCCTCGGCGAGAACCAGGTACTCGCCCGGACCGATCACCGTGCCCGGCGGCAGCTCGATCGAGACGCCGCTCGACACGTACCAGCCGGACACATCGACGGCCTCGTCCCCCGCATTGAAGAGCTCGATGAACTCCTCACCGGCCGTCTTATTCGCCGGTGCGTAGTGGATCTCGTTGATGACGACCGATTGGGAAAGAACCGGCGCGGCGAGGAAGCCGAGCCACACGAAATGGACAAATGCGCGCTGCAGCACTGGAGTGACACCCGTGGAGACCTTGGGAACCCGTCGAAGGCGTCTATCTTACTCCGCCCCGGCCGGGCGGGCTCGCGGGAAACGGACGGGGAGTCGGGGTCGGAGTCGGGGTCGGGGTCGGCCCCGGCTACTTCGACAGCCTCACCTCGACCCACGAGCGCTTCGCGTGGGACTCGAGCACGGAGTCCGCGACGATCTGCGCGTCGAGGCCCTCCCGGAAGCTCGGCACCGCGCCCCGCTTCTCGGCGATCGCGCTGACGAACTCCCAGACGACATCGTAGCGGAAGACCGTCGCCGGCTCGCCCTCGGTCGGGTCGCGCGGGCTGTCCGCCGGCTTCAGGAACTCGGCCGGCACATCGTGCGGCGCGAGGTCCTCGCCCGTCTTGCCGAGTAGCAGCACATTCGGCTCGTGGAGGCGATAGACGGCGGAACGCTCGGAGCCGTTCACCTCGGCCCACTCGTGACCGAAGCCGCCGCGGCCGTAGCCCTTCGCGAGCGTCGTACCCTCCCACACGCCGACCGCGCCACTCTCGAACTCGCCGATGAGGCTCGACCAATCGTCGACCTCGGACGGCGCGCAGGGCTTGCCACCGACGGTCGCGTCGCGCGGGGCGAATCGCGCGACCGCTCCGGTGACGCGCGCGAGCGGCCCGAGCAGATCCATCGCGAAGTCGAGCCGGTGGATCGTCATGTCGAACAGATCGCCGGCGCCGGCCTTGTCGCGATACTGCCTCCAACCCCAGCTCGTCTCCGGCCAGTCGAGAAACCGTTGGCTGCGGAAGTGCCTTGGCGTGCCGAGATCGCCCTTCTGAAGCAGATGCTTCAGCCATCGCATCGACGGCGCGAAGCGGTACGTGAACGCCGTCATGTGGACGACGCCCGCGTCGCGCGCCGCCTCGTACATATCGCGCACCTCGCCGGCGTCGAGGCCGAGCGGCTTCTCGCACAGCACGTGCTTGCCGGCCCGCGCCGCCGCGAGCGCCTGTTCGCGATGCACGAAGTTCGGCGTCGCGATGATGACCGCGTCGACCGCGTCGTCGGCGAGCAGCATCTCGACGTCGGTCGTCACGCGCTCGATGCCCCACTCGCTCTTGCGTTGCTCGAGAAGCGCTGCGTCGCGATCGCAGACGGCGACGAGCTCGGCGCGCGGGTCGAGCCGAATCGCCGGCACGTGGTGGTAGTCGCTGACCTGGCCGGCGCCGATGATCGCGATGCCGATCGTGCCCATCGTCCAGTCCCTTCGTTCCTACTGCGTTGACGTGTCGGAGGTCCCGCCGCACGCCGCGAAGCCGCGCTCGAGGTCGGCCCACAGATCCTCGACGTCCTCGAGCCCGATCGACAGGCGGATCAGGTCGTGCGGAATATCGTCGCGTATCGGCCGCCGCGCGGTCACCTCGGGGAGCACGGCCGCCGGCACGGCCAGACTCTCGTGACCGCCCCACGACACGCCGAGCCCGAAGACCTCGAGCGCGTCGCAAAATCGCCGCGTGTCGCCGTCGAGACGCAACGCGAACAGCCCGCTCGAGCCCGCGAACTGCCGCTTCCACAGCGCGTGCGTCGGGAAGTCCTCGAGCGCCGGATGCAGCACGGTCTTCACGCGCGGGTGCGCGCGCAGTCGACGCGCGATCTCGATCGCGCTCGCCTGGTGACGTTCCATGCGCAGGCCCAACGTGCGCAGGCCGCGGATCGCGAGAAACGCGTCCTCCGGCGACAGGCTCGCCCCGAGGAGGATCGCCGTCCGCCGAATGCGCGCGATCGACGCCCGGCCACCGGCGATGAGTCCGAGCAGGATGTCGGAGTGGCCACCGACGTACTTCGTCCCCGAGTGGAGCGACAGGTCGATGCCGAGCTCCGCCGGCCGCTGAAAGAGCGGCGTGGCCCACGAGTTGTCGACGACGGTCGGAATGCCGCGCGCTCCCGCTATCGCGGCCGCCGCCTCGAGGTCGGTGATCTCGAACGTCAGGCTCGCCGGCGATTCGAGATAGACGAGCCGAGTGTCGTCGCACAGCGCGGCCTCGAGACCGCTCGCATCGCCCGGATCGACGCGGGTCACGCTGACGCCGAACTTCTGGAGCAAGTCGCGCGCGTGCTTCAGCGTCGGCCCGTACGCCTTCGAACCTAGCACGAGGTGCGCGCCCTTGCCGAGGTACGCGAGGAAGACCGCGGTCACGGCCGCCATGCCCGACGCGAGCGCCAGCGCGTCGTCCGTCCGCTCGAGAGACGCGACCTTCTCCTCCAGCACACGCACCGTCGGATTCGACACGCGGCTGTACAGATAGCGATCGCTACCGGCGCTGAACGCCGCTTCGAGGCTGGCGCAGTCCGGGAAGGTGAAGAGCGACGTGCGGTAGACGGCCGGCGCCACAGCACCGAATTGCCGCTCGCGGTCCTCGCCGCGGTGCTGCAGCTCGGTGTCCTGGCCGCGCCGGGACGGCTCGTCGGGTCGCGACGGCGAGCTCAGCGCCGTCCCCCCTTCTTGCTCGACGACTTCGAACTCGCCGCGCCCGGATCCTTCCGCCGCACGCGGATCTCGTCGACCAACATGTCGAACACCGGACCGGCTCGCACCTGAAGACGGAAGTCGACGATCTGCGTCAGCGACGCTCCTCCCTGAGACTGGAACTCCTTCAACGGAATCCGCTTGTACTGCCAGCGTCCGTTCGGCTTGAACTTGACCTGCTTCGTGAAGAAGTGCAGGAACTTCTGACCCGGCTTGACCACCGGGGGGCGCCCGGTCTTCGTCTTGTCCTGCTTCACGTCGCGCGACATGAGGATGACGTTCGTCGACACCGACGAGCGCGGGAAGACCCAGAACTCGACCGCGTCGAAGCCGCTCCAGTTGGTGATGCCGCTCTCGACCTTGAGCTGCGCGGTCTCTTTGGGCCGCGCCTTGTTCGTCCAATGCAGGCACTGTCCCTTGACGACGAGCTTCGGGTCCTTGATGAACGTCTTGCCGTACTTCTGCGAGTAGATCCGCGTCTTCGGGATATCGAACGTCTCGAGGTTCTGGAAGAGCGCCGCCTCGAGGCGCCGATACAGCGTCATGAACGGCTTCTCCGCCGGCGTCCCGCGCTGCTTCGGCAGATAGCGCAGAATCGCGTCGTACGCGCGGTTGTACTGCTTCGCGTCGTAGAGCTTCTGCAGGCCGACGAACGCCGGCATCGACTTGCTGCACGCGGTCGTCCAAGCCTTGACCTTCGTCCTGTCGGCCTTGCTCTTGGCGCCGCGCTCGGCGGTCTGAAACTTCTTTTTCGCCTTCGTGTACTCGCCGCTCTCGAAGAGCTTCAGGCCTTCCGCGAAGGCCTCCTTCGCCTTGTCGGTCTTGAACTCGGGCGTATCGGCGCCGTCCTGCGCAAACGAGACGGACGCCGGCACCGACAAAGCGAACACGGCCACGGCGAGCAGTGCCGCGGCGCGGGCAGATAGTCTCATCGTCGGTCTCCGGATCGATGGAGGGAATCAGGTGATGGTGGATATCGCTCGACTCTTGCCCACTCTACGGCAATCGGTGCCGGGTTGCGAGCGGTCGTCGCCCCCTCGCGCCGACGATCCGGGCTCACGGTCGGCGGAACGCTCCGGTGACCGAGATGCCACACGGCAGCGGATTGAGCCGATCGACCAGCGCCGACAGCGAGACGGCCCAGCGACCGTATGCCCGGAGCTGTCCGACGGGCAGCGTATCGCGACGCAGCACCTTGCCGTTGAGCCACCAGCCGGCGATGCCGACAGGGTTGAAGTAGCGGGAGCGAACGAGCTCGAGGCCCGACTCGGCCGCGAGACGCTGCAGGTCGGCCCTTCGATAGCGCCGGAAGTGCGACAGATTGCGATCGAGGCTCGAGTAAAGCCACTGATGCGCAGGTACGAGGATGAGCGCGACACCACCCGGTCGCAGCATGCGGGCGAACTGGCGCATCGTCTCGAGGTCGTCCTCGATGTGCTCGAGAACGTTGCTGCAGACGATGCGATCCCAGCTCTCGTCGGCGGCCTCCGGAAAGCGTGGCAGGCGGAACTCCTCCATGCTGCACGCCGACGCGCCGAGGCGCGGATCACCGAGCTCGAGCACTCGCCGAACGTACGCCGGATCCATGTCGATTCCGTGCACGGCGGTCACGCCCGCCTCCCGCAGGATGAGCGACGTGATCGTGCCGATCCCGCAGCCGACCTCCAACACGCGACCGGTGACCGGAGCGAGCTCGCTCAAGCGCCGCCACAGGAGCTCGTTGTAGGCAGGGTTCTCGGCGAAGAGCTCGAGCGTGTCCTCGCCGACGCGGTCGATCGCCGTCGACGCGGACTCGGCCTCTGCCGCTCGGTCCCCGCAGGCCCCTGCGCCGGGTTCGCCCGCCTTCGCCATCACTTCTTCTCCACTTCTCCTCGGTCTCGCAGCTCGTCGTTCGATCCCGCGCTCGGAGCCGCCGCTCACTCCTCGTCCGGAACGTCCGGAACGCGGGAGAACTCGAACTTGCGATCGCCGGTATTCGCCGGCGGCCAGTCCTCGTCGCCATCCTTCGCGTCGTCGTGGTCCTCGTCGCCGGACTCGCCGTGCGGCTTGTCGGCCGTCTCGTCGACCACGTCGGGCTCCTCCTCGGGACCAGCCTCGTCTCCCGGGTCCGGCGCGGCCGGCTCCGGAGACTCCGGATTCTCGGTCGGGACGCTCGGCTCGGCGACTCCGTCGTCCTCGGGCGCACCGAAGCCGTTCCACAGCCACGCCACGACGCCCGCCACGACGAGCCCCGAAACGAGGACGGCCAAGACCTTGCCCATGGTGGAATCTCTCCTGCGAACCGATACGAGACGGAGTCGACGGTGACGCGCGGAAGCCGCTCTTCGCCGCGCCGCGCGCGATGATCTCACCCGTGCGGACGATGCGCAACAGGAACGACACGCCCCGGCGGGCCCCTCGCACCGCAGCGACGCCCCCGCCGTGGCGGAAATCGGTGCCTGACGACATCTTGCGGATTTCCCGTGCGTCGGTATGTTGAGCCGGGTGCGGCGCCTGGAATCCCCCGGGCCGGGTGACGACGAAGGCTGACGGGAACCTTTCGAGAGGACACACCGTGTACGTTGTGATCGTCGGCGCCGGAGAGGTCGGCACCTACCTCGCGACCCTTCTGATCGGGGAGGGGCACGACGTCGCTGTGATCGAGCAGGACGAGAAAGTCGTCCACCGCGTCGAGAAGCAGCTCGACGCCCTCGTCGTCTACGGCAACGGCGCGAGCACGCACGCCCTGCAGGCCGCGGGGATCCGGCGGGCGGACCTGTTCGTCTCGGTCGTCGACCACGACGAGATCAACATGTTCACCTGCATGGCGGCGAAGAAGCTCGCCGGCCCGCAGACCATCGCACGCGTTCGCGATCGGCGCTATCTGGGCGACTACTATAGCGTCACGTCCGCCGATCTCGGCATCGACCTGATCCTCGGAGCCGAGCACGTCGTCGCCGAGCACATCGGCCGCCTGTTCGCGTTTCCGGGTCTGTCGTCTCATCAGGTGCTCGCGGACGGCAGGCTGGTGATTATCGAGACATCGATCAAACGGCAGTTCACCGGCATCGATCAGACTCTCAGCCAGCTGGAGACACCGCGGCCCGGAAACCTGATCGCGATTCAGCGCGACGAGGAGTTCTTGATTCCTCGCGGTGATACGGTGATCGCGGAGAACGATCAGGTCTTCACGCTGACGGTTCCCGAGCGCATCGACGACTTCCTGCGCTACTACGGGTTCCCGCGCGTCAAGCTGCACAAGATTCTCGTGATCGGCGGCGGCGTGATCGGCTTCCACACCACGAGGTACCTCGAGGAGCTCGGGCATCGTCCGACCGTGATCGAGTCCGACCCGGAACGCGCCCGGTGGGTCTCCGAGCGCCTGCACGACTCGATCGTTCTCGAGCAGGACGCGACGAACCTCGACCTGCTACGCGAGCAGATCCAGGAGGGAGCCGACGCGATCGCGGTCGTGATGAAGGACGAGGAGAAGTCGCTGCTGATCAGCATGTACGCGAAGCACGTCGGCGCGCGCCAGGTCGTGACGCGCGTGGACGACTACGACTACGCCCCGATCGCGTACAAGATGGGCATCGACAGCCTGTTCAGTCCGCAGCGCGCGCTGGCGCAGGCCATTCTCGAACGCGTGCGCGGCGGGCGAGTCGCGGGCGCGACGATGCTCGGTGACAACCAGGTCGAGATTCTCGAGTTCACGATTCCGAAGGAAGGCAAGAAGGATCTGTGTGACATCCCGCTCGCGGAGCTCGAGCTCCCGAAGGGGGCGCTGCTGGGCGGTATCGTGCGTCAGGAGCCACCGCACGAGGTGGTGATCCCGCGCGGAAGCGACGAGATTCGGGCCGGAGACCGCGTGATCGTCAGCGTGGTTCCGGGCGCGATAAGCCAGGTCGAGGACCTCTTCGCCTGAGATGCGAACGGAAGTCCTGCTGCGATACTTCGGACGGTTCCACCTGCTGGTCGGGGGCCTGTTCCTCGTCCCGATGGCCGTCGGCCTGTACTGGGGCGACACCCTCGTCTGGCCGTACGTCGGCCCGTTCCTCGGTCTCGAAGCGGTCGGCATCTTCCTCGTCTGGCTGCGCCGACGCCGGGGTGAGCAGAAGTCGACCGGGCTGCGCCGCCGCGAGGGCTTCCTGCTCGTCGCGCTGTCGTGGATCCTGATGATCCTCTACGGATCGATGCCGTTCATCTTCAGCGGCTCGATCGATGACCTCGCTGCCGCGATCTTCGAATCGGCCTCGGCCTTCACGACGACCGGCGCGACGGTCTTCGGCAGCGAGGACGGATACGGCAAGATCTCGGCGCAACCCTACGGCATCCTGTTCTGGCGTTCGTTCGGCCACTGGCTCGGCGGCATGGGAATCATCGTGCTGTCGCTCGCGATCCTGCCCGAGCTCAAGGTCGGCGGCATGCAGCTCTTCAGCGCGGAGTCGTCCGGTCTCGGAGTCGACAAGCTGGCTCCGCGGATCGCGCAGACCGCGAAGAAGCTGTGGGTCCTGTACGCCGCGCTGACGGTGACCCAGCTACTGCTGTTTCTCGCCGGCGACATGGACCCGTTCCAGGCGGTCAACCACGCGTTCGCGACGCTGGCTACCGGCGGGTTCTCGCCGCTCGACAACAGCATCGGCCAGTACGCGATCGACGAACACGAGAGCGCCCTCTACTTCGAGGTCGTCACCACGGTGTTCATGCTGATCGCCGGCATCAACTTCGCGCTGCAATACCGGGTGATCGTACGGGGCGATCTGGGAGCGCTGTTCCGATCGACCGAGGTGCGGGTCTACCTCGGGATCATCGTCATCGTCTCGCTGCTCATCGCGATCGATCTCTACCTGTCGAGTCACGGCGACGGACTGGGACAGTGCTTGCGCGACAGCTCGTTTCAGGTCGTGGCGATTCTGACGACGACGGGATTCGGCACGCAGGATTTCAACCTCTGGCCGACGTTCTCGACGTTCCTGATCGTGCTGATGATGGCGGTCGGCGGCTGCGGCGGCTCGACAGCGGGAGGGCTCAAGGTTGTCCGCGTCGTCGTGCTCGTGCGCCACGCGCTGCGCGAGTGCAAGCGGCTGCTCTGGCCCCGCATGGTGCGGCCGGTGTCGGTCGACGGCAAGGCGGTCGACGACGCGGTGATCTGGGGGATCCTCGGCTTCTTCGCGCTCTACATGATCGCGTGGATCGCGGCGACGATCCTCCTGGCGACGCTCGCCCACGCCCCGGTGGAGCCCGGCGGCTCGACCGACATCGACATCGTCACGGCGACGACGGCATCGCTGAGCGCCCTGAACTCGATCGGCCCCGGCCTCGGCCGAGTCGGCGCGAGCGAGAACTTCGGCTTCATCCACCCGCTGGGCAAGCTCGCGCTGTCCTTCTGCATGCTGCTCGGACGGCTCGAGATCTACAGCTTGCTGATTCTGTTCCTGCCGAGCTTCTGGCGCGGCCGTTAGCGCGGAATCGGCGGCCCCGCGGCTGTCGCCGCCGGGGGCGCCCATTACACGCGGGGCGAGGGACCCCGGAGGGCGCGGATGGGCCTCGATAACGCGCAGTTAAACCTACCCCCC
>CAYMRB010000258.1:0-2606 GCA_964392615.1 uncultured Planctomycetia bacterium | reverse complement strand
TTTGGGGGGGGCGGGGGGGGGGGGGGGGGGGGGGGCCCGTATTCCACGCTGGGCGAGGGACGCGGTAGGGCGCGGATGGGCATCGATCTCGCTCAGTTCATCGTACGCGCGCCTTTGGCGCGAAGAGGGGATGGGCGTTACGCGCCGAGGATACGACAGCCTGCCGCGCGCCTTGTGCTCTCGCGAGCCGCGCAGGAATCGGAAAACCGTCAGTCAGCCGATCATCACCTGCGGGAACCCGCTGACGATCTTCCCCCCGTGCGCGCACTGGTCCCCCATGCGCGCCGCGGGCTGGCCCCCGATGAGCACCGTCGTGGAGCCCATGGCGATCGTATCGGGCGGGCCGACGCAGGTGCACATCCCGCCGACCACGGCGGCGGGCATGCCGCCGATCAGAACCGTCGGCACGCCCGGGGGCAGGATCGGTCCGCCGACGTGCGGGACGATGCCGGTGACCATCGGACAGACGTGCATGTCGGAGACGCGGGCTGCGGGTGGCATCAGATCATCTCCCAGGCTTCCGAGTCGAGGTTCTGGAACGTCACCTGGCAGTCGCCGGCCGGGATTCCCTCGACGCGCGCCTTGCCTTCGCTATCCAGGGTACCTGACGCGACCCGGCCGTCCGAGAGCGTGATACGGTACGCCTCGCCGGGCACCGGCCGGTCGTCCTCGTCGACGAGCTCGATCTCGATCCAGCTCGTGTCCTCGTCGTCCCCGGCCTTGAAGGGCTCGATCGGCTGCGAGCCGTACTTGCCCTCCTTCTTCTCGGCCTGCTCGGCCTTGATCTCGTTCATCTCGCCGGGATCCGCGACGTCCGCTTCCTCGGGCGCCTTCGGGGCCGTCGGCGAGACCAGCGAGCCCGGGGTTCCGCTCTTGGGTTCCGGCATGAGTGAGTCTCCGTCGTCTCGGGTCGGCGAAGCGCGTACGCGCCGACTCAGTTGATCTTCACTAATCCGCCGCTCACGGTCAGCATGGCATCACCGTTGACCGTCGTACTCGTCGACGTCAGCTCGGCCGTCGCCGGCGACTCGATCTTGACGCCCGAGGTTCCCTTCAGCGCCGTCTCTCCGGTCGACTCCGTCTCGAGGGAACCCACCGTACCGATCTTGATGCCGCCGGCTTCGATCGCGATATACGATTGGCCGACCTTCAAGGTGATGTTCGACGAGCCCTCGATCACGATATTCTCGGCGCTGACGTAGTAGTCTCCGGTCGTCTGCTCCGAGTGATTCGATTCGTACACCTCGGCCACGTCACCGCCGACCTTCGTCGACTGCGACTCGGCGATCTCGACCGCCTCCTTGCCGCTCACCTTCAGGTGACGGTCGCGGCCGATCTCCTCGACGTGGTCGCGATCGACCGTCTCCTGCCGGTCGTTCTCGATCTGCTCGACCTGGTCGTTCTTGACGACCAGGTGTGTATCGTGGCCGACCCACTCGTAGCTGTCGTTCTCGACGCGGATGTCCTGGTTCTTCTGGGCGTGGATGAAGATCTGCTCCTCATCCTTCTTGTCCTCGAAGCGGATCTCGTTGAATCCCTCGCCGCCCTTGCTCGAGTTCGACTTGATGGTCGACATCGTCGCGTTGTCGGGAAGCGCATAGGGCGGCTTCGATTCGCCGTTGTACACGCGTCCGGTGATGAGCGGCCGGTCCGGATCGCCCTCGAGAAACTCGACGACGACCTCCTGGCCGATGCGCGGCAGGAACATCGCGCCCCAGTTCTTGCCGGCCCAGAACTGCGCGACGCGAATCCAGCAGGAGCTGTTCTCGTCGGCCTTGCCGTAGCGATCCCAGTGGAACTGCGCCTTGACGCGGCCGAGCTCGTCCGTCCAGATCTCCTCTCCCGACTTGCCGACGATGATCGCCGTCTGGGGGCCCTGAACGATCGGCTTCGGCGTCGTTCGCGCCGTGCGGAACGGCTGCTCCGACCTCACCGCGCAGAAGCTGACGGCAAACGTCGATCCCGCGTCGCGGACTGCCCGCGCGCTGTCGAACGCGTCGTTCGCCAGCGTGCAGGTCGAGGACGTCACGAGGTACTCGCGGTTCTGATCGTCGCGGAAGTGCTCCGCGAGCTCGAATGTCGCCCCGACCTTGATCCCGCGCACGTCGCCGGTCCCCCGAGCCGTTTCGTGCCGCGCGTGAAACTCCTCGACGCGCAGCCTCGAGAGCGTCTCGCCGTGATCGTACTCCCCGTACTCGCCGGGATAGTCGTAAACCTCGAACTCGGCGGCGGCGTGCTCGCGAGAGACCTGCGAGCGCGTCTCGAGCGCGCTCTTCGGCTTCTCGTAGTTGAAGTCGTTCAGCGCACAAGCGCCCGGCTGGACCGTCTTCTCGACCGCCCACTCGGACAGGTGCTCGCGGTCTTCCGCGATCCGCCCGGGGGGCACGTACGACACGGTCTCGTACTTCGGAAACGGCTCATGCGACGAGATCGAGTCGGCGAGCACGAGCGTGTGCTTGCCGTCCTCATGATCGAAGTAGTAGTAGATCCCCACCTGCTCCATCAGCCTGCTGACGAAGTTGAAGTCCGTCTCGCGGTACTGCACGCAATACTAGAACGCCGCGTAGGACCCGCTGAGCGAATCGACGAAGTCCGTGAACCCGTGG
>CAYMRB010000257.1:0-14593 GCA_964392615.1 uncultured Planctomycetia bacterium | reverse complement strand
GACGAGGGCCGCGCTCGGCTTCGTCGAGAGCATGCTCATCAAGGCTCAGCTCAAGAAGGAGGATGCCACGTGGGGCGACGGGCCTTCTCCTGCTGCCGCAGGTACGAGTGGAGGGCCGGCGCCGACCAGCAGCGGTCCGATGTACGGCTCGAGCAAGAAGTCGGACAAGAAGGGCAAGGGTAAGGGCAAGAAGCGTTGACGAGTTCGCCGAGCGCCGCAGATGCCGCGACGATCGTCGCTCTCGCGACGGCTTCCGGCGTCGGCGCGCGTGCGGTATTGCGCGTCAGCGGTGAGCGTGCGATCGAGGCGGTCGCCGCTCTCGCCGAGAGTCCCGACCGCGTGCGGGGCTGTCGCGGCTTCGCGGGAGTCGACGTCGTTCTGCGTGCGGCCGAGCTGCGCGTGCCCGTGTGGGCGGCGGTCTTTCGTGCGCCGCGATCGTACACGCGCGAGGACGTCGTCGAGATTCACCTGCCCGCAGCCGCACCGGTCGTCGGCGCGGTCGCGCGCGCGCTGGTTGCGACCGACGGTGTGCGTTGGGCCGGGCCGGGCGAGTTTACGCTCAGGGCGTTCCTGTCGGGTCGTATGGATCTCGCGCAGGCCGAGGCTGTCGGCGAGCTGATCGCCGCGACCGACGAGCGCGAGGCGCGGGCGGCGCGGCGGGCGCTCGATGGTGAGCTCGGCGTCGAGGTCCGTGCTCTGAGCGCGAGCGTTGCGGAGGCGATCGCGCTGATCGAGGCCGGCATCGACTTCGCCGATGAGGACTTGCCGGAGATCGCCGTCGATGCGCTCGCCGCGCGGATCGACGCGATCGTTGCCTCCGTCGACGAGCTGCGCGCGTCGACCTCGCTGCGGCGTACGACGACGGGCGCCTTGCAAGTCGTGCTCGCCGGATTTCCGAACGCCGGGAAATCGAGCTTGCTGAACGCGTTCGTCGGCGCGCCGGCGGCACTCGTCTGCGGCATCGAGGGTACGACGCGCGATCCCGTGCGCGGGCAGAGTGTCGTCGACGGCGTGCGCGTCGAGTGGATCGACGTCGCCGGCACCCGCTCGCTCGATGCGCCGAGCGGCCGACGCGTTGGCGGAGACGATCGCCGCGACGAGGCGCGCGGGCTCGACCGGCAATTGTCCGACGAGACGCTGCGCGCCGTGCAGCGTCTGACGCGTCTCGAGATCGAGGCGGCCGATCGCATCGTGTGGGTCGTCGATGCGAGTCGGCCGATCCCGCCATCGCTCGCAGAGTTCGACGCGCTCGACGCTTCGCGTCGCGTGCTCGTATTCAACAAATGCGATCGGCTCGACGACGAGCGCACCGTCGACCTCGCGCGCCGTCACCCCGCGGCCTTCATCGTCAGCGCGGAGACTGGCTACGGGTTATCGGATCTCGCGACGGGGCTCGCACGGCAACCCGGCGGCGCTGCGGGCGCGGCGACAGCGAGGAGTGCGGGACCGATCGCGCCGCGCTTCATCGTCAGCGCACACCAGGAGTCCGCGCTCCTCGCCGCGCGCGAGGCCGCCGTGCGCGCGCGCGGCGCTCTCGAGACGCTCGGTGCCGAGTGCGCCGCCGCGGACCTGCGCGAAGCGCTACGGGCGCTGGGCGACCTGACGGGCCGCGTGACTTCGGACGAGATCCTCGGTCTCGTGTTCTCGCGGTTCTGCATCGGCAAGTAGGCGCGCGGGAGCATGCGCCAGCCGGGCCGCACGGACCGCGTTTCCCGTGGCCTTGCAACGGATGAGTGCCTGTGCTACCGTCCATGCGTGTCTCACTTCGTCGCGCCCACCAGGGATTGCGGCGAAGACTCAGAATAAGAAGTGACCGGCCGCAGGGTCGGTAGGAGGTCCGTCAGCGCGGCGGGCCGTCAGAAGTGAGGAGTCTTCCGGTCGGCGAGGGCACCGGATTCAGAGGAGCGACAGACTCTCGATGCAGTGTCCATTCTGCAGAGACGACAACGATCGGGTCGTCGATTCCCGCGTCATAGGGGAGGGGCGAACGATCCGGCGGCGTCGCAAGTGTTCGAGTTGTGATCGGCGGTTCACCACGTACGAGCGCATCGAGGCTTCGCCGCGCATCGTCGTGAAAAAGGACATGCGCCGCGAGTTCTTCAACCGCGACAAGATTCTGCGCGGTTTGCGGATCGCCTGTCAGAAGCGCGCGATCTCCGAAGAGCGGCTCGAGGAGCTGGTGTCGGCCGTGGAGGCCGACGTGTTCGAGCGTTACGACAACGAGGTGAGCGCGCGCGTGATCGGCGAGGCGGTGAGCGATCAGCTCAGGCAGGTCGACCAGATCGCGTTCGTGCGCTTCGCGTCCGTGTATCGGGAGTTCACGGACGTACAGCAGTTTTACCAGGAGGTCGCACCGCTCTTGACGCCTGCCGACCGTGAAGTCGCCGCGGCCGCTGAGACGCCCGCGAGTGGCGGTCAGCTCGCCGGCAAGTCCGGCGCCGCGATGGAGTCCGCGGGGCAGTCGTCGAGGTCTGGCGCTCGCTGGTCGTGAGAGCTACGCTGTGAGCCTGAGGTTCTGGCTGTCCGTCGAGGAGGAGCGACTTCTTCGGCGGGCTGCGGACCTCGGGCCGACGGGACCTCGAGCCGGACGGGTCGGGCCCCGAGGGCTTGTTATCTGATCTCGGTCGCCTCCGGGGGCCGAGCTTCGAGTCCGGTTACAGGTTCGCGATGGGAAGGATCCGCGCAGTACGCAAGCGGGACGGTGATGTCGTCCCGTTCGATCGCGGCAAGATCGCCGACGCGATCGACGGCGCGTACCGCTCGGTCGGCGCGGGGGACCGCGCGTTGGCCGAGGAGCTCGCGGAGGCCGTCGAGCATTTCTTCGACGAGAAGTTCGCCCAGGCCGCGTCGGCGGCATCCCTCGGCGAGCTCGAAGCCGCGACGCAGCGCGGGGCAGAGGCCGTTCCGGGGATCGAGGACATCCAGGACGTCGTCGAGACCGTCCTCATGGAGATGGGCGATCGGCAGGTCGCCAAGGCGTACATCCTCTACCGGCAGAAGCGCGCGGTACTTCGGGAGAGCCGGGCCGCCGCGACCGGCGAGGGCGAGGCCCATGCCGCCAGCGGCGAGCCGCGCCCCGAGGTCGCCGAGCCGGGCGACGGGCGTCGGGGGCCGGCGACCTCGCGGTGGTCGAAGGCCCGCATCGCGGCCGCGCTGATCCGCGAGGCCGATCTCGACGTCGAGCTCGCCGAGGAGATCGCCGCCCGGGTCGAGGAGAAGGTGCTCGCGAGCGGGATCCGCCGCATCTCGACGTCCCTGATCCGCGAGCTCGTCGACAACGAGCTGTTCGAGCGCGGGTTCGAGGTCAAGCTGCGGCAGCAGGCCGGCATCGCGATACCGAAGTACAACCTCGAGCAGGTGATCTTCGGCACCGACTCGAAGGAGGGCTTCGCCTATCCGAAGACGCCCGCGGAGGTGCGCGAGATCGTCGCGGACCGCATCCTGTACGAGTACTCGCTCGACGAGGTGCACTCCCAGGCGATCGGCGACGCGCATCGCGACGGGCGAGTCTTCATCCACCGGCTGACCGACCCGATTCGCGTGCCGCGCATCTCCTGGCGGATTCCGTTGCCGCTGCTCGAGGGCGGCGGGGGACGGATCGGCGCCGGCCGAGCCGATGGCGATCGTCGCCGCTCTTCCGAGCTCCCGCGGCCGGAAGGCGAGGGGCGGGAGCGGCTGCACAGCCCGAACTTCCCGTTCGTGGACGATCTCGACGGGCGCCGGCGGGCGCGGGTTCCCGAGGCTGGGTCGCGACCGGAGTCCTATCTCGATCTGGGGGACTTCTTCCGTCGCCTGCGCCACATCGCGCGGTTCGTGTCGGAGGACGTGCGGCTGATCGGCCTGCCGCACCTGCTGCGCGACCCGTCGTCGCTCGCGCGGAGCGAAGCCGAGCTGATCGACGAGGTCTTCGCGCGATTGTGCGAGCTCGCCGCGGGTGCGGGCACCGACCTGCGCTGGGTGGTCGAGCTCGAGCTCGACGACTCGGCCACGCCGTGGCTCGACGGGTTGCTCGCGCTGACGCCGCAGGCGCGCGACGGTTTCACGCTCGTCCTGAGAGCGACGCGGTTCCGTCCGCGCAGGTCCCTGGCGGCGCGCGTCGCGGAGCTCTACGGCTCGATGAAGCGAGTCGAGTTCCTGCCCGCGACGACGCGCTCGGAGGGAGCCGGAGGGCCATCGGGGCCATCGGAGCCGGCGGGCGAGTCGGACGACGAGGACCGCGGTCGCATCCTCGTCGACGTGGGCAAGATCACCGTCAACTTGCCGCGGGTCGCGCATCGCGCGGCGGAAGACGGTCGGGCGACGCCGGAGTCGGAGCTCGACGCGGCGATCGACCTCGCGGTCAAGGGGCTTCTCGAACGGCGCCACTTCGTGTCTCGCCTCGCCGGATCGCGCGACGCACCGCTCTGGGGACTCCTCGGGCGCGAGACCGGCCCCGGGCTGTCCAGCCCGCTCTGCCTCGGCGACTGCGGCGAATACGTTATCGGCCTCGTCGGCCTCAACGAGTGCGTGCGCACGGCGTGCGGGCACGAGCTGCACGAGACAGCCGCGGCCCAGGAGCTCGGAGCTGCGCTCCTGCGGCAAGCCGGCGAGAAGATCGCCAGGGAAGGACACGTGCTGGGCATCCGCCTGCGGCTCGAGGAGACGCTGAATCGAGGGCCCGTCCGGTCCTTCGAGGAGATCGACCGACGGATCTGTGCGCCACGTGCGGATGCGTCCGGCGCGATCGTGCTGTCCTATACCGACGGCGTTCGCTGGCATGCGTCGGCCCCGGTCGACCCGCTCGAGCGTCTCGGCGAGGTGCTCGCGCTTCTGGGCGCGGTGACGCCCGTCGGCGGTGTCGTCGAGGACATGGAGCCGCTGCGCGACGCGAACTGCGAGCTTCTGCTGAGCCTCTTGGAAGAGAGCTGGCCGCTCCTGGCCCGATCCGAGAGGGGCCGCGGCGAATCGTCGCGACCGCAAACTCCGCAGAGAAGCTCTGGCAGTGTCGGGCCCGGCCGTGTAGAACCATGGCTAGTTCGGGAGTGAGAGAGAGTGGTGATCCCGGCAGACATGAGCTGCAGAGGGAGATCGAAGAGAAGACAGAAGGGATTTTGAGGAGTTCCCGGGCCCACCGGGCGTCGTGGGCACGGGCTGCAGCTGGCACGGCACACTCCTGGCTGCCGGCACACGGAGCCGGTAGAGTTGGGAGATTGTCCCCCGAAGGCTGTCGTCGACGATTCTCTCGCGTGCCGCGCGAGGGATGGGAGGGCTGGTTCCCTCGACGCGGAGCGGGTTGTTCCGCGGCGAGTCGCCTACCCTATTCGACCGCGAGCCGGCCAGCGGTGACGAAAGGGTTTCTTGCGTGTATCTGAAGAAGCTCGAGCTTCTCGGTTTCAAATCCTTCGCCGACCGGACCGTCTTCGAGTTCGGTCCCGGCGTCACGGCTGTCGTGGGCCCGAACGGGTGCGGCAAGTCGAACGTCGTCGACGCGTTCAAGTGGATCCTCGGCTCCCAATCCGCGAAGGGGCTGCGCGGATCCGAGATGCGGGACGTCATCTTCAACGGCACGCAGGGGCGCAAGCCGCTCGGGCTCGCGGAGGTTACGGTCGTCTTCGAGAACGAAGACCACTTCTTCGACATCGAGTACGGCGAGGTCTCGATCACCCGTCGCCTGTTCCGCAGCGGCGAGAGCGAGTACCTGATCAACAAGCAGAAGTGCCGCCTCAAGGACATCAAGAACCTGTTCATGGATACGGGGTTCGGAACGACCTCGTACTCGATCCTCGAACAGGGCAAGATCGACGTCCTGCTGCAGGCGAGCACGCTCGACCGCCGCGTGATCTTCGAGGAAGCGGCCGGCATCTCGAAGTACCGCGCGCGCAAGGCCGAGAGCCTTCGGGCGCTCGTGCGCGTCGAGGACAACCTCAGCCGCCTCCAGGACATCATCGACGAGGTCGAGAAGCGCATCCGCCGCGTCAAGGCGCAAGCCAGCAAGGCGCGGCGCTACCGCGAGCATAGCCATCGGCTGCAGGATCTGCGGGTCCGCATGGCGCTCGAGGACTACGGCAAGTCCGTCGAGGGGCGCACGGGTCTGTCGTTTCGCCTGTGGTGGTTGCGCCAGCGCGCCGAGCGGCTCGAGAAGCTCGCCGCGCGACTCAACGCGGGGCTCGACGAGCAGCTCGAGGAGCGCCGCGGTCTGTCGGAGGTCCTCAAGGGGCAACGCGACCAGGTCGCCGCGGAGCGCGTCGCGCGCGAACGGACCGAGGAGAAGATCGCTCACGCGACCGAGCGCCTCGAGGAGCTCGCCGCCGAGGAGACCCGCAAGAGCGCGGAGCTCGAACAGACGCGTGCCAGCGTCGAGAAGCTCGCGGCGAGCATCGACGCCGAGCGCGAGCAGCTGGACGGCATGGCCGGCGAGATCGACTCCCGTCGCGAGGGGCTCGACGTCGCGAGCGGCACGCTGCGAGAGCGGCAGGAGGAAGCCCGTCGCCTGCAGGCGGACTTCCAGGTGCGCAAGGAATCGATCGTCGCCCTGATCCAGGAGCGGTCGAAGGTCGCCAACCTCGTCGTCCAGGTCACGACCGAGCTCGCCAGTCTGCAGGGTCGCAAGGCCCGTCTCGAGCGGTCGCTGGAGGCGTTCCGCGCCGAGCTCGACGGCTGCGGCTCGAAGGAAGAGACGCTCCGGACGTCGCTCGAGGAGCTGACGACGGAGCGCACGGCGGCCGAGGAGAAGCGCGCCGTCATCGAGGGCGAGCTCGCCGCGTTCGAGGCCGAGATCGACACGCGCGATGCGGCGCTCGCGACGCAGCGCGAAGAGCTGCACCGCAAGAGCTCGCGCCTCGACGTGCTGCGGTCGTTCGAGGAGCAGCTCGAGGGCGTCGGATCCGGGGTCGCCGAGCTGCTGCGACGCGGCGAAGCCGCGCCGGACTTCATCGCCGGCTGGGCGGAATGTCACGGCATCGTGGCCGCGAACCTCACCGTCGATCGCGAGTGCGCCCGCGCGGTCGAGGCCGTGATCGGCGATCGCGCGCAGGCGCTCGTGGTCGAGACGCAGGAGGGAGCGCTCGAGCTTCTCGACCACGCCCGCAGCGAGGAGCTGGGCGGCGTGGGCGTGATTTCGCTCGACCGCGTCGACGAGATCCCCCGCGAGTTCTTCCCGGTGCATGGCGGCGTGCTCGGGGCGCTTCGCGATCGCGTCGAGGTCGTGCCGGGTCTGGAAGAGCTCGCCGATCGCCTCTTGGCGAACGTCGTGCTCGTCGAGGACTTCGCGACGGCGATGGCGTTGGCGCGCAACGGGCTGCGGCCGTTCCGACTCGTGACGCTCGCGGGCGAGGTCGTCGAGCCGTGGGGCGGGTTGTCGGTCCCCGGCGAGAGCGATGCGGGCATCATCTCCCGGCGCAGCGAGATGAGCGAGCTCGAAGGCGATCTCGTGGACCTGGAGGCGCGCTGTCAGGAGATCGAATCCGGTCTCGGTGAGCTGCGTGCCTCGCGTGACGAAGCGCAGCAGGCCATCGCCGCGCAGGGGCGTGCACTCGAGGAGGTGGGGCGACGTATCCTGACGACGGAAAGCGCGATCGAGCAGAGCCGCCGCGAGTCCGACCGCCTGCGGCGTGAGCTCGAGGTCGGCGCGTCGGAGGTCGCGGAGCTCGACACCGAGATCGCGCGGCGCCTCGACGAGAAGTCGGAGCAGGTCGCGCAGATCGAGGAGCTCGACGGCCGCCGCGAGGAGACCGAATCCGGCGTCGAGGAGCTCGAAGCGACGATCGCGGCTGCCGGAGCCCGCGTGGATGAGGCGAACGAGGGTGTGTCGCAAGCGCGCCTCGCGGTCGCGGAGGCCGAGAAGGAAGAAGAAGGGCTCCGCGAGCTCGTCGACCGCCAGGGCATCAACCTGCGCGAACGGCAGAAGCACGTCGGAGACCTCGACACCGAGATCCGCCGCACGCGGGAGCGCGCCGCCGAGTTGCGCGAACAGCTCGAGCGCGATCGGACGTCGCTCGACGACCTCGCTGGGCGCGAGACGGAGCTCGCCGCTGAGCTGCAAAGCCAGGAGGCGCGGGATCACTCGTTGATGGAGGTCGAGCAAGGCTTCCGTCAGGAGATCGAGAGGGTGCGCACGCAGATCGGAGAGCTCGATCGCGAGCGCGAGGGGCTCCAGCTGCGCGATCAGGAGGAGCGGCACCGTCGCAATACCGTGCTCGAACGTATCGACGACGAGTACGGCCTCGACCTCGTGGCGCTTCTCGAGAAGGCGGCCACCGACGGTGGCGAGGACGAAGGCCCTCGGCTTCCGCCGCTGCGCATCGCCATCGTCGAGCAGCTCGAGCCGCTTCGACAGCGGGATATCGCGGCTCTCGTCGCGCCGCCGGATCCCGAAGAGCTGCCCCCGAGCGACACGGAGCGCTATCTCGTACCGCTGCCGGATTGGGATCGCGAGGTCGCCCAGCGGGAAGCCAAGGAGCTCACCGCCAAGATCCGCAAGCTCGGCAACGTCAACCTCGAGGCCCTCGACGAGCTCGAGGAGCTTGAGGAACGCTACCAGTTCCAGACCGAGCAGCGCAACGACCTCGTGGAGAGCGAGCGCAATCTGCGCTCGATCATCGCGGAGATCAACGAGAAGAGCCGCGAGATGTTCCAGGCGACGTTCGACGCCGTCCAGGAACACTTCAAGGACCTGTTCCGGAAGTGTTTCGGCGGCGGTCGAGCCGAGCTCGTCCTCGAGCAAGGCGTCGACATTCTCGAGGCGGGAATCGACATCGTCGCGCGGCCGCCGGGCAAGAAGCTCACGTCGCTCTCCTTGATGTCGGGTGGCGAACGCACGATGACGACGATCGCGCTCCTGCTCGCGATCTTCCGCTCGCGTCCGAGCCCGTTCTGCGTGCTCGACGAGGTCGACGCCCCGCTCGACGAGGCCAACGTGCGCCGCTTCGTCGTCCTCGTGCAGGAGTTCCTCGAACTCTCGCAGTTCATCATCATCACGCACAACAAGACGACGATGTCCGCTGCGGGCACGCTGTACGGCGTCACGATGCAGGAGCGCGGCGTGTCGAAGCGCGTCGCGGTCGAGCTCGAGTCGTACGATGCCGAGGCGATGGAGCTCGCCGCCGCCAGCCCCGGTGCGAGTGCCGGTAGTCCCGCCGCGCCCTAGAGCCTTGCCTCACCTTCCCGCTGCCTCCATCGGGGGCTGCGCATCGGGTCGGGTAGTGTCCAGCAGTTGGACGGCGATTGGGCGATCGTTCGCCGTCGCGTTCTAACGCTTGTTCTGACGGCGCCTTCCGGGCCTCGCTCGCGGGCGTTCGTGGGGCCCGAATCTGAACTCCGCCTGCTAGCAGCTCTTACGGGATCTCCCCGGTTTGACCGTGTCGCGGGGGGAGCCTATACTTCTGCGACCTCGCCGGGCGCGGCACGTTCCCGGCGCGGCGAGTGAGAGGGGCGGGTCCCTCGCAGGGGGTAAGAGCCACGGGCAGGTTCGATATCGGCGCGTGTCCGGAATCCGGGGATTCGACTGCACATCCGCTATCGGAGTCGGTGAAACATGGCTGAGCTGAGTCGCGAGGAAGTACTGTCTCACGTCGCGCAGGGCAAGCCGCTACGCGGCCTGAACCTCTCAGGTCTCGATCTGAGCCATTGCGAGTTCGGCGGAGCGAACCTCGAGAGCGCTGACCTCGAAGGCGCCAATCTGACGGGCTCCGATCTCAACGGGGCCAACCTGACGGGCGCCAATTTCAAGTCGGCCGACGTGACCGAGGCGAACCTCTGCGGTGTCACGGTCGACCTCGCGAGCTTCGATCAGACGTGCTTCCGGCGCACGGACCTGCGCCGGATCGACTTCTCGTCCGCGCAGGTGGTCGACTGCTGCTTCGAGAGCGCGAACCTGTTCAAGAGCCGGTTCCACGAGATGGACCTGACGAGCTGCTCGTTCGCACACGCGAACCTCGGTGGCGTCCTGTTCATCAGCTCGAACCTCAAGGGCGCCGACATGCAGGGCGCGCAGCTCGTCAACGTATCGTTCCGACACGTCGAGCTCGAAGGCGCCGACCTCGGCGGCGCTCTCATCAAGAACACGAAGTTCGACCACACGCCGATCCAGAACGTCAAATTCCGGGAGGCGCGATTCGTCGATTTCGATTTCTCCCGCATCGATCTGTCCGATGTGGACTTCTCCGGCGCCTCGCTGGAAGACGCGATGTTCGGGGATGCGCCGTTAGACCGGATCACGTTCGAGAGTGCCGTTCTCAAGCGCGTGCTCCTGCGGGGAGCGGACCTCTCGGGTGCGAACCTTCGCGGTGTGAACTTCGAGCGCGCCGTTCTCATCGGGGTCGATCTGACGGATGCCATCCTCGAGCGTGCGAGTTTGGCAGGTGCGAACCTGTCGAGTGCGAATCTCACGCGCACGAATCTTCGCGAGACCACCGGCATGGGAGCGTCGTTCAAGGGGGCGACGTTCGAAGAAGCGGATCTCTCGAAGGCCGAGCTTCCGCACGCGAACTTCTTTGAATCGCGAATCGTCCGCTCGTCGTTCGTCAACGCCCGGTTGTGCGGCGCCAATTTCAACGCCGCCGACATCAAGGAGTGCGCGCTGACCGACTGCACGGTCTCCGATTCGACGTTCTTCGAGACCCGGTTCGGAGACTGCGGCTTCGAGTCGTGCATCCTCGATCGCGGTCACTTCGTGGCGACGCGGTTCGACGGCTGCCACCTCGAGCAGGTGAGCTTCCAGCGGGCGCTCTTCGAGGAGCTCGAGCTGTCGCGGCTGAACATGCAGAAGCTCGATCTCTACCGGGCGAGCTTCACGAACGTACGGTTCCGCGGGACGAATCTCGTCGGCGCTGTCCTGAACTCGGCGGATATCAAGAACTCGGAGTGGCTCGACGTGCAGCTGGAGAACTCCGAGCTGGTCGGGGGCCGGTTCTCGCAATCGCGTCTCGAACGCGTGAACTTCACGCGCTCGCAGATTCGTCAGACCTGTTTCGTCGGTGCGGAGATCTCGACGTGTGATTTCCGCGGCGTCGATCGCGAGGGGCTCGAGAGCTGCGAGGGGTTCGACATCGATCAGCTCGCCGATTGCTGCTTCGTCGGAGCGCTCGACGAGCCGGCTGCCGACGGCGCCACAGTGGAGGACCGCGAGGTCGACGACGCGATGCCCACGACGCGAGTTGTCGCCGGGAGCGGCGCGCACGAACACCAGGAGATGGCGGCCGAGACGAGAGTCCTCGCCGACGCGGGCATCGGTGTGTCGGACTACGACGGACCGTCCACCGTGACGCGAGTCCTCAGCGGCATGCCAGCGCTTGAAACCGCCCCCGGTGTCGCGCCGACGGCCCGACTTCCCGACTTGCACGCCACCGGCGCGTCGCCGGCGCGTGAGCAGCTCGAGAATGGCGCTTCCGCGTCTATGGAAACGACTTCGATGTTCGGGGCGTCGCGTGTGGTGGCGACCGCGCCGGGCAGCGAGCTGACGCTGCGGTTCGGGTTTTCCTATCTGGCGGCGTCGGAGCTCGTCGAGGTGCTGTCGACGCTCGAGGCCGTTCATGCGGAGGTTCTGCGCGGAGTGCGCGACGGGGAGCCCGTCGAGCCCGCGCGGGCAGAGGAACAGCTCGAGATCGTCTCCGTGAGCGTCGATGACGAGGCCGTCATCACGCTGCGTGGACCGATCGTCGAGGTCGAAAGCGACGACGGTTCGATCGAGATCGATACCGCACAGGTTCTGGTCGAGCTGCTCGGTGGCTCGAGCCGGGGCGCGGGGGGCGAGGCCGTCGGCAGCGCGTCGAACGAGATGTCACTCGTGGTGGGCGGGGCGGACATCGGTTCGGGAGCGGCGGTAGGGACGGCAGTCGCGTGCGATACGTCGCCGTTCGGCTGGCGGGAGCATTTCGAAGAGCGTCTGGCCGATCTGCTTCCAGCGCTCCCGAGACATGCGGTCTGCACGATCGCGAGTCGGGCGGCGCGCCTCCCGGGGGCCGTGTTCAATCGACGTCACATCCGGGACGTCGAGTTCAGCTGAGGGGAGACACCCGGGTATTCCGGAGATTCGAGAGGGGCATTCCAGAGGGGATGGAGATGGAATCCGGATTTGACGAAATCGTCGGAACGAGCTGTCAGAGCGATGTGTTCCGTCGGTTCATCGGCGCGGCCGCGCAAACGTCGAAGCCTGTCGTCCTTCTGGGCGAGCCGGGCGTCGGAAAAGCGTTCGGAGCTCGCTCGATTCACGCCCATTCGGGGCGCCGAAACGAGCCGTTCCTGGTCGTCGACTGTTCTCTGTACTTCGACCGGGAGCTCAAGCGCGAGGTCTTCGGTTACCGCGGCTCCGGACCGAGCGCCAAGGAGCGCCGGGGGCTGCTCGAGTACGCGACGCGAGGTACGTGCTACCTCTCCAGGATCGAGGAGCTCAGCCCGGGGCTGCAGGAGTGTCTTCTCGAGTTCCTGCAGAGGCGGCGATTCCGCCGGCTCGGCGACGGGCGCGAGATCCCGTCGGATACGCGGCTCATCGTGTCGAGCGACAAGAACCTGCGCGGATTCGTCGAGGGAGGGCTCTTCAGCGCCGAACTCTATGACGAGCTCTGCGGCCACGCGATCGAGGTGCCACCGCTCAGAGCGCGGTCGGGCGACATCGCGCTGATCCTCGACGAGCTCGTCGAGGGGCGCTGTCGCGAAGCGGGGCTCGTCGAGACGCGACCGCACTTCAGCGCGGACGCGGTCTCGGCGCTGTCGTGCTATCCGTGGCCGGGGAACGTCGACGAGCTCAGCCGCGAGGTGGACAGGGCGTTCGAATCGGGCGCGCACGAGGTGACGGCGGATCAGCTGTCGCTGGAGATTCGCAGCTATTGGATCGGCCGTCAGGGCGATCCTGCCGTGCGTCGAGTGCTCGAGGAGCTCGATGGCTACATCCGCGAGTTTCGCGTCCTCAGCCGACTCGACGCCGAGTTCGGCGATGTCCTGATGAATCTCGATGGATGGGACGACGCATTCCAGCGAGCTCCCCGGCAGCTGGGTGAGCAATTCCTGTAGGGCGTTTGTGCAAGCTCGAGGCGAGCGATGAGCGACGACAACAATCGAGTGTTGGTGGCCGACGACGAGCCGGCAGTCCTCTCCGTGATCGAGGCCATCCTCGAAGGACGGGGTGACTGCGAGGTCGACACGGCCGCGGACGGTCAGGAGGCTTTCGAGAAGCTCTCGCAAAGCCGTCCGGATGTGCTGATCACGGATCTGCGCATGCCGCGCATGAGCGGCGAGATCCTGTCGACGCGAGCGCTCGAGTTGCACCCGGACCTGACCGTGCTGGTCGAGACCGGCAACGCGACGCTCGATGGCGCGGTCGGACTCATGCGCGAAGGCGTGTACGACGTCATCACCAAGCCGTTCGTCATCGACCTCGTCGAGCGTACGGTCAGTCGAGCTATCGATCGCAGCCGGCAGCTGCGGCTGGAGCCGCGCGTGGATGCCTGCCTCGAGTCGCTGATGAACGCGCTCGGCCGCAAGGATCCCTATCTGCGGACCCATGGCCACAGGGTCTCGAAGTACTGCAAGCTGCTCGGGCAGGAGCTCGGTCTGGGGACCGAAGCGATTCGCGAACTCGAGTGGGTGGGCCTGGTTCACGATATCGGCAAGATTGGCGTCCCGGATGCCGTGCTGTTGAAGCCTGACCGGCTGACCGAGGACGAGTTCGCCGAGATCGAGAGGCATCCCGAGTACTCGGCCGAGATCATCGCGCCGCTCGCGACGGTTCGCGGCTGGACGGACAGCGTCGACGCCGTGCGCCATCATCACGAACGGTGGGACGGCGCGGGCTATCCGGACAAGCTCAAGGGCGAGGATATCCCGTTCGTGGCGCGTGTCGTGGCGGTATGCGACGCCTACGACGCGATGGCGAGCGCTCGGCCCTACCAGGCGGCGTTGGACGACGCCGTCGTACTCGAGCGGTTGGAGGGTGCGAGCGGGACGCAGCTCGACGCGGAGCTCGTCCGCCTCTTCCTGGACAACCAGGCACGATACAAGACCCATGTCGACCAGATCTGACACGACTATGAGCGAACGTACGAGTCCTACGACGAGCGCCGGAACGGAGCGCGTCGGCGCTTCCGACGCGAAGGCGCCGCCGTACGACATCCTCGTCGTCAATCGGGATCCGGAGATGCGCCTGCTGCTCGAGAAGTCGTTCTTCCTGGGCGACTTCTCCTCGGTGCGAGTCGGGGCCAGCCGGGATGCTCTCGCATACCTCGAGAGCACACCGTGTCACCTCGTCGTCGTCAGCATCGGGTCGCCGGAGTCGGTCGAGCTCGTGCGGACGATCGCGACGATGGCTCCCGAGATTCGCGTCATCGCGATCTCCGCCGCAGCCACTCCGGAACTCGTGCGCGAGGTTCTCACGGCGGGCGCCGTGGAGTTCCTGTTCGGTACGTTCAAGAGCAAGAAGCTGATCGCGCGGATCCGCTCGTGTCTCGATGACGCGGCGAAGGCGGCGGGCTCGACCGAGCGCAAGGACGCCATCGCGGAAGCGGGGCAGCCGTCCGACGCTACGAGTGTCTCGACGCCCGCCACCGCGGCGGCGCGGAAGCCTGCCGCGGACAGCTCCGACCGCGCGACGCGGATCATCGCGAAGAACCCCAAGACCCACCCG
>CAYMRB010000256.1:0-14632 GCA_964392615.1 uncultured Planctomycetia bacterium | reverse complement strand
GGACTGGGGACTGGCGAAGATCCTGCGGGGCGTCGAGTCCGAGACCGACACCGACACCGACACCGACTCCGACTCCGACTCCGACTCCGACACCCGAACCCGCGTCATCACCGACCGCGCCGAGGCGGGACTGCCGACGCTGGAAGGCACGATTCAGGGCAGCCTCTCGTACATGGCGCCGGAGCAGGCTCGCGGGGCGGTGGCGGAGATCGACGCGCGGACGGACGTGTTCGGGCTCGGGGCGATCCTGTATCGCATCCTCGCCGGCGAGCCGCCGTACGCGGGGGGCGATATCGGCGCGTTGCTGACGGTCGCCCGCGAAGGGCGCATCGTCCCGCCGCGCCAGCGTCAGCCGCATCGCGACATCCCGGTGGTGCTCGAGGAGATCTGCCTGCGCGCTCTCGCGTCGCGTCGGGAGGACCGGTACGCGAGCGCGAGGGAGTTTCACGACGCGCTGCAGCGGTACATCGAGGGGATCCAGGAGGCGGAGCGCCGCGCGGCCGAGGTCGCGCGATTGACCGGGATCGCTGCGGCGCTGCGTCGTGATCTGTGGACGGCCGAGGCCGCGAGCGACGAGCTGTGCCGCGAGGAGGCGCGGCTCGAGGCCAGCGTGGAGCCCTACGAATCCGAGGACGCGAAGCGAGCGCTGTGGGACGTGACGGCGAAGAGCCAGCGCGTTCGCGAGGAGGTGCGGCAGCTCTTCAATCGCACGACCTCCGCGTACCTCGCGGTTCTGAGCATCGAGGCGAACGCGAGCGCGGCGCGACGCGCGCTTGCGGAACTCTACTACGAGCGGCTCGTCGACGCGGAGGAGCGCGGTGACCGCGAGGCGGCGGCACTGTGGGAGGGGCTCGCCGAGCAGTACCGTGGCGAACATCTGGAGATCGAGCTGCGGGGCGATGGTGTGCTGCGCCTGAGCTCGGAGCCGGTCGGCGCGAGCGTGCGGCTCTGTCGCGTCGAGGAAGAGGGGCCGCTGCTCGTCGAGTCGCCGGCGGAAGTCATCGGTTGTGCCCCGCTCGAGCGGACGCTGCCGCGCGGATCGTACGTCGCGCTCCTGTCGCATGACGCGCACCTGGACACGCGCTATCCGTTCGTGGTCGATCGCGGTGAGGTGCACGACGCGACGGTGCGGCTCGCCGCCGTCGGGTCCATGCCGGAAGGCTTCGTGCCCGTTCCCGGCGGACCGACGATCGTCGGACGGAGCGAACGCGATCTTCCGGCACTGGCTCGTCAGCGAGTGGGCGTGGGCGACATGATCGTCGGACGGTTTCCTGTGACGTTCGGCGAGTACTGCGCCTTTCTCGACGATGGCGTCGATCCGGAGGATCCGCGGACGGCGGACTACCTGCCGTCGTTCGGCAAGGAGCTCTACGTCGAACGCGAGGGGGGCGGCGGGTGGATGCCAGGGCGTCGGCTGGGGCGGCGCAGTCCTGTCTTCGCGCTGACGGTGGCGGCCGTCGACGCGTATTGCGAGTGGCTGGGTCGACGCATGAGCCGACCCGTGCGATTGCTCTCCGAGGCCGAGTGGGAGCGCTGCGCGCGAGGGGCGGATGGCCGAATCTTCCCGTGGGGAAACGGCTTCGACTGGAGCTTCTGCAAGGGAGGCCTGTCGCGGCGTGGCGAGGCCTTTCCCGAGGATGTCGGCACGTTCCCGCGGGACGTCTCGGTGTTCGGCGTGCGCGACCTCGCCGGCACGATTCGCGAGATCTGCGGCGACACGTACGCTGACGGGCAGCGTGCGGTGCGCGGCGGATCGTGGTACACGCCGAGCTTCTTCGTGTTTCGCACCGATGTCCGCTCTCGGTTGAGGGAGGGCAGCCGGGTCACGGACATCGGCTTCCGCGTTGCTTGCGGCGCGGGCGGACGACGCGGCGGAAGCTGACGACGACTTGGAGCGAGCGCGGAAATAAGAAACAAGGCGAGGCCGGCGGGCACTCGACCCGCCGGCCCCGCCTCGGGACCTCGCGATGCTCTCGCGGAACCGCTCGACCTACTTCAGCTTGGCGAGCAGTCGCGCGGCCGCCTTGGGCACCTCGGGAGGCTTGACCTCACCGTAGTCGGAGAGCTCGTACACGAAGTGGAACGCGGCGTGCTCGCCGCCGATGATCTTCTTGCCATCGGCTCGGGTCTCGCCCTTGCGGCCGGTCAGGGCGGTGACCTTGATGCGCACGGGGAGGACGGTCTCGGGGTCGATCTCGATCTCGTAGAAGGCGTTCGTCAGCGTCTTGTCCGCACCGGACACGAATTTGGAGACGCCTCACCCGCCGCCGAGGCAGCCGGACTTCTCGACCGTCAAGTAGTGCTCGAGCGCTTCCTTGATCGGCGCCTCGACGAGCAGCACCCGCGGCACGCGGACGTCGTCGTCACCCTTCGAGCCTCGCTTCTCGCCGACCGCCGTGCGGCCCTTGCCCTTGCCCTTGCTCTTGCTCTTGCCTTCGTCCTTGTCCCTGTCTTTCCCCTTCGCCTTGCCCTTGCCCTTGCCCTTGCCCTTGCCCTTGTCGTCGTCGTCCTCGTCCGCAGCTTCGTCGTCCGCCGCAGGCTCGACCCATTTGCCGCTCCTCTTGACGTGGCGGAGCGCCTGGCGCAGCACGTCTTGCGGGAACTTGAAGAAGCTGTCGAGCATCTTGCCCTGGCGGTCGGCGTGGATGCTGCGCCAACCGCCCTGGATGTAGCGCACGCCCTTCTTGCCCGTCTTGAACGACTTCATGTTCGTGACGTGCAGGAGATTGCGGTAGACCTCGCCGTTGTACGTCGCGGACACGGCCTTCTGGTATAGATCGTGATCCTTCGTGCGCGACAGGCCGCCTTCGACGGTCAGCGTCGAGCGGTAGCTCTTCTGCTTCAGCAGATTCTTGTACGCCGTCAGCAGCTGCTTCTGCGGCGACGGGATCTTCTTCTTCGCGCCGATCGGCGCCGCACCGAGGGAGTCCCTCGGGCATACCGTGCCGACGACGAGCGCAGCCAGCAGAGCTCCCAGCGTCAGCGAGCTCCGTTGCCACCTATCAGCCATGTCGGGCCTCCCTTGTTCTTGCCAGCCTTCGCCCCGCCGCCGGCAGCTCTCCGCACGAGCCGCCCGCGGAGTACGGGCATTCTCCCCTATGGACGACGCTCGACACAGTGGAATACGGAGAAAAACCGCGGCGGCATCGAAGTGTCGTTCTCCGCGTCACCGTCGCGGCTCGCCGCCTCGCCCCGTCAATCCACCCGCGAGCCCCGCACCGTCTTCTGGCTCGTCGCGAGCATCTGCTCGGTCCGCACGCCGCCGAGCCACGCGTCGGGGTCTCTTCCCAGCGCGGCGGCACCGCGATACGCGATGGCCTGCAGCGCCACGGCGAGCGCAAACGGCGCGACGTGAATCGGCTGTGGCTCGATCTCCCACGCGATCGTGCGCGCTCCCGGCCAGCTCGCCCGGGGCGCGACGACCAGCGAGCGGACGCCGAGCCTCTCCCACGGCTCGACCAGCTCCTCCGCACGGCGCACCGACGCATCGTCCGGCGCGACGACGATCGCCAGCATCTTCTCGTCCGCGACGAACAGGTCGAGGTGATTGACCTCCTCGAGGCACTGCGCGCGCGCCGGGATCGCGTACTCCAAGAACTTCGCCGCACCGTAAAGCGCCGTGCCGCGGTGGGGGCCGCTGCCGAGTACGATGACCCGTTCGCGCCCCGCGAACCAGTCCGCGGCCGCGGCGTCGGTCGCTCGCCCGAGCGCCTGGTCGATCACGCCGGAGACGACGTCCGGCAGCGCGTGGAAGTCGGGCGGTCGCTTGTGGCTAGCCGCCGTCGCTGCGAGCATCTTCGCCAGCAGCGCCGCGGTGTAGGTCTTCGTCTGAGCGATTTCGTGGTGGTAGCCGGGATACACACCCTGCTCGAGCGCCGCTGGCGGGCTCGTCCGCAAGAGGGCCAGCCCTTCGACCTCCTCGCCGAGCCGCGACGCCGCGACGTCGCTCAGGCCGATGACTCGGGCCCCGGCTCGCCTTGCCGCGCGGGCCGCCTCGACCGTGCGCGGCGTGCGGCCCGAAACGCTCGCGCAGACGACGAGATCGTCCGGATCGAGTCCGGGCGCCGCCCACCGGAGGTCCATTGACCGCCATGCTCGGGCGTCGAGCTCGAGCACGAGCCGCGCGTACCACGTCGCCGCCTGCGCCGCGAAGGACATGTCGCCGCAGCCGACGAGGTGCAGGCGCTTCCAGCTCGCCCCGCTTGCCGTGTCGGGCGCGACGAGCGCATCGATCTCGCTGCGCGTCGTCGACAGCACGCGCGACAGGACCCCCGGCTGCTCCCGGATCTCCTGCTCGATGGTCGGAGTGGTCATCGGCGAATGGCTCCCTGTGTTCGGCGCGCGATAGGCGCCGCTGTGATAGGAGTCATGGCTTATCTGCACGGGCAGCATACAAGAAAGAGCATACGGCATGGTAGGGGTAGAGGAGACGGTTTCGACGCAGCCCTTCGAAGGAATCCGGACACGTCATGACAGAACGACAGAGCAAGGATCAGGTCACGCGGCGCGAATTCGTCGGCAAGAGCGTCGTCGCGGCGACCGGGCTCGCAGTCGGAGCCCACGCACAGGCTCTCGGCGACGAC
Organism: uncultured Planctomycetia bacterium; assembly: GCA_964392615.1. Classification (GTDB taxonomy): domain Bacteria; phylum Planctomycetota; class UBA8108; order UBA8108; family UBA8108; genus CAYMRB01. The sequence goes on along the minus strand of CAYMRB010000256.1, from coordinate 10,049 downwards.
GAGAAGAAGAAGATCCGCAACTACAACGAGAACATGCTGTACCGGCCGTGCGGCAAGACCGGGATGATGATCTCGGCGATCTGCATGGGGGGGCACTGGAAGCGCATCGATAAGATGGTCCCCGGCCTGTTCAAGGGCCGCGGCTGGCTCAGCGCGGATGTGCAGAACAAGGGCTTCGAGAAGAACCGCTATGACGTGGTCAGCCGACTGATCGAGGTCGGCATCAACTACATCGATGCGTGCACGGTCGAGGAGGTCTTCACGTACGGCCGGGCGCTCAAGGGCCGCCGCGACAAGATGTTCCTCGGCTGCTCGTGGTATCAGCGCGAGATGCGCAAGAAGGGGTACCGCACGAAGAAGGCGCTCCTCGAGACCCTCGACCGCGGTCTGAAGGAGACCGGCATCGAGTACGCCGACCTCTGGCGCATCACGATGCACTCGAAGAGCAGCAAGCACACCGAGGGCGAAGTCGAGCAGATGATGATGGCCCTCGAGACGGCCAAGAAGCAAGGCAAGGTCCTCCACACCGGCCTGTCATCGCACGACCGTCCGCACATCAAGTGGATGATCGAGACCTACCCCGAGATCGTCGAGTGCGTCGTCACGCCGTACACGGCGAAGTCGAAGGAGCTACCGAAGGACAGCCTGTTCGCGACCCTGAAGGAGCACAAGGTCGGCTGCTTCGGCATCAAGCCGTTCGCCAGCAACTCGCTGTTCAAGGGCGACGGCTCGCCCGACAGCCCGGAGGCCGAGGCGGACAGCAAGCGTGCGCGTCTCGCGCTCCGCTACATCATGTGCAATCCCGCGATCACGGCCCCGATTCCCGGGCTGATCAATACCACCCAGGTGGACAACGCCGCGGCGGCGGTGAAGGAGCCCCTCGCTCTCAACGCGACCGAGAGAGCGGAGCTCGAGACGGCGATGAACGAAGCCTGGGACAACCTGCCTGAGAACTACCAGTGGCTGAAGGACTGCGAGTACGTCTGAGCGTCCCGTCCGTCTTCACCGCGAGTCTTCTGTGCGTTGCGCTCGGCGCGCTCGGCGTCGCGGCGGGGTGTGTACCCCCTCGCCGCGCGCCGGTCGCGCCGGCGGCGGACCCGGTGCAGGCGGCGGAGTCCGTACAGCTGGCTGATCCGGTACAGCCGGCTGAGCCGGTACAGCCGGCGGACAATAGCTATTGCCACGTGTGTCACGACAACTTCAAGGCCGAGTCGCTCGCGGCATCGCACGCTGTCGCTGGCGTCGGCTGTGACACGTGCCACGGCGAGTCGGACGAGCACTCGGAGGACGAGGGCAACATCACGCCGCCGGATATTCTGTACGCTCGTGACGCCGTCGACCCTTTCTGCGTCACGTGCCACCCGCTGGGGGAGATTCACGACTCCGACGAGTACCGTCGGGCCGTTGGCGACAGCCCGGCACCGTCGGCGGGTTGCACCGAGTGTCACGGCGAGCACCGCATGGCACAGCGGACCGTGCGCTGGGATCCGACGACTCGCGAGGCGACAGAGGTCGGGCCCGGCGGGAGCTGACGCGGGCAACCGCTCCTCGTTCACGCCGGGCGCCACCGAGCCGCTCGGTGTGACGCTGCCTGCGACTCATAGCCCGCAGTGCGCGAACGTCGCGGCGAGCTCGTCGACGGAGAACGGCTTGAGCAGGAAGTCGTCCATGCCAGCCGCCAAGCCGGCTTGGCGCTGCGGCCTGCCGCTCATGCCGACGATCGTCATGCGTCGTCTGCCGCGGGTTCGTGACGCCTCCGACGCTCGGATCTTGCGCGCGAGGTCGAGGCCGGACTCCGCGCCGAGGTCGCAGTCGAGGAGCACGGCGGCGGCGTTCGCGAGGTATTGCCAGGTCTCCGACTGACACGTCGCCGTGCGCACCGCATGACCCATGGATTCGAGCATGAGCTGCGTCGACGATCGGGCGCCCGCGTCGTCGTCGACGACGAGTACGAGAAACGGCGAAGCCAACGGACCTTGCTCCGTGCACCTGTTCTTCCGTCGAGGGAGGCAGCCCGCGGCGCCCACGCGGCCGCCTGCCTTCGATCCTGCGGCGATCGGTGCGCGGCCGTGCCGCGCGTCGCCGTAGCGCTCACTCACATCCGTTAGTGGACGCCGGAGGCCAAAGCGTTCCGTCGATTCTCGAACGGAGCGTGTGATATCGTGATCGACCTCGTCAGCGACGGCGGTGAGAGCGATCAACGGGAGGTAAACAGCGGTGCGAGTCCCCTTGGAAGCACGAATCGCGTGCCTTGTCGCGTGTCTTGTCGTGTGCGGTTGCGGAAGCGACGAGTCGAGCTGCCCTGTCGAGCTCCGCTGGCGGCAACTGCCGCGAGTGCCCGACGCGCACGGTCTCGCCGGCCCGCTCGTCGGCGTGCACGACGACGTCCTCATCGTCGCGGGCGGCGCGAACTTCCCCGAGGGCGTTCCGTGGCACCCGAGCGCCGACGGTTGGACGTCGCCGAAACGATACCACGACCGCATCTTCACGCTCGCACTGGGTGAGCCTGCGGCCGCGTGGTCGGCCGCCGCGCAGCCCCTGGCGCGTTCGCTCGCGTACGGAGTCAGCGTCCAGCTGGACGACGGCGTCCTCTGTGCCGGCGGCGAGCGTCAGGTACACGAGCGCGACGAGACAGCGAAGAAACACGTGTCGCGTCGCGAGCTTTCTGACGCGGTCTTCGCGCTGCGGTGGCATCGGGGCGAGGGCAAGGTGGAGACCTCCGCTCTGCCGCCTCTGCCGGCGCCGACGACATCCGCCGGCGGCGCGCGTATCGGCGATACGGTCTACGTCGTCGGCGGCGATAGCGGCGACGGAGCGACGAACAACGTCTGGGCGCTCGACCTGTCGAAGCGCGACGCCGTCGCGCCGGAGTCGTCATGGACGTGGAGAGCCCTGCGGCCGTGGCCCGGGCCGCCGCGCGTCCTGCCGATCGTCGCCGCGCAGAGCGACGGTCGCGAGACGTGTCTCTTCGTGTTCAGCGGCCGACGCGTCGTCGACGGGAAGTTCGAGGTTCTGACGGACGCGTACAAGTACGAGCCAAGCCTTCGTCGCTGGACGCGGCTGGCGGGCATCGTCGTCGACGGCGGTGTGTCCCACGATTCTGCCCGGCCGCGCTGCCTGATGGCGGGGACGGGCGTCGCGATGGGGCCGAACGAGATCGTCGTCGTCGGTGGGGCCGACGGCTCGGTGCTCCTGCGCCACGAGAACGAGCTGCCGCGACAGATCGCTGCGGCCGAGGAGGCCGGCAACGCGAAGCGCGCCGCCGAGCTACGCGCGGAGCGCGACCAGCTTTACGACCGCCACGGCGGATTCAGCCGCGACGTGTTGCAGTACAACGCCGTCACGGATCGGTGGTCGAAGCTCGGCGAGTATCCCCAGGGCGAACGCGTGCCCTCGGGGCCCGATGTCGGTCCGGACGATCGCGTGCCGACCGGCGCCCCGGTGACGACGACAGCCGTCGTGTGGAAGGGAGAGATCATCGTCCCGACCGGCGAGATCAGTCCGGGCGTTCGCTCACCCGGAGTTCGAGCCGTGCGCATCGACCGCGAGCAGGTCTCGTTCGGCGTCGCCAACTGGACGATCCTCGTGCTCTACCTCGCCGTGCTCGTCTACATGGGCTTCTACTTCTCGAGGCGCGAGCGGTCGACGGAGGATTTCTTCACCGCCGGCGGACGGATCCCGTGGTGGGCCGCGGGGCTGAGCATCTTCGGTACGATGCTGTCGGCGATCACGTACCTGTCGATTCCGGCGCGAGCCTACGGCACGGACTGGAGCTGGTTCATCCTCAACATGGGCATCGTCGCGGTCGCGCCGATCGTCGCGTTCGCGTTCCTGCCGTTCTTCCGACGCCTGCGCGTGACGAGCGCATACGAGTATCTCGAGGCGCGGTTTCATGTCTCGCTGCGTCTGTTCGGCAGCGCGACGTTCGTCTTCTTCCAGTTCGGGCGCATGGGAATCGTCGTCCTGCTGCCCGCGCTCGCGCTGTCGGCGGTGACGGGCATCGACGTCGTCCTCTGCATCGCGGTGATGGGCGTGTTGAGCACGCTGTACACCGTTCTCGGCGGCATCGAGGCCGTCATCTGGACCGACGTGCTGCAGGTGGTCGTGCTGGTCGGCGGCGCGATCGCGGCGATCGTGACGATCCTCATCGGCGTGGGCGGCGAGCTGCCCGATCTGTGGACGAAGGCGTGGCAGGCGGGCAAGGCCGACCTCGTCACCGAATGGCACTCTCACGATCTGAGCTGGGCGAAGGACGGCATCCTCGTCATCCTGCTCGGCGCGGTCTTCGGATCGATTCTGCCGTACATCAGCGACCAGGCGGTCATCCAGCGCTACCTGACGGTGTCGAGCGAGCGCGAGGCGCGGCGCGCGATCTGGACCAACGCCGTGTTGACGATCCCGGCGTCGATCCTGTTCTTCGCCGTCGGGACCGCGCTGTGGATCTTCTACGTCGCGAAGCCCGAGGCGCTCGTGCCGCTCGAGAAGGCCGACCAGATCTTCCCGTGGTTCATCGCGCTCGAGATGCCGGCCGGCATCGCGGGGCTCGTGATCGCTGGCGTCTTCGCGGCGACGATGTCGAGTCTCGACTCCAGTATGCACTCCATCGCGACCGCAGTGACGACCGACTTCTACCTGCGCGCGCGGCCGAACACGAACGAAACGGCGCGACTGAGGTTCGCACGCGTCCTGACGGTCGTTCTCGGCGCGGTCGGCACGGTCTCGGCGATCCTGATGGCGCGCATGGAGATCAAGTACCTGTGGGACGCGTTCCTGGCGATCGCCGGCCTGCTGCTCGGCACGCTCGGCGGCCTCTTCACGGTCGGCATCTTCACGCGACGTTGCCGTGCGGTGCACGCGTGGATCGGCGTCGCGGCGACGGTCTGCGTGCTGTACGTCGTGAAGAACTACACGGACCTGCACTTCCTGCTGAACGGCGCGCTGTCGCTCGGCACGTGTCTCATCGTGTCGCTGCTGGCGACGGCGGTCGTGCCGTCGCGCGGCAGCGACACCGCGGGGCGGACGCACATCGGGGTCCCTGACTCATCTTCCGAGACGGCGCAGGATCGCGGGGCGCAGACGTCCTGACCGGAGGAGTGAGGCTCGAGGGCGCGGCTGACGATCTCGCGCGAGCGTTCCGTTCCGCTGTGTCACTTGCCCGCTCGAACGTCGAGCTCGGCCGCTCGCTGCGCGTCACCGGCCGCTGTGAGGTACCTGACGATGCGTGCGCTCTGTACCGGCTCGATATGCGAGCGCTTCGCCATCTTGTGCGTCCACTCGGTCCAATACGCGGCACTGCCGCGCGTCGGCACGTAGAGCGAATGGCAGCCGGAGCACTTCGCGATATACTCCGCGCGGCCGCGTTCGAGCCTCTCGAGATCCGCGTCGTCGTCCGCGAACGGAGCGAGCTCCGCAGCCCTCGGCAGCGGGGAGCCGCACCCAGCGGCGACGCTCATGAGGAGCGCCGTCGCCGAGAGGGCCATCCAGACCAGGAGGTGCCGTTGCATCTCGCTTCGGTTGTCGTCAGTCCAGCGGGATGCCGATCAGCAAACGCACGGACACACGGTCGAACTCGTCGAGGTTCAGGCTGTCGCCCGTCGTTCCCTCGAACGCGACGATCTGCGGCAGCACCGTGAGTGTCAGCCACCAATCATCGGTCGAGTAGTGAATCGCAGGACCGGCGAAGAGCGCCGAGTGCTCGAGGCTGTCCATATCGGGGAACTCGTTCGCCTGACGCACTTCGAGACCGATCGAGAATCTGTCGGTCACCTGATACGCAGCACCGGCGGTGAACTCGAGCTCGAGCTTCTTCTCCGTCCCTTCGCGTTCGAACTCCCACTCCTCCTCGACGATCGCGTTGAAGGCGAAGATCCAGTCGCCGATGTTCTTGCCGACGATGAGCTTCTGCTCGAGCTCGAGTTCCTCGAGATCCGTCGAGACTTCGCCGTACAGCACGACGCCGAGCGGGTCGGCCGTCGGATCGAGCAGCTTGTACTTCCATTCGGACGACAGCCCGGAGAACTCGAACTCGTCCTCCTGCTCGCTGTCGCGGTCTATGTGCAGCGACTTGAAGTTGATGTACAGCGCGCTGGTCAGCGCATCGGTGATGCCGTACTCGAACTCACTGCGGAGATCCCAGCGGGAGTAGATGCCGTCCTCCTTGCCAGCGCGCAGGGTGGTCCACTGCTCGAACTCGAGCGCGCCCGCGGGCAGGACCTTCGGTTCGTACGTATAGGTGAAGTGCCGCTCGTCGGCGTGGACGTCGACATGGACGGCCGCCAAGAAAGCAGCCGACATGAGGACGAAACGGACAACGGCGGAGCGGACACGCCGGGGGCGGGGTGTTGGATGCATGACAGTTAGCTCGGTGTTGTTCCCTTGGAGACGGCCGCGGTCTTGGTAGTCAGACTGCGGTATTGTATGTGGCGCGATCGATGGGCATGCCAAACCTTAGATCGGTCTATCAAACAGATTTTGCTGCCGAAGTCAAGCAGGGCTGGGAAAAAAGCCCCGAAGTCGGGACAATGGGGCCCCACTGCGGGCGTGGCCGACCGGCGCCCTCGCCCGCCCGTCGTCGTCGATGCTGTTCCCAGGAGTCCTGCCGGATGTCCGAATCGTTCCACGCGCTCGTTTGCCGAGCGGTCGTCTGCTCGTGCGTCGTCGTCTGCACCGTTGCGCCTGCCGCCGAGCCGTCTGCGTCGCCCGACTTCCGCCGCGACGTGCGGCCGATCCTGTCGCAGAAGTGCTTCCGCTGCCACGGTCCGGCCAGAAAGGGACGTCGGGGCAAGCTGCGTCTCGACGACCGCGCCGCTGCCGAGCGCGTGCTCCGGCCGGGGCGGAGTGGCGAGCCGAGCGCGCTGATCGCGCGGATCACGTCCGACGATCCCGACGAGCTCATGCCGCCGCCGGACTCGAAGACCGTGCTCCAGCCGCGCGAGATCGCCACGCTGCGCCGCTGGATCGCCGCCGGCGCGCCGTATGCGGGGCATTGGTCGTTCGAGTCGCTGCGTCCGGTGCCCGCTCCGGCCGTCGAGGCGCGCGATGGGCCGCGAGGCGCGATCGATCGCTTCGTGTTCGCGCGACTCGGACACGCAGGGCTCGCACCGTCGCCCGAGGCGTCTCGCGAGCGGCTGATCCGTCGGGTGACATTCGACCTCACCGGTCTGCCGCCGACTCTCGAGGAGATCGACGCGTTCCTCGCCGACGATCGGAGCGACGCGTACGAGCATCTCGTCGACGGCCTCCTCGCTCGCGCCGCGTACGGCGAGCGCATGGCCTCCGACTGGCTCGACGTCGCGCGCTACTCCGACACGTTCGGCTACCAGGTCGACCGCGACCGCTTTGTCTGGCCGTGGCGCGACTGGGTCGTCCGCGCGTTCAACGACAATCTGCCGTGGGATCGGTTCATCACGTGGCAGCTCGCCGGCGACCTGCTTCCCGAAGCGACCGACGAGCAGATCCTCGCGACGACGTTCCAGCGTTTGCATCCGCAGAAGGTCGAGGGCGGCAGCACGCCCGAGGAATTCCGCGTCGAGTACGTCGCCGATCGCGTCCACACGTTCGGGACGGCGTTCCTCGGACTGGCGCTCGAATGTGCCCGATGCCACGAACACAAGTTCGATCCGATCTCGCAGGAGGATTACTACCGACTGTTCGCGTTCTTCGACGACATCGACGAGGCCGGGCTCTACTCGTTCTTCACGTCCTCCGTGCCGACGCCGACGCTGCTCTTGCCGGATGACCGCCAGCGCGCCGCGATCGCCGACATCGAGCGTCGTGTCGTCGAGCAGGAAGCCGCGCTGGACGCCCGGAAGGCGGAACGCCGGACCGCGTTTGTCGCGTGGCTCGAAGCGCGACCGTCGGAGGCGTCGATGCCCGGCCGCGTGAAGCACCTCGACTTCGAGACCGACGTGAAGGCGCCGAACGAGTCGATCGCCGGGCCGCGCGGACGAGCCGTGCGTCTGACCGGCGACGACGGTGTCGGAACGGGCGTCGGCAACTTCGCCCGCTTCCAGCCGTTCTCGGTCGCGCTGTGGATGCGCACCCCCGACGTCAAGGAGCGCGCCGTCATCTTCCACCGCTCGCGCGCGTGGACGGACGCGGCGAGTCGTGGCTACCAGCTGCTGATCGAGGACGGCAAGCTGAGCGCGTCGCTGATTCACTTCTGGCCGGGCAACGCGATCCGCGTGCGCACTCGCGCGGCGATCCCGACCGAGCGCTGGACGCACGTCACGATCGCGTACGACGGCTCGAGCCGCGCCGACGGTCTGCGCATCTTCGTCGATGGTCGTCCGGCTGCAACCGAGGTCATCCGCGACAACCTCTACAAGAACATCACCGGGGGCGGAGGCGATCACATCACGATCGGCCAGCGCTTCCGCGACCGCGGGTTCACGGGCGGCGGCGTCGACGAGTTCGAGGTCTTCGACCGCGAGCTCGCGCCGCTCGAGGCCGCACAGCTCCACGATCGGAAGAGTCTCGAGACGCTGCTGCGAAAGCCGAGCAGCGAGCTGACGGTCGACGAGCGCGACCACCTCTTCGCGTACTGGCTGCACGCCGTCGACAGCGCGTGGGCCGAGAGCCTCGCCGCGCTGCGCAAGGTCCGCGAGGAGCGCAGCCGCGCGGTCGATGGCGTCCGCGAGATCATGGTCATGCGCGACCGCCTCGAGCCGCGCCAGGCGTACGTGCTGGGGCGCGGTGCGTACGACGCGCGGACGGATCCCGTCGAGCCCGGCACGCCGGCGTCGCTGCCGCCATTCCCGCAGAGCGCGCCGCGCAATCGGCTCGGACTCGCGCGCTGGCTGACCGATCCGTCGCATCCGCTGACGGCCCGGGTCACGGTGAATCGGGTCTGGCAGATGCTGTTCGGCGACGGTCTGGCGCGGACACCGGAGGACCTCGGTAGCCAGGGAGAGCCGCCGACGCATCCGGATCTCCTCGACTGGCTGGCGCACGACTTCGCGGCGAACGGTTGGGACGTCAAGCGACTGCTCAAGCAGGTCGTCACGTCAGCGACGTACCGGCAGAGCTCCGTCGCGTCGGAGGCGCTGCGCGCGCGCGACCCGGACAACCGACTGCTGGCGCGCGGGCCGAGCTATCGCCTGCCGGCCGAGATGATCCGCGACAACGCGCTCGCGGTCAGCGGCCTTCTGGCCCGGAAGGTCGGCGGCAAGCCGGCGCGGCCGTACGAGGTCACCGAGTCGTTCAAGCCGGTCGGCCGCGATCGCGGCGAGGGGCTGTACCGTCGCAGCCTGTACACGTTCTGGAAGCGCACCGCCCCGGCGCCCGCGATGATGGCGCTCGACGCGTCGAAGCGCGATGTGTGTTCGGTGCGTCGCGAGCGAACCGCATCGCCGCTGCAGGCGCTCGTGCTGTTGAACGGACCGCAGTACATCGAGGCGGCGCGCGTTCTCGGCCAGCGCTTGCTCGAGAAGCACGGCGACGACGTCGATGCCCTCGTCATCGAGACGTTCCGCACGCTGACGAGCCGGCGGCCTCGCCCGGAGGAGATCGACGTCCTGCGCCGACTGTGGAGCGAGCAGCTCGCGCACTTCGAGGCACACGCGGAGCAGGCCGAGAAGCTCCTCGCGACCGGCGATGCGCCGCGCAACAAGGACCTCCGCGCCGCCCGACTGGCCGCCGCCGGCGTTCTCGCCAGCGCGCTGATGAACTTCGACGAGTGCGTCGTGAAGCGATGAGACACAGGAACGAACGAATGTCGATCGACGACACCGCCATGCCAACCGAATCGTCCCGGCCGCTCGACGGCTCCGTCCTCGGCCGACGGCAGTTTCTGCACCGCTTCGGTGGGGGACTCGGCGCGATCGCGCTCGCCGGGCTGTCGAGCGCCGAGCTCGCGCAGGCGGACGCGGGAGCCCTCGGCTCGCCGCAGCACGCGCCGCGGGCGAAGCGCGTGATCTGGCTGTTCCAGAGCGGCGCGCCGTCGCAGCTCGACCTGTTCGACTACAAGCCGCTTCTGAACGAGCAGCACGGCAAGGAGCTTCCCGAGGCCGTGCGCCGGGGTCAGCGCCTGACCGGTATGAGCGGCAATC
>CAYMRB010000255.1:0-14652 GCA_964392615.1 uncultured Planctomycetia bacterium | reverse complement strand
ACTCCGACTCCGACTCCGACTCCGACTCCGACTCCGACTCCGACTCCGACTCCCCACCCATCGTCTTCCCCGCAGCCGTCATCGACGAGGTGCTCGTCGCGGAGGACCGGCGCAGCCGCGAGCTGCTCGCGGCCGACCTTGCGCCGCTCGAGCTGCGCAAGCTCGCGACGCGGCGTTCGCACACTCCGGCGGCGGCCGAAGCGGTGGCGCTGCTGGCGCTGCGCGCGCTGGGCGAGGGCGAGCCGGAAGAGGCGGTCGCGTGGCTCGAGCGCCTGCGGGGCGACTACCCGAGGCTGCGCGGTGTCGACGCGATCGAGTCGAAGCTCGACGCATTGCGCGCCGAGCCGACCGCGCCACCGCGGTTGCTCGGCCTCACGGCCGAAGAGGATGCCGACCTGCCGGTGTGGCGTCAGGGTTTCTGGCTCGAGGTCGACGACGGCATCCTCGTGGCCGGCGCCCCGGGATCGAGTCCGCTGCCGGTCGTCTTCGCGTTGAAGGGCCCGAACCTCCGCGCGTACGACACGACCGGCGCGCTGCTTCTCGAGCGAGAGCTGCCCGACTTCCCGGACCTCGAGGAATTCAAGGCGCGGCTGGAGAGCCACATCGAGGAGCCCGCCATCGCGCATCTCGACGGTCGCGACCTCGTCGTGTTCACCGCGGCGGGTTGTTTCGGCTATGACCTCGGCGACGGGGCGGCCTTCAACGCGAAGCACGTGCGCATGCGCTGGCGCCAGAGCTGGGAGCACGGGCTGTCGAAGTACGGACGCAACAACTCGCGCTTCCGATTCGGCTGGGGGACGATGCGGATTCCGGACGCGGCGAACACGTTCCCCGAAGTGGAGTTCACCGCGGACGGCGACATCGTCGTGTTGCTGCCCGATGCCGACTACTCGCGCATCGACCGGCGCAGCGGCAAGATCATCTGGCGGTTCGATCCCGAAGGCTACGACGTGCGCGGCAAGCCGCGCCGGCGCGGCGCGTGGCGTGAGATCCACACGGGTTCGCCTCCGGGTCTGTTGCGCTTTCGCCCGCCCGATCCGGAGCGCGGCATCGAGAAAGCGTGGCGCTTCCACCACGGGCCGAAAAACACGCAAGGCTCGAGCATCATCGACGGCGTCGCCGACGTGTTCCAGGGCAGCCACCTCGAGGTGCGCACGTCCCACACCGGTCGGCTGCTGTGGCAGCGCAACACATCGTCGTCGCTCGTGCTCGCGACGCCGGCCGAGGTCTGGACGACCGGTACGGGCTACGTCAAGGTGCGCTCGCTGCGCAGCGGTCGCGAGATGCGCCGGTTCGATCTGCCGAAGTCGAGCCGCGTGCAGGTCGTGTTCCGCGATCCGTGGCTCGAGCGCGACGGCGTCACGTTCGTCACGACGGGCAGCGGGAGCGGTCACTCGACGACGTACTACCGCAGCGGCCGCCCGCAAACCGGCTCGGGCCTCGACATCGTCCGCGTCGACCGAACGGGCAAGGCGCTCTCGACGGCGAAGCTCGCGTCCGGCGCGGTCACGTACGACGGCAACCGCTTCCTGCTCGAGGACGGCCGCTGGCTGTTCGCGTTCAACGAACAGGAGGAGGAGGGCGGCAAGTGGTTCACGCGCATCGTCGCGCTCGCGCCCGAGACCGGCGCGACGGAGAGATGGATCGAGATCGAGATCTCCGGCAAGGGCACCGGACAGCCGCCGCGGCTGTGCCCGGTCGCCGGAGGACTGGCGGTCGGCAACTCGGAAGGATACGGTTGGTTCACACGCGAGCTGCCGGACGACGACGAAGGAATCGGGGCGGACAGTGGCGAACTTCCGGAAGACAGCGATAGCGATAGCGACGAATGAGGCCCTGACGGCGATGATGAACGCACGCACCCCACTGGCAACGGCCTTCCTGGCCGGCCTGCTGCTCGCGACGCCCGCGGTCCTCGCGCAGGACGCCGAGCCGGAAAAGGCCGAGAAGGTCGAGCAGGCCGAGGACAAGGCCGAGAAGCCGGCAGAAGCGCCGAAGCCCGACGCGAAGGAGAAGGCCGAGAAGCCGGCAGAAGCGCCGAAGCCCGACGCCGCGCAAGAGAAGCCAGCGAAGCCCGACGCCGCGAAGAAGGATGCGCCGAAGAAGCCCGGCATCATCGATCTCCTGAAGCTCAAGAAGAAGGAGAAGGCCGGCGACGCAGCGAAGGCCGGCGAAGCAGCGAAGGCCGACGGCAAGGACAAGGCAGCCAAGGCAGCCAAGGCAGCCAAGGCAGCCAAGGCGCAGGCGGCCGCGGCGCAGGCGGCCGCCGAAGCCGCGCGCAAGGCCGCCGTGCAAGCGGCGCAAGCGACCGAGGCCGTCGAGGCGCCGACGACGACAGACGGCGACGGTGGCGAGAAGGGCGACGACGCGACGGAAGGCGACGACGACGCGACGCCGGCCCCGCCGCCGCCGAAGAAGGAGCCGACGCCGCCGATGTTCTACATGCGGGACACGACGCGGCTCGCGGGCTTCCCGGACCTCGTCGAGATCCACATCGCGACGGCGTACGGTCCCCTTGTCGTGCCGATCGCTGAGGTCGAGCGCGTGCGCTTCGCCGCCGCGTCGGACCCGAAGCTCGCGACCGAGATCGCGCAGCTCATCGAGCAGCTCGGCAGCGAGGAGTTCGACCTGCGCGAGGAAGCGCAGGAGAAGCTGCGCGAGATCGGCCTGCCGGCACTCGAGCTCCTGCGCAAGGCGACGGAGTCGGAGGACGAGGAGATCAAGGCCCGCGCCGAGAAGCTCGCCGGCGAGCTCGAGGAGGATGAGGAGGAGCCGGATGAGGAGGAACTTCACCTCGCGGCGTTGGAGGGCGACGAGGACGAGATCGTCACGCGCCAGTTCGTCGTCAAGGGGCGCATCGAGGAAGCCGTCTTCCACGTCAAGACGCGGTACGGGCAGCTCGCGTTCAAGCGCGAGGACATCCTGAGCATCGTGTTCCAGGAACCGCTCATCTCGAAGCTCGAGTTCGAGGTGCCCGGCGCCACATTCGCGGGCAACAACAAGTGGATCAACACGGAGATCGACTTGCCGAAGGGCAAGCCGTTCGCTCTCGAGGCGACCGGTTCGATCGTGCTGCGCAGCCAGGGCAATACGAACTGCGGTCCGTCCGGGACGACGAATTTCCCATCGGTCTACAACGACATCGCGTTCGGTGCCCTCGTCGCGAAGGTCGGCGAGAAGGGAACGCCGTTCCTGGTCGGCGCGAAGTACGAGGGAACCGCCAAGGAAGGCGGCGTCCTCTACCTCGGCATCGCGCTGAAGTCCGGCAGCGTCAACGGCAAGTTCGACGTCGTCCTCGCGAAGAGCAACGAGTGAAAGTAGTGCCGATGCGACGACCGCTGCGAACGCTGACCACTCTGTCGATCGCCCTGCTGCTGGCACTCCTCCCCTGTGCACGCGGCGTCGAGGCCGGAGCGCGGCGTCCGGAGCTCGTCACGCCGCAGATCGAGCACATGATCCAGCGCGCGGCGAAGTACCTCGTGCGGACCCAAAACGCCGACGGCTCGTGGAACAACCAGGGTGGCTACGGACGCTACCCGGTGTGCATGACGGCTCTCGCAGGCACCGCGCTCCTGATGACCGGCAGCACGCCGACGCGTGGGCCGTACTCGCGATCGATCCAGCGCGCGGCCGACTTCCTGACGCGGGCCGCGCAGCGCAACGGCCTGATCGCGACGCCGGCCGAGTCGGGTCGCTCGATGCACGGCCACGGCTTCGCGCTGCTCTTCCTCGCCGAGGTCTACGGCATGGAGGGCGACACGACGCGGCAGAAGCGCATCCACGACGTGCTCGTGCGCGGCGTGCGAATCACCGAGCGCAGCCAGAGTCGCGCCGGCGGCTGGCTCTACACGCCGAATCAGGACGGCGACGAGGGCTCGGTCACCGTCACGCAGATTCAGGGGCTGCGCGCGGCGCGCAACGCGGGCATCAAGGTCAGCATCAAGACCATCAAGCGCGCCGTCCGGTACATCGAGCTGTCGACGAATCCGGACGGCGGCGTCCGCTACAGCATCGCATCCGGAAACTCGCGCCCGCCGTTGACCGCGGCCGCGGTCGCGACGCTCTACAACGCCGGCGCGTACGACAGCCCGCTGGCGATGAAGTGCCTGCGATACTGCGACCGTTCGATCTCGGTCCACGGCGACATCAACCGCTCGTGGGGACACTACTTCTACACGCACCTGTACCTGTCACAGGCGAAGTACCAGCGCGGCGGCAAGGAGTGGGCGGCATACTACCGGCCGATGGCGAACAAGCTGGCCGGCTCGCAGAGCGGCGACGGAAGCTGGAACGGCGATCAGGTCGGCACGACCTACGGAACCGCGATCGCGCTGATCATCCTTCAGCTCCCCTACAAGTTCGTGCCGATATACCAAAGATAGCGCGAACAGAAACGAAACGGCGAGGACGCCCGAGTGTCCTGACGTATACTGTCCGCCCCTTCCGGGCGTTCACGGGTCTCGACAAGAGGATAGGCGCTGCCAGCGTGCAGCGCAGCGGTCGCGCACCGCGAGGATCTTCACGAAAGGAACCAACCGCATGACCGATTCCGCCGACTTGAGCGCGATCGATCAGATGAAGTCGAGCTTCGAGAAGCTCCGGCAGGAGATCGGCAAGGTGATCGTCGGCCAGAACGACGTGGTCGAGCAGCTCCTGATCGCGATCTTCTCGCGTGGTCACTGCATCATCGAGGGCGTTCCCGGCCTCGCGAAGACGCTGCTCATCCACACGCTCGCCGACTGCCTGCACCTCGACTTCCACCGCATCCAGTTCACGCCGGACTTGATGCCGACGGATATCACCGGCACCGAGGTGATCCACGAGGATCCCGCCACGGGCGAGCGATCCTTCAAGTTCCTGAAGGGCCCGGTCTTCGCGAACGTGATCCTCGCCGACGAGATCAACCGTACTCCTCCGAAGACGCAGGCCGCGCTGCTGGAGGCGATGCAGGAGCGGCAGGTGACGATCGGCGGTGAGTGCCACGTGCTCCCCGAGCCGTTCTTCGTGCTCGCGACGCAGAACCCGATCGAGCAGGAAGGCACGTACCCGCTTCCCGAGGCGCAGCAGGACCGGTTCCTGTTCAAGATCTTCATCCGCTATCCGAAGAAGTCCGAGGAGTACGACATCATCCGCTGGACGACCGAGGAGCGCGACGTAAAGGTCGAGCCGGTCTTCACCGCGGAGGAGATCCAGCAGGTCCAGCGCACGGTGCGCCAGGTGCCCGTCGCTGACCCCGTCGTCCACTACGCGATGCGCCTGGTCCGCCAGACGCGACTCGAGTCCGATCACGCCGGCGGCGTGGCGCCGGACGCGGCGGAGAAGAGCGAGACTCCCGACGAGCCGGTGCCGGACTTCGTCAAGGAGTACGTCGCCTGGGGCGCCGGCCCGCGCGCGTGCCAGTGCCTGATCACGGCAGGCAAGGCCAAGGCGCTGCTCGCCGGTCGCGACTACGTGTCGGTGGCCGACATCAAGGCGGTCGCTCACCCGGTGCTCCGCCACCGCATTCTGACGAACTTCCATGCCGAAGCCAGGGGCTACACGGTGGACCGGATCATCGACCGCCTCCTGGAAGAGACCCCCACCGAGGAAGGCGACGCCCTGAGCGATGGCCAGGTTCGAAAGGTACTACGATCCTAGAGTCCTCGCTCGCATCGGACATCTCGAGATGCGGGCGAAGATGGTCGTCGAGGGCATCATCACCGGACTTCACAAGAGCCCGTACCACGGGCAGTCCGTGGAGTTCGCGGACCATCGGTCCTATGTGCCGGGTGACGACATCCGCCACATGGACTGGAAGGTCTATGCGCGCAACTCGCGCTTCGTCATCAAGAAGTTCGAGGAGGAAACGAACCTCCGCGCGCACCTGCTGCTCGACTGCTCCGAGTCGATGCGATTCCGCTTCGCCGATGCCTCGCACAAGGACGCGATGACGAAGTACGAGTACTCGGCCACGCTCGCCGCGTCGCTCGCGTATCTTCTCAACCGCCAGCTCGACGGCGTCGGCGTGACGCTCTTCGACTCCGAGGTCCGAGACGCGATTCCGGTCAGCACGAACCGCAACGTGCTGACGTGGATCGGCGAGACGATGGACCGCATGGAGCCGAAGGAGAAGTCCGGCATGGGCGCCGTCTTCGAGCAGGTCGCCGACAAGATTCCGCGACGCGGTCTCGTCGTGGTGATCTCGGACCTCTTCGACGACCGCAGCGAGCTCGAGCGCGGCTTGCAGGCGTTCACGCTGCGCGGGCACGACCTGGTCGTGTTCCACGTGCTGGACCGCACCGAGGTCGAGTTCCCGTTCGAGGGCAATACGCTGTTCCGGGGCCTCGAGGAGTACCCGGACGTCAACGCCGATCCGCGTCAGCTCCGGGAGGCGTATCTCGAGGTGTTCGGCGAGTACCTCGGCGAGGTCGAGCGCATCTGCTCCGGCCTGGCGATCGACTACCGCGTCACCTACACCGACGAACCACTGGATGCCGCGATCATCGCGGTGATCGCAGCGCGGGCACGAGTGCGGAGAGCGAGGCGATGAACCCGTTCCTGCACCCGGGCCTCGCGTGGGCTGCACTCGGACTCGCGTCGATCCCGATCATCATCCACCTGCTCAACCGGCAGCGTCAGCGCAAGCTCGATTGGGCGGCGATGGAGTTCCTGCTGCGCGCGCTGAAGCGAACGCGACGCCGCGTGCGGATCGAGCAGCTCCTCCTCCTCCTGTGCCGCATCGTGCTGATCGCGCTCATCGCGCTCGCGCTCGCGCGGCCACGGCTGGACGACCGGGACTTCGGCTGGCTCGCCAGCGCGTTCAAGAGCGAGGACAAGATCTTCGTCGTCGACGACTCGCTGTCGATGAGCCGACGCGAAGCGGGCGGCACGACCCTCGACCGCGCAGCCGAGGCGCTCGCGAACGAGATCGGCAGCCTCGGGCGACGCCGCGGCGGCCAGGACCGCGTGACGATCGTGCGCTCCTCGCGCCCCGAGGCTCCACTTCTGCAGGACGGTTTCATCGATCAAGAACGCGCCGCGCAGATCGAGAGCACGGTGAAGAACCTGAGCCCGACGTCGACGAGTATGGACCTCGCGGCGACGCTCGAGAACATCGCCCAACACGCCGCGACGTCCGCCGATAGCTCGACGCAGCGGCCGCGGTCGGTGTCGATCCTCACCGACCTGCGCGCGGCTGATTGGACCGACGGCTCCGGTGGCGCGAGCGCGTCGCTGACGCAAGCGCTCGAGCGATTGCAGGAGTCGGAGGACAATCCGGCGCGAATCGTGATCTACGACGTCGGCGGCGACGACACAACGAACATCGCGATCACGGAGGTCCGTCTCGACGCGCGTCCGACGGTCGACTTGCCGACGCAGGTTCGCGTGCGACTGCGCAACCACGGCAACGCGCCCGTCGCGAATCTCCGTCTGACGATGCACTTCGGCCCGGTCGCCGCGGTCGGCAGATCGAGCGGTCCGGCTGCGGACGGTGGCATGTCGTTCACCGCGCTCGCGCCACCGATCGCGACGATCGCCGCGGGCGAGACCGCCGTCGCGACGATTCCGTGCACGTTCCGGACCGCGGGCCAGTACTGGGCCAGCACGAGCTTGTCGGGCTCGAGCGACCCGATCGCCGGCGACAACGAGTTCGCGTTCGTCGTCGACGTCGTCGACTCGACCGAGATTCTCCTGATCGACGGCGAGCCGTCGTCGTCGGGAGACCGCTGGGACGACGAGACGTACTACTTGTCGCTCGCGCTCAATCCCGGCGGCGACGCGAACTCGGGAATCGTGCCCGTCGTCGCGGTCGAGGACAGCCTGCCGAGCGGCGCGCTCGATCGTTTCGGCGGCGTGTTCCTCGCGAACGTGTACAGCCTGCCCGAGGAGTTCCGACGGCGACTCGGACGTTACGTTCGCGGTGGCGGTGCGCTGTTCCTGTTCCTCGGCGACCAGGTACGCGCCGCCGAGTGGGAGCGCGACTTCGGCACCGCAGCGGGACCGGCCGACGAGGACCATCCCGAACGCGACCTGCTGCCGGCGACCATCGGAGAGGTCGAGGGCGGCGAAACGATGGACGTCCGCCTGCTGCCGTCGTACGACCATCCGTTCTTCGAGTTCCTGCGCGACGGCGGCGAGCCGTACGTGCAGGACATCCGGTTCAACCGCTACTTCGCCGTCGCGCCCCATCCCCAGGCGCGCGTCATCGCGAGCTTCACCGGCGACGCGGACACGCCCGCATTCGTCGAGCGCCCCGTCGGCGCCGGTCGCGTCTACCTGTTCGCGAGCTCGGCGGACCGCGAGTGGAACGGGTGGCCGCGCAACGTCACGTATCTGATGGTGCTGCAGAAGGTCATCGAGACGATGGGCACGAGCCGCAGCCAGACGGTCGAGTACCTGGCCGGGCAGCGTCTCGAGGTGCCGATCGACATCGCGGAGTACGCGAACCAGGCGCGCTTCCGTGCGCCGGACTACCCGCGCACGCCGGAGGGCACGCTGCGCGCGTCGCCGCGATCCGCCGCCGAGAACGAAGGGGCCGAGAAGGCGCCCGACTCCGAGTTCGTCCTGACGCTGGAGCCGCAAGCGACGCTGGCGGCCGGCCACTTCTTCCTCGCGCAGCGCAAGCGCGGTTCCACGGTCGACGAGTGGAGCGCGATCGCGATCCGCTCGCCGACGCGCGAGTCCGACCTGCGCCGCGTGACCGAGGATGAGCTCCGCAAGCTGTACCCGAACGCGGACCTGCGCGTCGTTCGTGACGTCGCGCGCTTCTCCGAAGCGGGACACGGCCAGTTCGAGATCGCCGACCTGCTGCTCGCGCTCTTGATCGTGCTCCTCTTCGTCGAGGGCGCGCTCGCGTGCTGGTTCGCGCATCACGGACGGGCGGCGGAGGGGCGCGCCGTGGGCCTTCAGCGGCTGGCGGCCCGGCCCGCTCTCACCGCCACCGGTGCGAAGGAGGGATCGTGACCGACCTGCCGCTTCCGGATTGGTTCCTGCGCTGGCTTTCGATCGACGTCGAGTCGCTCGAGGGCGGTACGGCGCGCGTGTCCTTCGCGCGTTTTCCGGAGGGCGACCTCGGGCTCGTCGCGATCCTCATCGTGCTTGCGGCGTTCGCGGCCATCGCGTTCACGTACCTCCGCGAGGGGAGACTCGGAACCTGGAAGAAGATGTCGCTCGCCGGCATCCGCATGGTGTTCGTGCTCGTTCTCGCGCTGATCGTGTTCTACCCGGTCCTCGAGGTCGACCGCGAACGGACGCTGCGCGCCGTGTCTATCGTCCTCGTCGACGAGTCGATGAGCGCGACGATTCGCGATCGCTACCGAGGCGCGCCAGACGATGCCGAGAAGACCGCCGCGACGCTGTCCATCGACGGCGAGCCCCCGCTGAAGGCAGCGGACGTCACCCGGCTCTCGCGAGCCGAGATCGTCGAACGGTTCCTCGAGCATCCGCGCTATCGACTCTTCGATCGCCTGGGCGAGAAGAACCGCGTCGAGGTGTACACGTTCGCCGACGAGTCGCGGCGACTGTCGATCGAGGCGCCGCCGAGCGCGAACGCAGACACTCCGCCCGCGCCCCGCGCCGATGACGCGACGAGCGGGCCTGCCGCGCCACAGCCTCCCCCACCGCCGGACATCGAGCTCACCCCGCGCGGCTCGTCGACCGACATCGCCGGAGCCGTGCGCTCTGCCGTCGAGCAGCAGGGAGGAACCCGCGTCGCGAGCGTCGTCGTGATCTCCGACGGCAACGTGACCGCGGGCGAAGGGCTGTCGGGAATCGCGCGGTTCCTGGGCGACGAGAAACGCGTGCCGGTCCACGCGATCGGCATCGGCGACCCGACCCCGCCGCGCAACCTGCGCCTTCTCGCGCTGCTGGCGAGCGAGCGCGTGTTTGCCGGCGATCCGGTCGCCGTCGACGTGCGCGTTCATCAGAAGGGCTGGGACGGCGACACGGTCGCGGTCGAGCTCGTCGACGCGTTCGAGGGAGCCGGGGGCGACGAGCGCGTTCTAGGCACGACGGACGTGACCTTCGAGGACGGGCGCAATGAGGCCGTCGCTCGCTTCAACGTCGACCTCGAGGGTGTCGGCAAGCACCACCTGACCGCTCGCCTCGCCGTGCGCGACGAAGAAGCGTTCACCGACGACAACGAGCGCAGCGTGGACGTCGAGGTCATCGAAGAGGCCTCGCGCGTGCTGCTGATCGCGGGCGGGCCGACCTACGAGTACCGTTTCCTGCTCAACCTGATGCGGCGCGATCGCAGGATCTCGGTCTCCGGCTGGCTCATGAGCGCCGATTCGGATTTCCCGCAGGAGGGCAATGTTTCGCTCGATCGCCTGCCCACCGAACCGCGCGAGCTGTTCGAGTACGACGTCGTGCTCCTCGTCGATCCGGATCCCGACGACTTCCCGCTCGACTACGCGGCGCTGCTCGAACAATTTGTCGGCAAGCAGAACGGCGGGCTCGTCTACGTCGCCGGCGAGAAGTACGGCGTGCGCTTCTTCCGCGCCGACGCGATGAAGCCGCTGCGCGACATGCTTCCCGTCGTGCCGGACGTCGCGCGCGCTGAGCCGGAAGCGGGGCCCGAGTTCCTGTCGCTACGCGAGTGGCCGCTCGTGCCGACGGCGATCGCGTCGTCGAACTCCGCGACCCGCCTGTCTTCGCGCCCGGAACGCAACCGCGAGCGATGGGCCGAGCTGCCGGGCATCTACTGGTCCTTCCGCGTCCGCAAGCCGAAGCCGGGCGCGAACGTGCTGCTCGTGCACTCCGATCCGACACGCGTGCTCGAGAGCGGTCCGGAACCGATCCTCGCGTGGCAGTTCTACGAGGGCGGCCGCACGATCTTCCTCGCAAGCGACGAGACGTGGCGCTGGCGCTCGACGACCGAGGAGATCTACGACCAGTTCTGGATGCAGACGACGCGCTTCCTGACGGAAGGCCGTCTGTCGGGAGGCAAGCGGCGGGTGCTGCAGAGCGATCGTGACAGCTACGACCTCGGCGAGGTCGTCCGCGTCGCGGCGCTGATGCAGGACGAGAACTTCAGGCCGCTCGACGAGGACTCGGTGACGCTGATCGTCCAGGACGGCGACGGCAACGAGACCGAGGTACGACTCGAGAAGGACGCGACATCGCCCGGCTGGTTCCGGAGCGTGTTCGTTCCGCGGAACCTCGGCGCGCACACGCTGCGGCTGCCGGACGGCACCGAGCACACGGTGAGCGTCGACCCTCCGGACATCGAGTTCCAGGACCCGTGGCTCGACTCGTCGAGCCTGCGCGAGCTGGCCGAGTACGTGCCGCGAGACGCCGCGAAGCCACTCGGCAAGTACTGGCGCCTGTGGGAGGCGGCAGAGGTGCCGGATCGCATCCCGAGCGGATCGCAGACCGTGACGACGACCGACGAGCCGATCCCGTTGTGGGACAACCGCGTCGCCGTCGCGCTTCTGGCGAGCCTCCTGACAATCGAGTGGATCCTCCGCAAGCTGTGTCGACTTCTGTGACCCGAGCCGAGATGTCCGCACCCGACGACAAACCCGACCTGCAGCGGATCGACGCGCGACTGAGCGAGTTGCGCCGACTGCTGCGCTCGTCGCTCGCGCTGCGCGGTCTCGCGGTGCTCGCGGTCGTGCTGTGCGGTCTGGTCCTCGTGTCGCTCGGACTCGACCGCGCCTTCCGCCTGTCGATCGTCGCGCGCGCCGTCGCGCTCGCCGTATACGGAGGCGCGTTCGGCTACTGCGCGTGGCGGTTCCTGCTGCGGCCGGTGTGCGTGCCGTTGCCGACGCCGGTGCTCGCGGATCTGATCGAGCGGCAGTTCCCCGCCCTGGAGGACCGCTTGCGGAGCGCGCTCGACTTCCTCCGCGACCCGCGGGTCCGCGAGCTCGTCTCGGGCGATGCGGGCGAATCAGTCGATTCAGGTGATACGGACGAGGCCGACCTGATGCGCGTCCTCGAGGGCCGCGTGGTCGTTCAGGCTGCCGACAGTCTGCGCGACCTCGACGCGGGCGAAGCGGTCGACACACCGCGAGTCGCGTCGGCGATGCTCGGCGGCGTATCGACCGTCGTCGCGCTCGGACTGCTCGTGATCCTCTTCTCCGGCACGTTCGGGCTCTGGTTTCAGCGTCAGGTCCTGTTCGCGAGCGTCGAGTACCCGTTCCGTACGCACATCGAGCTTGAGGGTTTCGAGAACCTCGAACACGGCGTCCCGCGCGGCAACTCGTTCGACATCGTCGCGCTCGCCTCGAAGGAAGTGCCCCAGCGAGTCGCGATCCGGCTGCTGTACCCGACCGGCAGCACGCGATACCAGATGCCACGCACGGGCGAGGAAGCCCGCTTCGTACACAAGCACGGCGCGGTGACCGAAGACTTCGAGTTCTTCGTGGAGGGCGGCGATTACCGCACGCCGACCCACCGCGTTCGAGTGCTCGAGCGACCGCAGGTCGAGTCGCTCGCGGCAACGGTCGTCGCGCCGAAGTACACCGGGCTCGATCCGGCGACGACCGAGGGTGACGTCGGCGAGCTGGCGGTGCCCGCGGGTTCGCGAGTCGATCTCGCGGGACGTGCGAACAAGGAGCTCGCCCGCGCGTGGATCATCGCCGAGGGGCGCGAGGTCGAGCTCGAGATCGACGCTGCGAGCCCTCGGCAGTTCCGCGGAACCTGGTCGCCGGACGCGGGCGGGCCGGTGTCGATCCATCTCGCCGACCGTGAGAATGTGCCGCCGGATCGCCTGATGCAGTTCGCGATCCACGTCGTTGCGGACCGCCAGCCGATCGTCCGGGCGCGCGTTCGCGGCCTAGGCCCGATGATCACGCCGCAGGCGCTCGTGCCGATCGAGATCAATGCGCGCGACGATTACTCGATCGAGGGCGTGCGCCTCGCATGGGAAGTCGACGCGGGGCCGGACGGGACGAAGGAAGGCGAGGAGCCGCTGCCCGTCGAGGGGCTGCCGCAGAACCCTGTCGAGAGCGAGGCCGTGTGGGACCTCGAGAAGCTCGCGATCGAGCCGGAGAAGCGCCTCTCGTTGCGAGTGGGCGCGACGGACAACGACGCGCTCGCGGGATCGAAAACCGGCTACTCGTCGACGCTCGGCTTCCTCGTCGTCACGGCGGAGCGACTCGGCGAGGAGTTCGTGCGCCGCGAAGAGGAGCAGCGCCGCATCCTCGAACGGATCATCGAGGAGGAAAAGAAGGTCCGCGACGACGTCTACCGCCTCGTCGACCAGGGGTGGAACACGGACGAGCCGCTCACCGAGGACGTCGAGAAGCTGATGTCGGCGCTGGCGAGGAAGGAGCGCGCGCACGGCCGCCAGCTCGAGTCGATCGCCGGTGCGATCGAGCAGATCCTTCTCGAGATGAAGAACAACCGCATCGGCGAGGCGGACGACCTCGACCGTCTCGCGCAGTTGATCATCACGCCGCTGCGCGAGCTCGCCGAGACGACCCTCCCGGCGGCCGCGAGTCAGCTCGGCAGCATCCGCGCGGCCAAGACGAAGATCGACCGCGTCCGCCAGGGCACCGAGCTCGGGCTCTTCCTCGAGGGGAAGCTCGAACGGCTCGACGAGATCCTGACGCGCATGGTGCGCCTCGAAGGATTCACCGAGGTCGTCAAGAGGCTCCGGTCCATTATCAGGACGCAGAAGGAGTCGTCGGAGCTGGCGCGGGAGATCTACCGCCAGGCGGTGGAGAATGTCTTCGACGATTAGCGCCGACGGAGCGTCGCAGCCGAGAGCAGCGACGATCAGTTTCCCCGTTTTCTCCTTGCCGACTTGAGCGGCCCGCTGATAGCCTGAAGGCTCTGAAAGATCCGTCCGCACAGCGAGGAGCCGACCATGTCAAGAGAACGCCCCCGTTTCTCGAGGCTCGCCCTTGCGAGCTGTGTCGCCGTTCTTGTATGCGCGGGTTCCGTCTACGGCGGGCCCGTCTTCTTCGCCAGCGCGGGCGCGAACCCGTCGGGCGACCTGGCGTGGCAGACCGCGGTGGGCAGCTTCGTCGAGGAAGACTTCCAGAGCTACGGTCAGTACGAGACGTTATCCAGCCTGACCCTGGGCGGCATCACGGTGGACGTCTCGCTCCCGAACGTGCCCGCCTCCGCCGGAGAGGTTTTCTGGGGCGCGTACGCGGGTGGCGGCGGCTAGTTCGGCACGGTGTCCGGCGGTGCATTGCTCAATCGTACGGGCGGCCCGGGGAACCCTGTGAGCGGCGACGTCACCTTCACCTTCTCGAACCCCGTCGCCGGATTCGGCATCTGGGTGTTCGACAATAGCAGCAGCTCCGACGATTCCTTCGTCATGTTGGCCAACGGGGCGACCTCGGGCGTGTTGGACTCGAACCCCGGTTCCACGGCCCACGCCGTGGAGGGATTCCTCGGCGTGACGGATGCTGCAGGGCTGTCGAGCGTCACCATCCGGAACCTGAGCGGAAACATCGCGTTCGAGCTCGACCACATGCAGATCTCCGCGATCGTTCCGATTCCCGAGCCCGCCTCGCTGGTCCTCCTCGGCCTCTGCTTGGGCTTGAGCGGGGTGGCCGTGGCGGGAAGACGCCGCTGGAAGAAGGCGGCCTGATCGTCAACCCGAGT
The DNA here is from genome assembly GCA_964392615.1 of uncultured Planctomycetia bacterium. GTDB lineage: Bacteria > Planctomycetota > UBA8108 > UBA8108 > UBA8108 > CAYMRB01. The sequence goes on along the minus strand of CAYMRB010000255.1, from coordinate 111 downwards.
CGATAGCCTCTGACGCGTCGGCGGGCAGCCGTCGTCACGGTATGGAAGTCGCTTGAGGTTCGGCGTTGCAGTCGGGACAAGCTTCGAGTGACCGGGGCGAAGAAGAGATCA
>CAYMRB010000254.1:0-14699 GCA_964392615.1 uncultured Planctomycetia bacterium | reverse complement strand
CGGAGCGGTTCCGCAGCGTGGTCGACCGCGTCCGCCGTCAGGCCCTCGACCAAGTGGCGGAAATCCTGCCGCGCGTTCCGGGCATGGCGCTCCACGTCGACGCGCCGGACGGCTCGAGCGCCGATGAGACGACCTGCCCCATCGAGAGCCCGGCCTGGTCGTGGGCCGAGTACTTCTATCGCAGCGCGCGCCGCGAAATCGACACGGTGGTCTCCGAAATGGAGAGCGAGCTGGCGGCGCGCTGACCTAGCAGCTCGGGTCGACGCCGTTGAGTTCGCGATAGCGCGCCTGGAGGTACGCGAAGTCGCTGCTGAACAGCTCGGCGACCACGTCTGCGTCGATCTCGTCGCCCTCCAGCGGTCCGAGCCGGGTGATGACTCTGGCGAGAAGGACGACGACGGCCCAGGCTCGATTCGCCTGGACGCGCGGATCGTCGAGGACAGCGATCTCGTCGCCCGCGCGCGCCAGCCGCAGCGTTCCTTCCCGGTGCACGGCACCGTCGGGCGCCAAGTAGCCGCGAGGTAGGACGAAGGGGTGTTCCGTCTGCATGAGAAAGCCGAAGAATACTGCGATGTCGTCGCGCTGATGCTGCCGCGGACGGCTTATCAGTACAAGTCAGCAGTCCGGTGAAGAAGTGCTCCGAGTGCAGAGGCGAAACGACCGCTTCCGCGCCGGATCGACTTCTTCAACGGGCTGCTAGTGCAGTTCTTCCCGCGCAGCTCCTGTCGGAGCCGTGGTTTCGGACGGCGCATGGGAATCCACGACCGCGAATACTACGAGTTCCGCAGCGCCGGGGAAGTCTCGCTCAGACGACGGTCGGTCGTCGGCACGCTGATCGCGGCCAACGTCGTCATCTGGGTGCTCCAGCTCCTCATCCGCGGCGATGACGCCGTGCTCGGCGGAACGCTGACGCGATTCCTCGCGTGCACTCCGGCGGACATCTTCGACGGGTTCCCCCACGTCTGGAAGCTCCTGACCGCGAACTTCGCCCACGACTGGCGGACGCCGTGGCACCTGGCGGGGAACATGATCTTCCTGCTGTTCTTCGGCAGCGACCTCGAGCAACTGCTCGGCCGGCGGGACTTCTGCCTGCTCTACTTCGGCTCGGGCATTCTCGCGATCGCGGCCGAGGTCGTCTCGCAACAGCTGACCGGGAACGGCCAGACGCTGATCCTCGGAGCCTCCGGCGCCGTGATGGCGATCGTCGTGCTCTACACGTGCCTGTTCCCGACGCGGCGGATCTACCTGTTCTTCGTCCTGCCCTTGCCCGTGTGGGCTCTGTGCACGTTCTTCATCTTCCAGGACGTCGCGCGTGCGTTCGGCGCGGGCGAAGGGGGCGTCGCCTGCTTCGCTCACCTCGTCGGCGCCGCGTGTGGCTTCGCGTTCTGGCGCTGGGACCTGCGCTGGGAGACGATCTCGCGCCTGGGCCGCCGCCTCGGACGCGCCGAGAAGCGCGGAGCGAGGCCCGGACCGCGGCTGATCGAAACGGCCGAGGCGGACGGCGACAGCCCGGGCGACGCGATCTCGCAGCGCATCGACGAGCTACTCGACAAGATCCACGTCGACGGCATGGAAGGCTTGACCGCCGAGGAACGCTCCTTCCTCGAAGAGAACGCCTCGCGCTACCGGCGACCGTGAGGGCGGTCGCGCCCCGAATCACGACACGCCGTGGCCTTCGCGGATCCCGCCGCGGGCTGTTAGAATAGCGGCCCGATGGGAATCTACGACCGCGATTACTACCGGCCGGATCCGGGGGAAGGCGTCAAGCGCTGGGCGCGGACGACGGTCGGCACGATCATCGTCATCAACGCCGTGATCTGGCTCCTCCAGCTCGTGGCGATGAGCTCGGGCTACGATCTGACGACGGAAGTGCTCGCGTGCAGTCCGTCCGACCTCTTCGGCGGCTCGTTCCCGCAAGTGTGGCGACTCGTCACCGCGAACTTCGCGCACGATCCGAAATCGCTCTTCCACATCGCCTTCAATATGTTCTTCCTGTGGATGTTCGGCCGTGAGCTCGAACAGATCTACACGCGGAAGGACTTCTGGTTCCTCTACCTCGCATCGGGGATCTGCGCGATCTTCCTCGAGGTCGTCGTGATGCAGCTCACCGGCCACGAGGCCCCGGTCCTCGGCGCGTCGGCGTCGGTGATGGCGATCGTCGTCCTGTACACGCTGTTCTATCCGCACCGCAGAGTCCTGCTCTTCTTCGCGATTCCCGCGCCGCTGTGGCTGCTGTGCGTGCTGTTCATCGGCATGGATCTCATCGGCATGCTGAAGGGCGGCACTGGTGTCGCGCACGTCGCCCACCTGACGGGCGCGGCGTTCGGCTTCGCGTTCCGGCGCTTCGATCTGCGCTGGACGACGTTCTGGGCACCTCTCCTGCGGTTGGACGGCCGGCGCGGTCCGGGACGTTCCGGACGTCGATCGGCAGAGAGCTCGGCGTTCCGCGTCGTGCACGACGAGCCGCGACCGTCGGCTCCGCCGCGCGACGAGCCGTCTGTTCCGGACGGACTCTCCGAGCGAGTCGACAAGCTCCTCGCGAAAATCAGCGCCGAGGGCATGGCGAGCTTGACCGACGAGGAGCGCCAATTCCTCGAGGAGAGCTCGAAGAAGTACCGGCGCCGCTAGCTGCGCGCTAGCGCGAGGGGATCCGGCGCAGGCGGATGACGACCCGGACGAGCGGACCGGAGGCTGCGGCCTTCCGCCGCAGGGGCTCCGCGCGCGCCTCGACAGCCGCGCGCTTGTCGGCCGGAGCGGAAGGATCGACGACGACCGGCGCCGCGCTGTCCGACCTCGCCGCGCGCTTGTCGGCCGGGGCGGGAGGATCGACGACGACCGGCGCCGCGCTGTCCGACTTCGCCGCCCCCTTGTCGCGGGCGGCCTTCGGCCCGGTCCCATCGGCGGGCGACTCCTTGAACTCCGGTCCGCGCCCGAGCGCACGCGCGCCGCGGGCGGCGCCCGAGTCGGCCCGCTTCGCCCCAGGCTTCAGTGCGGCGCGCGGCCCCGCTCCGATCGTCCCGGGGCCACGGGCGCGACGTCGAGGCGGGACCGATTCGTCCGCTGCGACAGCCCCGACACCACCGTCGAGAGCGTCGGCTGCCCGCGCGGCGCCCCGGTCCTTCCCCAGGCTGCGAGCGCGCGACTTCTTCGCCTTCGAGCCGCGCAACTCGTCTTTCGGCCGCGCAGGCGTCGCGCCGTCGGTCGACGGGTCGACCGCGGCCTTCGCGTCGGCCGACTCGGCGTCTGCGTCGCCCGACTCGGCGTCTGCGTCGCCCGACTCGGCGTCCGCGTCGTCCGACTCGTCGTCCGCGTCGTCCGACTCGTTGTCCGCGCCGACGCCCTTCTCGACGGTCGTCGGCGCTGCGCGCCGGGCACGGCTCGCGACGCCGGCGGTCGCTGCGGACGCGTCGGGGGAAACGGAGTCGGCCGGCACCTCGGCCGAGCGGACCCGCCGCGCCTCGAGGTAGCGATTCAGCTCCGATTGGATCTCGTCGAGTTGCTCGGCCGAGACGACGAGCGTCAGCTCCTCGTACCCCGTGTCGCTGTCCAGCGCTGCGGCCCTCGGGTCGATCGCGGGTGCCCCGGCGCCCGCACGATCGTCGTCCGCGCCGTCGACATCGTCATCCGCGCGGAGCTCGACGGGTCCGCGCCGCCCCGCGGGGGCGGCGGGAGGCCGGAAGCGAGCGGCGAGGGACCCGAGGAGCTCCGCGGCTCGCCGCTCGTCGGGCCCCCAGACCGGGAGCTCGTAGCGCATCGCGACCAGCGTACCGTTGTCGGCGTACTCCGGCGCGCCGTGGATCACGCCCGCCGTCTTCGCGACGACGAGCGCTTCGCCCGCCGACTTCTCGCGCTCGGCGCCCACGCCGGTTGCGGCGCCCGCGGTGCCCGCGGCGCCGAGCGGCTCGTCCGCCGCCGCGCCGCCGGCGATGTCGACCACCGGCGCCGGCTGCCGCGCCCGCCACAGCGCGATCCACGCGCCGCCGGCCGCGATCACGACGACCGCGGCGGCGACCAGCGCGCGCCCGCCGAAGCCGCCTCGCCAGCGCGACGTGGCCCCGACGCTCTCACGCCGGACCGCCGCGCGCACGTCCGACGCGAACGTCTCCGGCAGGGGCTGCGGCGGCAGCGTGCGGAGAAGCTCGACCGTCGCCGCGAACGCTCGATGCAACTCCCTGCAGCGAGGGCAGTTGCGAATCTCGGCGAGGAGCTCCTCCCGCTCGTCGGCGCCGAGGGAGCCGGCGGGATCGGGCTCGATGAGCTCCGCCAGGTGCTCGGCCACCCGTCGGCAGCGATCCTCCGCGCCCGGATTCTGATCCTGGGGCTCCGGGATTCCGTCGTTCGAGACCCTATCGGCCGAGTCGTCGGCGGCGCTCATCGGTTGTGTCCTGTCGCGGCTGCGCGCCGGGCGGAAGGATCCGGCTCGACGCTTTCGGGCCGAGCGGCGTGCTCGGCCCGGGTGTCAGACCGCATTGGTGTCAGCGGGTTGCGCGTTCCGAGCGCCGGACGCCGGACGCCGACAGGATCAGTCGCTCGACGAGAAGTACAGCACGATCCGCAGCACGTACCAGAACAGCAGCACGACGCACGAGAAGAGCGCCAGCGAGGCGGCCACGTGCTGTTCGGCGCGATAGTCGTGCAGCACCGCCGAGGTGTAGTAGAGGATGTATCCGGCGGCGAACCCGGCCATCGCGAAGCAGAAGAAGATGCCGAGGCTGAACCCGAAGATGATCGAGCACACGATCAACCCCATCGCGACGAGCCCGCCGATCGTCAGCGCCCCGCGCATGAACGAGAAGTTGGCTCCGGTAAGGAGCACAAACGCGGTCAGCGCGACGAAGATCAGCAACGTCGCCACCGTGGCGGCAGGAATGACATCGGGGAAGCCCGACGCGATAAACAGCAGAGGCGCGAGGATCACCGCTTCGGCGAGGGTGTAGATGGCCAGCCCGAGGTACTGGGTCCCGATGGACGTGTCCGAGTGGGCCCAACGGTTGGCGACGCCGCTGACAACGCCGAACGCGACCAGCACGATCAGCCAGGTGAAGCGGCCGCCGAGAAGCGTGCGCGCGAGGCTCTCGGCGAATCCGGTCATGAAGAACACGAACTCGATCGCCACGAGGGCGAGAACAGCCCCGAGCAGGTGCGTGTAGGTCCTGCGGAGGAAGGCGGCGCGCTCGGCCACCGCGGCGTCTGCGACGGCCAAACTCGGGCCGGAGCTATAGGCTTCGTTCTGCGAGAACATGGTCCACTCCCTTGCGGTGGTCGTGTCGTTTCGCCCCTCGAGCCCCGGAGGGCTTCCCGGCGCACTGGAGGATTCCCCTCAAACTACCGTGCAATCGCGGGTAGAACAAGAACCTCGCGATGGACGGGTCCGTACTTACGCTTTCGACTGCCACCGCTCATGTCTCCAGACCGACTCCGCGCTTCGACCCCCGCTCTCTTCGTGCTCTCGGGCGGCCCGTGTTCCGGCAAGACGACGCTGATCGACGGGTTGGCGCAGCGGGGTCATGCCGTCGTCGCCGAGGCGGCGAAAGACGTGATCGAGTCGCCGCGGACGGGCCCGCTTCGGGAGAGCGACCCGGTCGCGTTCCAACGCGAGATCCTGGCGGCCCAGCTGACCCGCGAACGCGCGGCTCTCGCCGATCGAGACAGCGCCTACGACGCCCGGACCTTCGCCGATCGCGGCGTCGTCGATGGCCTCGCATACCTCGAGATCGCCGGCCTCGAGCCCTTCCCCGAGCTCCTCGCGGCCTGCGAGGCGGCCCGCGACCGTTATCGGACCGTCTTCCTGTGCGACCTCAACCCCGAATACGGGGCGAACAGCTACCGCGACGAGACCGCGGAGCAAGCCGTCCGCCTCCACGAGGCGCTGCAACGAGCCTGGACACACTTCCACCCGTACGCCGTGGCCGTGCCGTGGCTCCCCGTCGAGGAACGCGTCGAGTTTGTGCTGCGCGTCGCCGGGCTCGCGGCGAATTCGTCCACCGCGCCGCCGGAGCGGCAGCGCGAAACTACGGACTGAGGGGCACCCGATGTCGATCCCCCACAAGCTCTCCCTGGTCATCCAGCGGTCGCACTCGCTGCTCGAGATCCTCCAGAACGCCGTCGAGATCATCGTGGAGGAGATGGGGACCGATGTGGCGTCGATCTATCTGCTCGATCCGGACGGCGAACGGCTGCGCCTGATGGCGTCGCAAGGCCTCGATCCGGCGGCGGTCGGCAAGGTCGCCGTGCGGCTCGGCGAGGGCCTGACGGGCACGGTCGTCGCGCGCATGGAACCGATTGCGACGGAGGACGCGCCATCGCATCCGATCTACCTGTACTTCCCGGAAACTCGCGAGGAGCAGTTCCGCTCCTACCTCGGCATCCCGATGGGGATCCGCAACCGGCCGGTCGGTGCCGTGGCCGTTCAAACTCGGGACAAGCGGCAGTTCTCGCAGCTCGAGATCGAGACCTTGTCGACGATCGCCGCTCAGCTCGTCGGCGTCGTCGAGAACGCGCGCCTCATCGAAGCGCTCGATCACGGCGACACGGCCGGATATCTCGACGAGGTGCGGCGCTGGCGCGGCACGGCGCGACCGTCGCGGCGACGCGAGTCCGCACGCGGCGAGACCGTGCTCCAGGGCAGTCCCGCGTCGGGCGGCATCGCGATCGGCCGCGCGGTCTTCCGCGGCGCGCACGACGTCGATTCGGAAGACGGTGACGCGACGGGACTGGGTCCTGAGGAGGAGCGGCGGCGTTGCGAGGAAGCGTTCGACGAGACACGCCGCGAGATCCTGGAGATCCAGAAGGCGGCCGAGCGGGAGGCCGACGAAGAGCACGCGCTCATCTTCAGCTCGCACCTCCTGCTCTTGAACGATCCGGTCCTCGAACGCCGGCTCGTCGAGGCGATCGACGCCGGCAAGACGGCGCACGTCGCCGTGTCCGAGTCGTTGCGCTCGTTCGAGGAGCGGCTCATGGACGTGCGCGATCCGTACATTCAGGAGCGCGTCGAGGACATTCGCGACCTCCGGAGTCGAATCCTCGGCCATCTCCTCCATCCGGGCGAGACCGGGCCGCAGCTGCGCGAACGCATCGTCGTCACCCACGGCCTCCCGCCGTCGCTCGTCGTCGAGCTCAAGGCGGAAGGTGCGCTCGGCCTCGTCACCGAGGTCGGCGGGCGAACGTCGCACGGCGCGCTTCTGGCGCGCTCGATGGGTATTCCGGCCGTCACCGGCCTGGCGGACTTCGCTCAGGTCGTTCACAGCGACGACCTCCTGATCATCGACGGCAACTCAGGTTCGGTCATCGTGCGACCGATGGACGAGACGCTGTCGGACTTCGAGGAACGCGTCCAGCGCCAAGCGCTCCTGGACGCCGAGTCGCTCGAGTATCGCGACCGACGAGCCGCGACGCACGACGGCCTCGAGGTCGATCTGCAGGCGAACATCGGCGTAGCGGCGGATCTCCGCGTGGCTCGCGACAACGGCGCCGATGGCGTCGGCCTGTACCGGACCGAGTTTCCGTTCATCGTGCGCGAGCGATTCCCGACACGCGAAGAGCAGATCAAGATCTACGCGCGGGCGTACGAGTTCTTTCCGCACGGTCAGGTCCGCTTCCGATTGCTCGATCTCGGCGGCGACAAATTCGTTCACGGCGACGAGGTCGAGGCATCGCGCGATCCGTTTCACGGCTATCGCTCGATCCGCGTGTTGCTCGACTACCCGAACGTGCTGCGCGATCAGGTGCAGGCGTTCGCGATGGCGGCATCGACGCGACCGCTGAGCATCCTGATCCCGCTCGTGAGCACGCTCGACGAGGTGCGGCAGGTCAAGGCGCTCGTCGAAAAGGCGATCGCGTCGCTGCCCGGCTCGAGCATGTTCCAGAAGCCGCAGATCGGCGCCATGGTCGAGCTCCCAGCGGCAGTCGAGATCGCGGGACCGCTGGCGCGCGAGGTGGACTACCTGTCGGTCGGATCGAACGACCTCATCCAATACTCGCTCGCGGCGGACCGCGAAAACCCGAGCGCCGCGGCGATCGCCGATCCGTATCACCCTGCCATTCTCAGAATGATCCGACGGACGATCGACGCCGCGCACGCGGTCGGAAAGCCGGTGACCGTCTGCGGCGAGATCGCCAGCGACGAGCGCCTCGCTCTCGCGCTCGTCGCGATGGGGGTCGACGCGCTGAGCGTGTCACCTGGGGCGATCCCCCGTCTTAAGCACGATCTCGCCGCGGGCGACGCCAGCAAGCTGCGCGAGCGGCTCGACGATCTCCTCGAACAGGGCGAGGCCGCGGTGCTGAAGGAAGCGCTCGGGGAATGCTTCGGATAGCAGCCCGTTGAACGTCGACGTTACCCGTCCTCGCGCAGCTTCCTCTTCGGGTACAGCTTCGCGACGTACTCGCCGTAGCCGTTGTAGGGCTGCGTCGGGCGAACGTCGCGCGTGTCGATCATCCACTCGGTGCGTTGCGACCACCGCGGGTGCGGCACGCCGGGATCGACGTTCGCGACGAAGCCGTACTCGTGCGGGATCGCCGTGTGCCAGAACGTCTTCGGCCTCGCAGCGGTGAACTCGATCTTGACGATCGACTTGATGCTCTTGAAGCCATACTTCCACGGCACGACCAGACGCGCCGGCGCGCCGTTCTGCTTCGGCAGCGGCTTGCCGTAGAGTCCGGTGGCGAGAAACGCGAGCTCGTTGGTCGCCTCGCCGATGGTAAGACCCTCGTGGTACGGCCACGGATACTCGGTCGCGCTGAAGCCGGCGCCCCAGTCTGGACGGTTGAACGTCTCCATGCGCACGAACTTCGCCGCCGCGAGCGGCTTGGCGAGCTCGATGACGCGCTTGAGCGGGATGCCGGTCCACGGCACGTCCATCGCCCACGCCTCGACGCAGCGGAAGCGGTAGAGGCGCTCTTCGAGCGGCAGCCGCTTGAGCAGATCGTCGACATCGAGCGTGAAGGGCTTCTCGACGAGGCCGGCGATCTCGATCTTCCACGGCGAGGTCTCGAGTCGTCCGCACAGCGGCTTGACGAGATCCTTGCGGAACGAGAACTCGTAGAAGTTGTTGAAGCTCGTGACGACCTTCTCGTCGGTCAGCTTGCCCGGCAACACGAACTTCGGGTTGCGGCGTGCGGGGTACAGCTTGGCAGCACCGCCAGCACGCGTGTCGCGATCCGGCGTGCGCGGTGCGTCCGACGTCTTTCGATCATCGGCCTGGCCACACGCGACGGGCCCGACGGCGAGGGCCACGATGCTGCCGAGACCGAGGCGCGCCAGGAACTGACGGCGGTGAAGGTAGACGTGCTCCGGCGTCGGCTGGAGTCCGGGGAGCTCCCACGGACGGCGAGTGCGTATGAGCATGGACGGCTTCCGTGCGGTAAGGAGATCGACGTGAACAGCGCGATCAGTCTAACCGACGGAAGCCGCCCCGCGGAACGGTTACCGCTGGCTCACTGGCTCACGGCTGATCGCCGACGACGATCGCAGCGACCGGAATCTCGCCCGAGCGCACGTCGACCGTGACTTTGCCGCCTTGTCGCGAAACGACCCCGAACCCTCGCGCGGTGAACAGCGGGGCGCGGAAGTCACCGCGGGAACGAACGTGCAGGGTCTTGTCGACGGCGTCGTACCGCAAGCCCGTGTAGCCTTGAATGAGCGCGAAGCTCGACATGGCTCGCGCATACCAATGCCCGCACTCGTACTCGTTGAAGGGGTTGCGACGGACGCCGTCGTAGCGATCGCGACACGCGCGGACGATGTCCAGGCCCTCGTCGACCTTGCCGACCATCATCAGGTGGGAGGCGACCTGGTACTCGATCCCGGTCCAGACCTCGTCGCTGTAGACGAACGGCAGAAGCGGTTTGCCGCCGCGCGGCCAGGTGCACAGCAGGAGACCGCCGTCATCCCCCATCGCGAAGGTCGGGCGCTGCGGATTGGCGTGCTGCGAAAGATCGTGCTTCAGGTTGTACTTGTGGATCGCGGCCAAGTGACTGGTCACCATGGGCCCGTTGACGAGGTCATCGTCGATACCACAGGCGCGGGCCATCCAGAAACCGAGCACGCCGTCGGAAAGGCAACCCGTGCCGTACTGATACTTCGGCCCTTGCTCGTTGACGATCTCGGCCGCCGCGCGATAGGCCGGGCTCTGGTCGCGAGGATTGATCGGACCGAAGTTGCGGTCCAAGCCCTCCTTCTGAACGATCTGGATGAAGTACTCTCCGTTGTAGAGCTCCTTCTCCATGCGGGCAGCGCCCTTTCGTAGCAGCTGTTCATACTGCGAGACATCGTCCCCCAGCGCCTGTCCCATGCGGACCATGGCGGCCAGCGCGCCCAGGTAGAAGCTGCCGCAGTGTCCGTCCGGGCCGAAGTAGTTGATGTCGTACGTGTTGTGATGCGACTCCTCGAGCAGTCCCGTATGGCGCGGGTCCCACGAAGCGATCATGTAGTCCATGCTCTTGCGGATCCTGGGCCAGAACCGCTCGAGCCATCGGCGGTCACCCGAGATCCTCCACTCGCGGTGCGCCTTCATGATCCCGCCCAGCTGTCCGTCGGCAGCGTCGAACGATCCGCCGCCCGGAGAGATCGGCAAGTTGCCGCGAAACGCCTGGCGACCCTCCGGCGATTGACTGTCGTAGAACTCGTTCTGCCGCAGTCCGCGTTCGAGCGACGGGAAGAGATGGCAGATCGCCTGGGCGTAATTCCAGACATGCGTACAGCTTCCCGCGCAGCAGCCCGAGCCGTCGCTGCAACCCTCCCAACACCAGAGGCGACCGTCGTGCTGGCGGAGAACCGTCGGCGACTTGAGAATCGTCAGATTGGCGGCGGCCGCCTCGACGATCTCGGGCGGCACGGTCGTGCCGTAGAACGTGTCGGCGAAGACGCGACTGCGCTTGTGAAGCTCCGCATAGCGCCGCTTGAACGTATTGACGACGTCGCCGATGGTGTCGAACTGCGTCGCGTACCACGGGACGTAGGCCGGCGGGATCTCGGCACAGTCGCCGCCCGGGCAGCACTCCGACTCCGACTTCGTCTCCTGACCGGTCGCCTTCCAGGCGCCGTAGTTCTCGCCCTCGAAGTCCGCGAGCACGACGACGCGCTTGTCGCCGGCTGCGATCGTGCCGTCGACGAGAAGCGCGTCGAGGCGCTCGTCGGAGAGCGTGATCTGGTCGGCGAGGATGTGTCCCCATGGCCCAGTCGCGTCATCGACGATGCGGATCGTCGCCGTCTTCCCCTTCCACGCGGAGACGTCCCAGCTGACCCAGCGTAGTCGCTCGGTCTGGAGTCCCGTTGCCGACTGAACGGCCTTGCCGTCGACTACGAGATCGACGCACGTTCGACCGGCCTCGGGGCCGCCGCCGACCAGCAGGTGCACGAACCGCTTGCCGACCTCGAACGCGGGCGACACTAGAGTGCCAGTGGGCCCATCGCCAACCGGGTCGAACGTATTCACGAGCCCCTTGCCGAGGAAACCGGATACCGGCTGCTGGCCCGTCGCCGTGCCCCGGGAGGGCGTCTTGCGGAATGCCGGACCGAACTCCTTCCGGCTGCCGTACTTCAAACCGGACTGCGGCACGTACCAGCAGGTCAGCAGGCGGATCGTTTTCGACTCCCCCGGGGCCAGCTCGAGCGGCACGAACAGCGACGCGCCCGGCTCGCCTCCTCCGACGGGCGGGTTGGCGACGACCTTGCCCCGCTGCACGTTGTCCCAAGTCACCGTCAGGGCATCCCACCAGCCGCCGCGGAACCAACAGTGGTCCACAGCCACGCGGTGCTCGCCGTCGACGACGAAGGCGAACGCGCCACCCGAGCCGTTCAACACGAACCCGCGATCGATCGGCCCCACGGAACCCTTGCCCATGAAGTTCCGCGTGTTCAACGAGAAGACCGCCTCGACCTTCTTGTCCGTGACGTTCTTGAACGCGTACTCGAGGGATCCGACCGGAAGGCTCGACGAATCGGCATCTCCCGGAGTGAACGGACTGAAGCCCGTGATCGTCGCGCGGATCGGCAGCGCCTTGTCGGCCAAGCTCACTCTGCCGAACGGAAAGCGGACCGAGAACTCGCACTGCCGAAAGCGCGGCAAGCCGTACGTCGTACCCGTCGCTCCATTCCCCGTGCCCGAGCTGCCGAAGTACTTCCAATCGGGAATCGGCCCCTCGACGACACGGGCGATATTCTGCTCCGCGGTGGCGCCCTTCACACAGATGGCCGCGAACAGATTCGGTTCATGAAAGAACTCCATCCGGTGCCGAACCGACATGTGCGAGATCGCGCCGGTGCCCTCCAGGCAATACATCCCGGTACCGATCCCGCCGATCGGGAAGGCGATTCGATTAAGATTCTCGCCCGTGTAGGAGTCCGCGTATTCGTGGTCGGCGCGAGACGTCGCGCCGGGCAATAACAGCGCGAGAATCGCCGCGGTCAAAGCACAGTGTCGAAGAAGAGAAAAGGTCTGCCGCAACCGATCTTGGCGAGGGGTCATCTCGGTTTCTCCTGGAGGGTTCTTCGTCGCAAGCAGGTGGTGGCACCGCTTCGACTACCAGCCGTCATGATACGTTCATCGGCTCGCAGTGGCAGAACCGGAATGCGCAAAACTCGTGTCGTTTTGCGACAGAGCAAACGGACCGGGGAAGCATCGTGATACACTTCTCCTCCTGCTACACGGAGTATCTCCCGCGTCCGCCGATCGACGCCAGTTGGCGGAAGATCGACTCGCAGGTACAGCGCTGGCTGACAGCGCTGCCCAAGCCCGTGGCCATCCTCGCGTCGAATGACGTGCCGGCTCGCCACTTGGCCGATGCTTGCCTCGCGCTGGGGCTCGTCGTGCCCGAAGAGGTCGCGATTCTCGGCGTGGACAATGACGAATCGGAATGCCAACTCAGCAGACCGCCGCTCTCCAGCATCGCGGTCGCCGGAGAGCGCATCGGCTTCGAAGCGGCCAGCATGCTCGACGATCTGATTTGCGGCAGGCGGAGAGCGGTGACAACGATCTGGGTGCCACCGGTCCGCGTCGAGACGCGTCAATCGACGGATACGCTCGCGATCGACGATCCGCTCGTGGCCTCGGCGCTGGCCCTGATCCGCACGCATTTTGCCGAGGGCTGCAGCGTCGGGTTCCTCGCCGATCGCCTGGCGACCAGCCGCCGCACGCTGGAGAGGAGTTTTCGCTCGCACCTCAGCCGCAGCGTCCTCGACGAGATTCGCCGTGTGCGCATCGAGCGAGTTCGAGAGCTCCTGAGCGAGACGTCTCTGCCGATGCCTCTGATCGCGGCGCGAACCGGATTCGGCAACGCACGCAGGCTGGCCGTCGTGTTCCGACAGGTCACCGGAACCACCCCCACCCGGTTTCGCCGCCGATCGAATCCCGATTAGGGCGCCCCGCGCGTGATACACTGCTCGTCTCAGGACGCGTTGCGGAGATCACGGTCCCCAGGACGGGTGTCGAACGATGACACGACGAGGCGGAATCCACCGACGCGAGTTTCTCGCCGGAGCCTTCGGCGCGGCGATCAGTCTCGCCGGCACGCGTGCACGCGCCGACGTGCGCCTGCCGCCGAGCCGCGCGATCACTCGCGGTCCGAAGCACCATTGGTTCGGCTACTACGACAAGCACCAGTTCGATCCGACGAACCGCCTCGTGCTCGGCATGGAGGTCGATTTCGAGCACCGCACGCCGCGAGCCGACGACACGGTCCGCATCGGCATGGTCGACCTCGCGGCCGATGATCGCTGGATCGATCTCGGCAAGAGTACGGCCTGGGGCTGGCAGCAGGGTTGCATGCTGCAGTGGATTCCGGGCTCGCAGTCGCGAGTCCTGTGGAACGACCGTGAGAAGGACCGCTTCGTCTGCCGCGTCCTCGACGTCAAGACACGCGACAGGCGCACGATCGACAGCGCGATCTACACGCTGAGCTCCGACGGCCGCACCGCCGTCACCGCGGACTTCCGCCGCATCCAGGACGTGCGACCCGGCTACGGCTACGTCGGTCTTCCCGACCCGCATGCCGGCGACCTCGCGCCGAAGGACTCCGGCGTCTTCCGCGTCGATCTCGACACCGGCCGTCGCGAGCTCATCGTATCGCTCGCCGACATCGCCGCACGCGGCAAGCTCCCTCGTCCCGCCAGCGACGCGAAGCACTACTTCAACCACCTGCTCTTCAACCCGGACGGTACGCGCTTCATCTTCCTCCACCGCTGGCGCTATCCCAAGAGGGGCTGGCTCACCCGCATGCTGACCGCCGCTCCGGACGGCAGCGACGTGCGTGTGATCGACGACAACGGCATGACGTCCCACTTCATCTGGCGCGACCCGCACCACATCCTCGCGTACTCGAATCAGAAGCCGCACGGCCGCGCCTTCTACGTCTTCGAGGACCGCGACGGCGGCAAAGTCGAGCCCGTCGGCACGGAGGTGATGAAACGCGACGGCCATTGCTCCTACCTGCCGGGCGGCGAGTGGATCCTGAATGACACCTATCCGGACAAGAACCGCAACCAGATGCCGTTCCTGTACCACCCGCGCACCGGGAACGTCGTGCCGCTCCGCTACTTCCATCTGCCGAAGGAGTACGCCGGCGAATGGCGCTGCGACACGCATCCGCGAGCCAGCCGCGACGGTCGACTCGTCGTCATCGACGCGCCGGTGAAGGGACAGGGGCGGCAATTGCACTTGATCGATATCGGGAAGCTCATCGGATAGACGCGGACACCGACTCCG
>CAYMRB010000253.1:0-14721 GCA_964392615.1 uncultured Planctomycetia bacterium | reverse complement strand
CACCGGTCAGTATCCGATGCGCAACGGCTGCGCGTGGAACCACTCCGCCAGTCGGCCGACGACGCTCAGCCTGCCGCATCGCTTGCGTCCCCTCGGATATCGCACGGGGCTTGCTGGCAAAGTGCACGTCGGACCGGCGAAGGCGTTTCCGTTCGAGAAGATCGGCGGCTTCGATCCGAACTGCGTTCGCGATCCGACGCGACAGCACGACCTGCGTCCGCTGCGCGCGTTTCTGAACCGCGACGCGAACAAGCCGTTCTGCGCGATCGTCGCTCTCGTCGAGCCGCACGTGCCGTGGGTGATGGGCGATCCGACACGGTATCCTGCCGCGAAGCTCCAGCTGCCGCCGAATATCGCCGATACGCCTCGCACGCGGGAAGCCTTCGCGCGCTATCTGGCGGAGATCACCTACATGGACAGCCAGGTGGGGGAGATCCTGGCGCTGCTCGAAACGTGTGGTCGAGCCAACGATACGCTCGTCGTGTTCAGTTCCGAGCAAGGATCGCAGTTCCCCGGGTGCAAGTGGACCAATTGGGATACGGGCCTGCATACGGCTCTGATCGCCCGCTGGCCGGGGAAGATCGCCGCGGGAGCTCGAACGGGAGCGCTGGTGCAGTATGCGGATGTGCTGCCGACGCTCATCGATCTCGCGGGAGCTGAGGTCGATGAGAAAGCGGTTGACGGAACGAGCTTCCGCGCGGCGCTACTGGACGGGAAGGCGACGCATCGCCGCTACGTCTACGGCATCCACAACAACGTCCCGGAGGGCCCGCCGTACCCGATTCGCACGGTCAGCGACGGACGGTTCCGCTACATCCGCAACCTGTCGCCCGACGAGATCTACATCGAGAAGCACCTGATGGGGATCTCCGGCAACGGTAAGCTGAACAACCCGTACTGGCAGACGTGGGTGTGGTCCTCGTGGGAGGACGCGCGCACGTACGAGCTGGTGAAACGCTACCTGCACCGCCCGGCCGTACAGCTCTACGAGACGGCGCGAGATCCTTTCGAGCTGACGAATCTCGCGTCCTCGCCATCGCACGCCGCGATCAAGGAGCGCCTACGGGTCGAGCTGGATCGCTGGCTCGAGTCGCAGGGGGATCCGGGCGTGCCGCAGGACACGAAGCGCGCGATCCAGGCGGCGCGACGCGGCCAGCATCTGTACGGACCTGCCGCTTCCGTGCCGGACGCGACGCGACGGTGACGCGGGCCGATACGCGGCGCCGCGTTCGGACCTACGCGACTACGAGACGCGGAAGTGCCGGCACCAGGTCAGCAGCAGCTCGTCCGAGAACGGCGGCAGCTTCTTGCCTTCGCCGTAGTGGAAGTTGAACGCGAGCATCTGCAGCACGACCTCGTCCTCGTCGTGCACTTCGAGCCACGCGGGGGACGAGCGGTCGAGCTCCTCGGTACCCGGCGTGTCGCGGAAGCAGCCGGTGACCAGATCGATCGTCGGCCCGCCCAGAGCGGCACGCCGTTCGTTCATCGTGGCCACCAGCACGCGCAGGGTCTGGAGAGAGATCTTCTCCTGGAACCCGGCGCAACCCTCCAGCAGAACCTCGAACGACACCTGAGCGAACTCGTCGTCGAGGCCGAACTCCTTGATGAAGCGCGCGACGTTCTTCGTGTTCGCGAGGCTGCCCGGCTTGTCCGGATCGACGTACTCGGCGAGAACGGCCTCGTCTGGGGCCGCGAGCGGCTGGGGCTCGAGCGTTCGCGCCGCGAGGAAGCGCTGAATCGCTGCGGCGGACAGGCGATCGAACGCGGCGTGAATGCGCAGCACGCCCGACTCGGCGTCGAAGCTGATCGGAACGAGGTGGTCCGCATCCGCGTCGATCTCGATCGTGGAGGCAGGCCCGTGTTTCGAGACCGTCTCGAGCAGCTCGCGCAGCGTGTGGACCGAGAGACCCTCCTGAGGATCGATTGAGAACGACAGTCGCTCGTTTCCGTACAGCGCCGTGGCCCAGTCGTAGGTGCCCATCTCGTTGAGCCCGAGCGTGGCGGCGATGGCCTGGAGCGCCGCCCATTCCTCTTCCTCGGATCCCAGATCTCGCTGGATGCGACCGCGCGCCTCTCGATACCGCTCGGTGGCCGCTTCGAGACGGGCGGCTTCTCGGTCGGCCTCGCTCTGAAGCAGCTGTTCGAGCGTCGCCGCATGCTCCGCGCGCAGCAGTCGGCCGGTGAGGCCGCCGCGGAACTGAACGTTCAGCTTCAGAGTGCCGCGATCGGGATCGTAGTCGTACGGCGCCGTGACGTCGCCCTGGTCGTTGATCTCCACGTCGGCGACGCGGGTCTCGAGCGCCTCGTTGAGCTCCGTTGCGAGCGTGCTGATCGCGGCGATCTGCAGACCGATCTTCGAACGCGAGTCGATCACCCCGCGCTCGTACAGGTCGGTCGCGAACTCGAACCCGCGATCCGGCGGCCACCCCAGCAACGTCGCGAACGCCGCGATCTGCTCGAGCTCCTCGCTGAGCGCGGGCAGGTCGGCGTTGCTGCGGATACGCGAGCGCTTGAACGCCTCCTCGGAGGTCCCGGCGGCGGTGTCGCCGTGCTCCACGAGCTCGATCGGATTGTCGAGGAACGCGTCCATGTCGCACGCGACGTTCTCGACCGCGTCAGAGACGTCGCGCAGGAGAGCCGGCAGGTCCCTGAGCGTCGTCGAGTCACCGACCCGCGAGAAGCAGCCGAACACCTCGCCGTGCCGCAACAGCCGGTCCTGGTATTGGTCCTCGAGCACATCGAGAAGCTCGTGAAGAACCGAGTCTCGAGCCGGGAGACTCGCCGGCAGAGATCGCTGCATCAGCAGGGACGCGGCGACGGTCCCGCTCGCCTGAAGATCCTTGTCGGCGACCATCAGCAGCGTCTCGCTGACGAGATCGAGAGCCTCGAGCACGTCGTCCGGCAGCGCCTTCGGCAGACGCGTGACGAACGCGCGGACGTGTTCCCTATCCAGCGATGCCGTGGCTCCGATAATCAACGCAAGGGGAACGATGCCTCGTTCCAGCGAGGCGCAAAGCCGGATGTCTTCCTGCAGGCGGGCGCGGTCGACATTCTTTCCCGGCGCGACCGTTCCCAGGAGGCCTGCGACGTGGTCGATGGGCGTCGTAGCGCCCGATTGCTCTTGGGTATTCGGTGTCAACGTTGACTCGCTTTCAGTTCCCCCTGTACGATTCACGCTCCCGTCGAGAGCCGCTGCCCTGACGCCCTCCGACGCTCCACGGGAGGGACGAACGGCTTCGCGCAGCGGCACCGCCGATCTGCAAACGAAGCACTGTCGTGCGCTTCGCTAACCAGTGCGTCAGGGGATTCGGCGCTGAATCTCGAGGCGCAGCACGAAACCAGGGCTGTGCTCTCCGCGTCCGAACGCGGGGAACGTCGCATGCCGCAAGGACCTGCGAAAGCGTCAAGGAATACGCCAAGAGCGGCGATCGGTCCAGGAGAAACCGCGGCTGCGGGCCGTTTGGTCGCGTCTCGTGGTCAACGGGCCGTCAACATCCGGTCGTCGCGCAGGTCCCCAGCGCATCCTCCGTCGGATCGGGACCGCAGTCGAGTCCCGGCGGCGGCACGCGATCGGCATCTCCTTGGAACAGCGCGTAGAGCAGCGTCACCGCATCGCTGATCGTCAACCGGCCGTCGTCGTCGACGTCGGCTGCGTCCATGCAGGCGGGCGCCTGTCCGCCCTGGAAGAGGAAACTCAGCACCAGCACGGCGTCGGTGATGTCCTGGGCGCCGCTGGAGTTCGAGTCGCCGCGGCGAAATAGCTCGGGCGCGACGGCGCGGATCCGCGCGCTCAGGGTGGGGATGAACGACAGGTCGGAGCTCGCCGCAGAAACGTTGTGGACGCTGAAGGTCAGCGCGTTCGCACCGTCGACGAGCCGCTCGACCGGAACGTCGACCACCGCGCAACCCGCAGCAGGATCGTCGCTGCCGCACGATGCCGGCGCGTCGCTGACCGTCGAGGTCGCCAGAGTCGATTCGTCGATCCCGCCGCCGGGAAGGTTCGCACGGGCGATCTCCTGACCGTTCAGATAAGCAGCGAAGCCGTCGTCGAATCGCACCGCGAGCTGCAGACTCTCGACCTGTGCGACGGTGAAGCCGTGATCGCGCAGGTCGAATCGCGCCCGGCCGAACACGACTGCGTAGGCGCCCGTTGCCATGTCGTCGAGCACGGTCCGGTCGTCTCCGTCGCCGTATCCGATCCCGAGAAGGCCCTCATCCCAGGCGCAGTCCTCGAACTCGACGGCACGCCAGAGCGGCGGGGGCGCGACGGTCCCGCGCAGAAACGCGATCTCTGTCCCCTCCGTGACGAGCTCGATCGGGTCGGGCTCCGGTGCGCACGCGATCGTCGCCGCTCCGGCGATCATCGAATCGCACTCGCCCGGTCCGCTGACGGTGCCCCGGAAGGTCACCGTTTCACACGGGCCGCCGGGCTGCAATTCGTATTCGAGCACGCGGTCTTGCGACACCGTGAACGCGATCGTGCGGCCGTCGACCAGCCCGTCACCTTCCCGGGTCACGATCCAGCCGGTGGGGAACACGTCGCGGACGGTCGTCTCGTCGGAGACGTTGCGGACGTCGATCGACACGGTGACCCGGGTGGACGGATCGTCGACGTACTTCTCCGGAAGTCGCCGCGCCGCGCCGCAGGCGCTGAAGCCGTACGTCCAATCGACGATGCGGTTCGGGGCCGCGGTGGTGCTCTCGACCGTACCGTCCGGCCAGAAGACTTCGACCGGCACCGAACCGGTCTGGCTACCGAGCCCGAAGTGGAGCGTCAGGTCGTTTTGGTTGCCCTCTCCGGTGCCGCTCTCGACCTGGCGGGTGATGGTCCGACCGCCCGAGGACACGCGGATCTGCGCGCCGATCGCTGCCGTGTTGACCGCGATGCCGTCCCCGCGCAGCCGCACGGCGAGCCAATTGCCCGCAGCGCCGACGGCCCCTCCGGCCGAGCGTCCGGTGTTGCGAAAGAGTCGACCGCCCGTCGCCAGATCGAGGTCTCCATCGCCGTCGAAGTCGGCCCACGCGGCTTGATACGTCGTGATGACGGGAATCCCGGCGGGCCCCGTGACGTCGCCGAAGCGGAATCCGCCGCGGTTCTCGTAAAGGACGCTGTGATCGCCGGCGTACACGGTCGTGAAGTACAGATCGAGGTCGCCGTCGTTGTCCATATCACCGAGCGCCGGTGACGCGAACGACTCCTGCCACGCGAGGCCCGCACCGCCGCTGAGATCCGCGAAGCGATAGCCCTCCGTCGGCCCGAGGTTGCGGTAGAAGCGCGGCCGGTCCTGGTGCGCGGCCGGGTGGCTGAAGTTGCCGACGAACAGGTCGATGTGCCCGTCGTCGTCGAGATCGCCCCACGCCGATCCGATCGTGTGGCCGTAGGAGAACGTCCAGCCGTCATCGATTCCTTGGACGCCCAGCGCCGGCCCCGCGTTCGTGAACCCGCCGCCACCATCGTTGCGCCAGAGTTGATTCTGCTCGAGGCGGTAGTTCGACACGTAGACGTCGAGGTCGCCGTCCTCGTCGAAGTCCGCCGCGGTGATGCCCCGCGCCGGATCGACATCGCCCGATTGCGTCCAGATGATGCGGAACGAGCGGCCGGCGTCGTTCAGCAGGATCGCGTCCGGTTGATAGCCGGGCGCCTCGTAGCCGCCGACGTAGAGATCGATGAACGCGTCGCCGTCGAAGTCGCCCCACACGGCGCCCCGCGTGACGACCATCGGAAGCTCCGGCAGCGTCTGAGCGGTGACATCGACGAACGAGCCGCCGCCCTCCTGACGGAAGAGGCGACGCGACGAGTAGACGAAGATGTCCAGATCGCCGTCGTTGTCGTAGTCGCCCCAGATGCCGTCGCCGCCGACGTTTGCCACCTCGACGAGCCGTCGTCCCCGGTCGTTGCGCCAGACGCGAGCACCGGCGAGAAGGTCGACGCGTCCGTCGTCGTCGAAATCGGCCCACGCCGCCTTGCTGCCGCCGAACTCGATGCCGGAGTCCTCGAACGCGCCCGGTGGCGTCGTGTTCATCGAAAGGCTCGCGTTGAAGGTGAGGTCGGAGCTGTCGATGTCGGCGTTGTGCACTTCGCACGCGATGACGTTCGGGCCCGCGACCAGGGCGCCGCGGCTCGCTGACACGTCGAAGACCTCGATCGCGCCGGCCTCGCGCTGCTCCGGAGCCACCTCGTCGAAACTCATCTCCACGCCGGGGTCGCCTGCGTTGGCGCGTGCGATCTCGATCCCGTTGAGGTAGCAGATGAAGCAGTCGTCCCAGTCGACCGCGAGCAGCAACGACGACGCACGCGCGGGGTCGACGAGCTCGAACGACTGCCGCGCGTAGACCGCGACATAGTTGCCGGGCATGTCGTCGAGCACGGTCGCGTCGTCATCGTCGCCGTAGCCGATGCTCGTCGGGCCGGCCTCCCACGCGGCATCATCGAACTCGCGTCCGCGCCACGCCGTCGCATCGGGAGACGACGGTGCCGTGCGGCCGCGGAAGAAGCGCCACTCGCTACCGAGCTCGACGGGCAGCTGCGGTGCATCGGGCGGCGGCTTGTTCGCGGTGAGACGCGCATCGAAGGTCAAGTCGGAGCTGTCGATCGCGACATTGCGCACCTCGACCGCGATGGTGTTGGATCCCGCGCGCAGGTCCCCGATGCTCGCCGCCAGGTCGAAGGCCTCCGGTACGCCGGCCTCGTGACTCGCCGTGGCCGGAGCGTCGAAGCCGAGCTCCTCCGCAGCCGCGCCGGAGTTCACGCGCACGGCTTCGCGTCCGTTGACGTAGCAGATGAAGCCGTCATCGTAGTCCGCGGTCAGAAGCAGCGACTCGATCGCTGCGGGATCGGCGACGGCGAACGTCGCCCGCGCGTAGACGGTGACGTAGCCGCCTTGCATGTCGTCGAGCACGGTCGCGTCGTCGTCATCGCCGTACCCGATGCTCGCGTGCCCCGTCTCCCATCCGCCGTCGCAGAAACGGCGGCTCCGCCACAACGTCTGATCGGGCGCGGACGGCGGGGCGGTGCCGCGGAAGAAGAGCCACTCGCTGCCGCGCTCGAGCAGCACGTCGGTGGCGGGCAGCGCGGTCGTCGACACGACGGCGAGCCATGCGACGAGCAGGACGCGACAGAGCCGGTCGGAGATGCGTGGCGGCTTCATGGCGACCTCGTTGACCTTCTCGATCTGCCAGGGGACCTATCGACGGTATCCAGCGTACGCCCTGGGAGCACGGTGGAGAAGCCCGGAGCCCCGTTCTCCCGCGCGCCGAGCTGTCGTCGGGGCCCGCTGAAGGGCGTAAGGAACCCGCGACCCCGAGGATCCACTCAAAGGCTCAACACGACGCGGCCGCACGGGTTACCATGGCCGACGGGACCGAGGGACTACGGGTACCGGACATCATGAAGACGACACGCCCATCGCGCGCACCGCTCGCGCTGTTTGCCGTGCTCTGCGCGACGCTCTGTTTCGATCCGCTCTGCGCCGCACCGTGGGTGACGTTCTCCGAGGTCGCGTACCGGCCGCAGGACGAGCGCCTCGAGTTCGTCGAGATCTACAACCTCGAGGCGCCGCACGTCGACCTCGGCGGCTGGAAGCTCGACGGCGAGATCGAGTTCGAGTTTCCCCGCGGCCTGCGCCTCGCGCCGCGAGGGTGTCTGGTCGTCGCTCGCGACGTCGCCGCGTTCCGAGCGCGGTATCCCGATGCCGAGCACGTCGTCGGCCCGTTCGTCGGACGGCTCGACAACGACGGCGGCCGCGTGATCCTGCGCAACCGCGTCGGCGTCGTAGCCGCGCGGATGCGCTACGGCCGGGACGGCGCGTGGTCCGCGGTCGCGGACGGCACCGGATACACGCTGGTCCTCGCCGATCCGCTCTTCGATCCGACGGCGCCCCGCAGCTGGCGGCCGAGCGCGACGCGAGGCGGATCACCCGGGATGTTCGAGGCGTCCTTCGAGCGTGTGCCTGGCGACAGCGTCGTCGCGCGCGGCGCATCGTGGCGGTTCTGGCGCGGCTCGAAGGAGCCGCCCGCGAATTGGTACGCCTCGGACCTCGACGACTCCGACGCGGCGGGCTGGGAGGGCGGCCCGAGCGGCTTCGGCTTCGCGGACAACGACGACGCGACGGTGCTCGGCGACATGGCAGGGCAGTACGTCGCGGTCTTCACGCGCAAGACGTTCGCGGTCGACGATCCCGCGGCGCTCGGAGAGCTCTCGCTGCTGGTCGACTTCGACGACGGCTTCGTCGCGTATCTGAACGGACGCGAGATCGCCCGCGAGAACGTCGGCGCCGTCGGTGAGCCCGTCGTCTGGAATCGCCCGGCGCTGGGAAACCGCGAGGCGGGCAGAGCGCAGGTCGTGCCACTGGGACTGGCTTCGAGACAGCTGCGCGCCGGCGACAACGTGCTCGCGGTCGCCGCGTTCAACAACAGCCTCCAGTCGAGCGACCTCAGCCTGATCGTCGAGCTCGAGAGCCGGAAGGTGCTCGACGCCCGGAAGGCGTCCCGGAGCGCGACGCCTCGCCTCAACGAGATCGCCCTGCGTCGGACGTCGTCCGGCGACCGTCTCGAGTGGGTCGAGATCGCCAACCCGACGTCCGCCGCGATCGACCTTCGCGGCTGGTTCCTGAGCGACGAAGTGCTGCGGCCTGCGAAGTGGCGCATCGCGGAGGAGACCAACGTACCGCCCGACGGCTTCGCGCTTCTGCACGCGCGGAATCTCGGGGCCGATCGACTGGCCGAGACCGTGCTGTTTCTCACCGCACCGGACGGGGCGGCGATCGTCGACGCGCTCGCGGCCCGCATCGTGGCCCCTGCGGCGGCGACGGCCGAAGCGACGAGCGAGACCGCGAAGAAGGTGGGCGACGACAGCCCGGCGCTGGCGTATGGCCGCTTCCCCGACGCGACGGGTCCTGTTCGACGTCTCGCGGAACCGACCGCCGCATCGGCCAATCTCCTGTTCGTCGACAGCGACGTGGTGATCCACGAGATCAACTACCACCCGCTGGGTGACGACCCCGCCGGCGAGTACGTGGAGCTTCACAACCGGGGCGCGAAGCCGGTGCCTCTCGCGAACCTGCGGCTCGACGGCGGCGCGCGCTTCGCGTTCGCGGCCGGCACGAAGATCGATCCGGGCGGTTTTCTCGTCGTCGCTCGCGACCCCGCGGCCCTCGCGGCGAAGCACGGCATCGACGCGAAGGGCATCGTCGGTCCGTTCGCGGGCCGGCTGGCCAACAGCGGCGAGACGATTCGGCTTCGCGACGCGAGCGACAGGTCGCTCGATGAGGTCCGATGGTCGGATCGTGCGCCGTGGCCGGAGCTCGCGGATGGCTGGGGCGCGAGCCTCGAGCTCGTCGACGCGAGCACCGACAACGCGCTGGGCGCAGCGTGGGCAGCGAGCGACGCCAGCACCGCGTCGGAGTGGGTCGACGTCCGCTATGTCGCTCGCGTGTACATCTTCCACGGTATGGCGGCGACGTCGTTTCAGTTCCTCCTTCACGATGTCGGCGAGTGCTTGATCGACGACTTCAGCATCGTCGACGCGGCGGGCACGGTGGTCGACGCGCACGACTTCGCCGGCGACGTCGAACGCTGGCGCGCGTTCGGAACGCACCTCGACTCGGGGGTTCTGCGCGAGAGCCCGCTGGCGACGAGCTCCTGCTACCGCATCGTCGCGACCGGCCGCGGCAACTCGCGCCACAACTACGTCAGCCTCGATCTCGACGACGCGCTCGAGGAGGACGCCGAGTACGTCGTGTCATTTCGCGCCCGCTGGCTGCGCGGCTCGTCGCTTCTCCTGTCGCGGACCTCGGGCCAAGGGCTCGCGCGAACTCACCGCTTGCCGCTGCCGACGCGGCTCGGAACTCCAGGGCGGCCGAACAGCCGCGCCGCGACCGCAGCGCCGATCGTCGGCACGCCGACGCAGAACCCGGTGGCGCCGAGCGCCGAGGACGCGGTGCGCATCGATGTCCCGGTCAGCTGCGGCAAGGCCGTCGAGCGCGTCGAGCTGCGCTATCGGCACGCGTCGAATGCCGAGTGGAGCGTCGTCCGCCTGCAGCGGAAGAGTGCGAGTCGCATCGGCGGTGTCGGCTCGTGGGCCGGTACGATTCCGGCGCTTCCGAAGGGGCGCGTCGAGTTCGCGGTCACCGCGCGGAGTGCCGACGGCCGCGAGGGGGCCTTTCCCGCCGGCGGCATCGAGCGTCCCGCGCAGTACGCGGTCGGACTCGTCGCGCCGACGGAGTTTCCGACGTACACCGTTCTCGTGACCGATCGCGAGTGGACGGCGTCGCGCGAACGCCAGCGGATGTCGAACCGGTGCATGGACGCGACGCTCGTCTACGGCACGTCGCGCATCTTCTACAACGTCGGTTTCCGGGCACGCGGCAGCGGATTCACTCGCGGTGGCGGCAATTGGCGACTGGTCTTCGGCGCGGAGACGCTCGACGGTCGCGCGCAGCTGACGTTCGATGGCCAGCGTCCGGACCCGACGAAGATGAACGAGCGCGCGACGTTCTGGCTGCTCGATCAAGTCGACGTGCCGACGCCGCGTCAGCGCTACGTCCACGTCGACCTGTACGATCACTCCGAGGAAAGCGGTCTGTACGAGGAGGTCGAGAAAGTCGACGGCGATTATGTCGAGCGGTGGTATCCGCGCTCGCCGAACGGCGAGAACCTGGCGGGTCGTCTGCACAAGGTGGACGACTACTGGGACTACCGCCCGCCGAGCGCCGAGGAGGTCGCGGAGCGCATCGAGAACGCGCGCCGAGCGGGCGGGCCGGGCGGCGGTGGCCCCGGCCGTCGACCGGGAGGCTTTCGAGGCGGTTTTCCCGGCTTCGGACGCGGCAACGGCAGCTACGTCGAGGCGTATCTCCTCTACGAGTCGACGGATCCTGAGGACTATCGCTGGAACTTCCCGCCGCGCGCAAACGGCGCGGAGGAGGACTTCCGCCCGCTGATCGACCTGATCCGTCTTGCGGATCCGGACGCGACCGACACGGAGGCGTTCCTCGCGCGAGCCGAATCGGTCATGGACGTCGACGAGTGGCTGCGGGTCTTCGCCGCGCGCACGCTGGCCAACGATTGGGACGCGTACGGCCTCAACCGCGGCAAGAACGCGTATCTCTACCGCGGGCCGTCGGGACGCTGGTGCCTGTTGCCGTGGGACTCCGACCTGAGCTGGCGGGGCTTCGGTGGATTCGGTGGATTCGGCCTGACGATCTTCCCGCAGAAGTTCCCGGCGGTGCGTCGACTCCTCGAGGTGCCGAAGTACCGGCGACGCTACCTCGGCTACGTCGCGCATCTGGCGACCAAGCGACTCGGCGATCCGTTCGCGGCGGCCGTCGACGAGCTGGAGGAGCAAGTCGGCATTCGGGCACCAGGCCTGCGGGACGCGGCGACGTCGAACCGCGACGCGGCACTGCGAGAGCTGCCGAAGACCGAGTTGCGCATCGAGCGAGTCGAACGCGGCGAGCGGATTCGAGTTGGCGACAGCGACGCCGAGGGCAGCCACCGCGCACGCGTCCGTGTGCGCGTGCGCGTCGCGGGTACGGCACCGATCGCCACCGCGACGCTCCGTCTCGCCGGCCGCGCGGGGCGTTGCCGGTTTCCGGACGACACGAACTGGAGCGCCGAGTTCGAGATCCCCGAAGGCAGCGTCGAGGGCGAGATCCAGCTCGAGGCGATCGACCGCGACGGCGACCGGATCGACGCGGTCGCCGTGTCGGTGCCGCCGCGTACGGACGAGCACGGCGGGCGGTAACGCTTTCTCGACGCTCCGCGTCCTGGTAGCATGCTCCGTGCGGGGTTCGTCGTCACGAAGCCAGGAGGCTGCCATGCGGACGAAGTGGATTCTCGCCGGGTTGTTGTCCGTCCTCACCGCTCGTCTGTTCGCTGTGTGCGACGACCCGTTCGTGCGCGGCGACGCCGATCAGAACGGCCGCCTGCAAATCAACGACGCCGTCGCGATGCTGCGGCTTTTGTTCCTCGGAGACGAGAGCGCCGCAGCTTGCCTCGACGCGGCGGACGCCGACGACAACGGGGCGGTGTCGGTGGCCGACGCGGGCTACGTCCTGAGCTCTCTGTTCCTGCAGGGACGGCCCCCGCGGCCTCCGTTTCCGGATTGCGGTCGCGACGACCTCCGACCAACGGATGCGCTCGACTGCCGGAGCCACGCCGCCTGCGCCGTCGACGGCGCGGTCTTCTTCGGCGACGAGTTCGACCCACAGGATACCGCGGTGTTCTTCGTCGTCGACCGTTCGGGGTCGATGCAGGACTCGGGCGAGCTCGCCCGCGCCAGGCGGGAGGTCGTCAGCGTCTTCTGCGCGCTCGACACCGGGAGCGAGTTCGGCGTCGTGTTCTTCGACCGGGGCATGCTCCGGTTTCCGCAGGACGGAGGCGCGGCGACTGTCGACCCGGAGACCGTCCGGGCGGCGTCGGAGTGGATCGCCGCCGTGCCCGGGGGAAGCGGCAGCTGTCCGCTGTCGGCGTTCCATGCGGCGCTCGACATGGCGGATGCCGCGACGACGGGGCGCAAGATCCTGTTCTACGTCGGCGACGGCGGGGGCACATGTGGCGGTGCGTCCGAATCGGAGCACCTGCAACGGACGCTGGCCGAGATCACCGAGCGCAACGCGGGTCGCGTCGAGATTCACACGATCGGCGTGTTGATGTCGGGACGGGCCATGCAGGAGGAGTTCCTTCAGTTGTTGGCCGAGCAGAACGGCGGCAGGTATCGACGCATCGAGTAGATGAGGCGCCGCGCGTTTCAGACGGGGTTTCCGCGCCGGCTCCCCGCACGCTGTGGCGCGAGACGTCGAATGACCCCACTTTTCGAGGGGCCCGCGCCTCAAAAAGTGGGTATCCTGATGCCGATCGAGATCGGTCGGTCGTGTGTTTCCGGTCCTCCGGATCCGCCGGTCTCCTCCGTTTTCAACCCCAGTACTGGAGAGGCAACGTGCTTCGATACGTTCTCCCCTGTGCCGCGCTCGTCATCTTCGCGGCAGCTTGCACGCAGGAACCGGGCGTCCAGGAGCCCACGGGTGCCGGCAACGGCACCGAGACCGTGACCCTGACCGTCACCGGAATGACGTGAGCGTCCAACTGTCCCCCTGCGGTGCAGGGCCTGCTGACGAAGGTCGAGGGCGTCGAGGGCGCCAAGGTCGACTTCGCGTCGAAGACCGCCACGGTCGAGTGCAAGAAGGGCACGGACAAGGCCGCGCTCGCCAAGGCCTTGACGGGCAAGTATGGCGGCTCGCTCCAGTAGAGCGGAGCGCGCCATTCGGTTTGTCCCGCGATCCTGCTGGACGCTTTCGGTCCTCTCGGGAGCGTCCGGCAGGGCGCCAAACTCCTGCGGCAGTGTGGGCATCAGGCCGGGGCATGTTGGTGGACGACGACGATCCTGTCGCGCGTTCGCGGATGCGTCGTCGGCTCGAGCTCCGACTCGCACGCGAACAGGAGCGCGTCGGGGCTCCGGGTCACGGCCGCGACCAGGTCGTCGATCTCCTCTCTTGAGAGACGCCCGTCGCCCTTCGCATCGAAGCTGCGCCACCGGATCCGGCGAACCGGTCTGCGTCGATGCGAACGCAGGAATGCCGCGAAGTCGGGATTCGCACACTCCTCGTCCAGCAGCTCTCCACAGACGCTCTCGACCTCGCGAACGATCGCCGCAGCGTGACGGAACAGGTTGCGGTGGAAGATGCGACCATGCGGTCGCACGTCGTGGAGCACTCCGACGAGATCCTCTACGTCCAGCAGCTGTACGTGAAGTAGCTGCCGAGCCGCCCGGGCGACCACGATCTCCTCGAGCTCGCACTCCTCACCAAGCTTCAACAGCAGGTGGATCACCGCCAGTGAACCGACTCTCTCGGCGGCGAAGAGGTCGCACTGGTGCTCTATGATTCGTGAGACCGATGCTTTGACCTTGGCCGCGAGCAAGGCGACGGCGCACCTCGACGCCGTCAGGGCGAGGATGACCGCCGCGATCCCGCCCTGCGTACTGGCGAGCGGGCCTACAGCCGAGCACAGCCGCAGGCTCACACAAACCAGCGCGATGTCGACCACGACCGAGGCGCCCGGCACGTCGATCCGATTCTCGCGGGCGTGGTGCCCGACCTCGTGAAGCACGAGCGCCTCGAGCTCGTCCCGCTCGAGGTAATGCAGCGAGCCGGAGGACACCCACACCGTATTGGGCCGCCACCAGCGCAGACCGAACAGCGCGAGCCTCGTCCAGCCGGTCGTGTCGCGCCGCTCGTCGACCACCAGCCGTGGATTGCGCAGCGACCAGGGCAAGCCGCTCGTGACGTCGACGAGCAGGGAACGGATCTCCTTCGCGGTGTACTTCCCGACTTGCCAGGCTTCACGGCCTCCCGGTCGCGTCTGCAGATCGGGGGTCTCCGAGCTCCTCTCGAGAATCTCCGCGACACGAAAAGCGAGAATCACACCGCCCAGCACGACGAGCATCAGCCAGCGCTCGAAGTCCATGCGGCCGATCGCGACGACGCAAGCCGCGCTCACGACGATACCCGGGCCCAACGCGAGCCACGACAGCGCTCGCAAGAGGCGCAAGCGCCGCAGGCCGCTGCGAATGTCGACTCGATCGGATGCTGCCATGCCGCTCGTCTCGGGTGGGACGAGTGTGCGGCATGGGACGTTCTCGGTCAACGCGCGAACGGCGACGGATTCAGCACGGCTCGTCCGGGCCCGCCGGGTACGTGACGCACTCGAGCTGGTCGGGCGTCGGGG
>CAYMRB010000252.1:0-14741 GCA_964392615.1 uncultured Planctomycetia bacterium | reverse complement strand
TCGCTCGTTCGCCCGAGCGCTCGCGGATCGCGGCGTGTCGCCGCGGGAGGGCGTGTTCGGTGCGCACATGAACGTGCGCATCGAGAACGACGGGCCGGTCACGATTCTGCTCGATTCCGACGAGCTGCGCCGACCGCGGCGCAGCGCGAGTCGAGAGGAGGCGTGAGATGCCGCCTCAGAACCTGCAGCGGCTGCGATACGACGTCGACTACTACGCGATTCTCGACGTGCCGGAAGACGCGACCGAGGACGAGATCCGCCGGTCGTACAAGAAGCTCGCTCTCGAGGCGCACCCGGACAAGAACCCCGAGCGGCGCGCGTGGGCCGAGAAGCGCATCCGGGAGCTGATCGAGGCCTACGAGGTGCTCAGCCAGCCCGCGAGCCGGGAGCTGGTCGATCGATACCGTCGCGCCTCCGGCACGAAGCACGTGCCCGCCGAGCCGTTCTTCTTTCATCGCAAGACGCCCGGGGCGAGAGCGCTGCTCATCCTGCACTATCTGCTCAACGGGCGCGCGGCAGACGCGCTCGAGCTTCTCGTCGAGCAGGAGGAGGAGTTCGGCGACGGGTATCTCGAGGAGTACCTGTGCCGCGAGGACTACCTCGACAGCCTGTTTCTCCTCGCGGAGCACCACCTGGAGAGGAACGACCTCCTGGCGGCGGCGCAGCGATTGCGCACGTTCTACCATCACGATTGCCAATCGCGGCAGCGACGTCACTATCACGCCGAGGTGGTGCGGCAGCTGAAGAGCCTGTATCTCCGCAGGATCCCGCGCCGCGTCGAGCCGGCGCTGCGCGTCGCCTATCTGAGCGAGGCCGTCGAGTTCAAGCTGACGCCGAAGGAAGAGACGGCTCGGCTGCAGCAGCTCGCCGCGGCCTACATCGACACGGGCCGAGCGCTCGACGCCGAGGGCTGCATCGAGCGCCTGCGCGCTCGCGGCATCGACGGGGTCGACGCGCTGGCTGAGCGCCTTGCCGACCTGAAGGCGAACTCGCCGCTGGCCGCCTCCAACGGTCGCCGGCGCCGGAAGCCTCTTCGCCCGCAGCGCACGCGTGCCGAAGAGTAGTTCAGGGCGCCGCGCGCCGTGCGCCGCATCCGTGTGAGTTCCCGAAAAGGAGTCCCTCCGCATGTCTGCCGACAAGCCCGGACGCGCCGTCTATGGCGTCATCATGGCCGGCGGCGCAGGAACGCGGTTTTGGCCGCTCAGTCGACGCGCCCTGCCGAAGCAGTTCCTCGCCATCGGAGGCGGTGACACGACACTGATTCGGGCGACCTTCGATCGGCTCGTGCCCGTTTGCGGCGCGGATCGGATCCTCGTCGTCGCGAACGAGGGTTATCGGGACCTCGTCGCGCGGGCGCTTCCCGAGCTGGGGCCGCAGCGCTTCTTCGGCGAGCCCGTCGGGCGCAACACGGCGCCCTGTATCGGCCTCGCGGCGCACGCGATCGCGACCGAGGATCCCGCCGCCGCCATGCTCGTCTGTCCGGCGGATCACGTGATCGGGCCCGACGAGGCCTTCGTGGCGACCGTGCGCTACGGTGTCGGTCTTCTCGATCACCCGAGCGAGGGCGATCCGCTGACGGTGACGATCGGCATCCCGCCGACCTATCCGGCGACCGGCTACGGCTACATCGAGCGCGGCGACGAGCTCGGTGCCGGCGCTGCAGGCGGCGAGATCGCGGGGTACCGAGTCGCGCGCTTCAAGGAGAAGCCCGACGTCGACACCGCGACGGAGTACGTCGACAGCGGCCGGTTCTTCTGGAACTCCGGCATCTTCCTGTGGACCGCGAGCGGGGCCATCGAGCTCGTGCGCGAGTACCTGCCCGAGCTCGCGGAAGGGTTGCAGGCGATCGCGCAAGCCGGGCCGGATGCCGCCGCGTGGCGCGCGGCGATCGGTGAGCGATTCGGCGGTCTGCCGTCGATCTCGATCGACTACGGGGTGCTCGAGCGCGCCAGCAACGTCGCGACGGTCACCGCAGCCTTCGAGTGGGACGACGTCGGCTCGTGGGGGGCGGCGGCGAAGTACTACGACGAGGTCGGCCCGAACCGCGTCAAGGGAGACCACGCGGTGGTCGACGCGGAGAACTGCGTGCTCGTCGGTGGTGGCAAGCGGTTGATCGCGGCCGTCGGCGTTCGCGATCTCGTCGTCGTCGAGACGGATGATGCCGTGCTCGTCTGCCACCGCGATCGCGTCGAGGACGTGAAGGCGATCGTCGAAGGGCTCAAGGCGGACGAGCGGCACGAGCTCATCTG
This sequence comes from uncultured Planctomycetia bacterium, assembly GCA_964392615.1. Lineage (GTDB taxonomy): Bacteria > Planctomycetota > UBA8108 > UBA8108 > UBA8108 > CAYMRB01. Next base: position 12,492 of record CAYMRB010000252.1, on the reverse strand, counting down.
ACGGCCCGAGTCAGATTCCCGGAACCGGATCGCGACTGGCGCGATCGGACATCGGGCGATAAACTCCCGCCCATGCCCCGGGCTCTCGGCATCGATCACGGCGACAAGCGCATCGGCCTCGCGCTCAGCGACGCCGGCGGTATCCTCGCGACACCCTACGACGTCGTCCTCGGCGAGGCGGCGCTGTGGCCCGTGATCGAGGAGCTGATCGCCGAGGAGGGCGTCGAGCACATCGTGGTCGGCTTGCCGCTCGACATGGACGGCACCGAGGGGCCGCGAGCGCGTCACGTGCGCGAGTTCTGCGCGCGCGTCGCCGAGCGCACGGCGCTGCCCGTCGACACGTGGGACGAGCGGTTGACCTCGGTCGCCGCGGAGGACCTCCTCACCGCCGCGGGCCTTCACGGCCACCGTCGCAAGGCCCGTGTCGACAAGGTCGCTGCGCAGCTGATCCTCCAGGGCTGGCTCGATCGCCCTCGAAGGGGCGCGTAAGGTCACTGGCGGTAACGGCTTGCGGCTTCGACGTGCGATGGGGGAGAGCGCCGGAACGGCACGGATGTTTGCCTTGCCGACGCCGCGACCTGTGCTACTATGGGTCGCTTCGAATCGAATCGATCCAGCGACACAAATCAGGAGTCCAGTCCCCGGATGGAGATCACGGAGATTCCCCGTTCCCAGGTCATTCAAGACTACGCGCGCCAGGAAGGCGACACGGGAAGCCCCGAGGTCCAGGTCGCGCTACTCACGCAGCGCATCAAGAGCCTCACCGAGCACCTCAAGGTGCACAAGAAGGACCACGCGACGCGACGCGGTCTCCTCATGCTCGTCGGTCGTCGCGCGAAGCTGCTGCGGTACCTCGCTCGCATCGATGTCGAGCGTTACCGCGCGCTGATCGAGTCGCTGGGGCTCCGGAAGTAGCGCAGCCGACGTGGCGGACGCTCGTCCGGGCAGATTACTGGCTTTCGGCGGATGTGCCGATAGATGGTTCGTTCGACCATCACGCTAGGGGTACGCCCTGAAGAAGAAGAGTGGCCGAGAAGCGGCGTAGAAGACAGGCCCCAGAAGCAAAAGAGGACGCCCAGGAAGAAGAAAGGGCCAGCGAGGCGTCCAAGAGGCGCGAAGTCCCGCACGCGGATAGAAGAAGCAGAAGTAGAGACGCGGGCTTCGTATGGAAGACGGACAGATAGAAGATGGATGGGACCCCACTGACGGCGGTCACCATCAGCAAGAAGAAAAGCGGCACGGATGAATTCAGTTGAGAAGGTTATCGCGGGACGGAATCTGAGAATCGAGACGGGGCGAGTGGCGAGGCAGGCAGGCGGGGCAGTTCTGGTGAGGTACGGAGACACCGAGGTCTTCATGGCGGCGAGCTCTGCGCAGCCCCGCCCGGACATCGACTTCTTTCCTCTCACCGTCGACTACCGAGAGAAAACATCGGCCGCCGGGAAGTTCCCGGGCGGCTTCATCAAGCGTGAGGGACGTCCTTCGACGAAGGAGATCCTCACCTGTCGGCTGATCGATCGCCCGATTCGACCGCTGTTCCCCGACTACTACCGCATGGATACCGCGGTGATGGGGCTCGCGCTGGCGGCGGACGGCCAGAACGATCCGGACATCCTCGCGATGATCGCGGCGTCGGCGGCGCTGTCGATCTCCGACATTCCGTTCCTCGGCCCGATCGGCGCGGTGCGCATCGGGTACGTGGACGGCGAGCTGGTCGTCATGCCGACGCACGATCAGCTCAAGGAGTCGGACCTCGACCTCGTCGTGGCCGGCACCAAGGACGCGGTGACGATGGTCGAGGCCGGCGCCAACGAGCTCTCCGAGGAGGTCGTGCTGTCGGCGATCGACAAGGCCCACGAGGTCGTCCGGGAGATCGTCGACATGATCGACGAGCTCCTGACGCAGGCCAGCAAGCCGAAGATGGAGCTCGATCCGCTGCCGGATCACTCGGAGCTCGAGAACGCGCTCGCAGACAAGTACTACGATCGCTTCCCCGGCGCGCTGCGCACCGAGGGCAAGCACGCCCGCAAGAACGCGGTCAAGGAAGTGATCGTCGCCGCGCTGGACGAGGTCAGCCCCGAGCCCGAGGAGGGCGAGGAGCCGGACCCGAGCCTGCCGGACCGCAAGCTCGTGAAGAAGCTCCTCGGCGGCCTGTCCGAGAAGGCGGAGCGCGAGATGATCCTCGGCGGCACGCGCACCGACGGTCGGTCGCACACCGACATTCGCGGCATCGCGAGCGAGGTGGAGATCCTGCCCCGACAGGTGCACGGCTCCGCGTTGTTCACGCGCGGCGAGACCCAGTCGCTCGTGTCCGTCACGCTCGGCACCGGCGGCGACCAGCAGATCGTCGATGGCCTCGGGGAGGAGTACAAGGAGAAGTTCATGCTCCACTACAACTTCCCCTCGTACTGCGTCGGCGAGGCCTGGCCGAACCGCGGCCCGAAGCGCCGCGAGATCGGTCACGGCGCGCTCGCTCAGCGCGCGCTCGCCGCGGTCATGCCCGGCGATGAGGTCTTCCCGTACACCGTGCGCGTCGTGTCGGACATCACCGAGTCGAACGGCTCGTCGTCGATGGCGTCGGTCTGCGGCGGCACGCTCGCGTTGATGGACGCCGGCGTGAAGATCCGCCAGCCGGTTGCCGGCATCGCGATGGGACTCGTCAAGGACGGTGACAACGTCGCGATCCTCAGCGACATCCTCGGCAGCGAGGATCACAACGGCGACATGGACTTCAAGGTCGCCGGGACGCAGTTCGGTATCACCGCGCTGCAGATGGACATCAAGATCACCGGCATCAGCGCCGACGTCATGACGCAGGCGCTCGAGCAGGCCCGTGAAGGCCGGATTCACATCCTCAAGGAGATGCTGAAGACGCTCGAGCGGCCGCGTGAGGAGATCTCGCCGTTCGCGCCGAAGATCATCCGCATCGTCATCGACCCCGAAAAGATCGGCCTGGTCATCGGCCCCGGCGGCAAGATGATCAAGAAGATCCAGGAGGAGACGCGGACGACGATCGAGATCGAGGACGACGGCACGGTGATGATCTGGGGCTCTGACGTCGCGGGCGCCCAGGAGGCCGAGGCGAAGATCGGCGCCATCACCGAGGAGATCCAGGCCGGCCGTGTCTACGACGGCAAGGTCGTCTCGATCAAGGACTTCGGCTGCTTCGTCGAGGTGCTGCCCGGCCAGGAAGGCCTGGTGCACGTCAGCGAGCTCGCGAGCGGGTACGTCGAGAGCGTGGCCGACGTCGTGTCGATCGGCGACATCATCCCGGTCAAGTGTCTCGGCACGGACAACCAGGGACGCATTCGCCTGTCGAAGAAGGCCGCGGAAGGCGGCGACGACTCCGAGGGCGGCGACGGTGAGGGCGGCGGCGACGATCGTCCCCCGCGCCGTGACCGCGGCGGTGGCCGCGGCGGTGGCCGAGGCGGTGGCCGCGGCGGTGGCCGAGGCGGACGCGGACGCGGACGCGGCGGTCACCGAGGTGGCGGAGGCGGCGGCGATCGGCACTGATCGCGGCGCGCGTTTCAGCCGAGCCTGATGGACAAGGGCGTGAGGTGCACACGAGGTGCGTCTCACGCCCTTTTCTCATCGCTCCGGGAGCTCGCGCTCGTCAGTCCTCGAAGTCGAGCCGCCCCGTACGCGTCTTGCGCTCGTAGACGACGAGGATCACGCCGATGGCGAGCACGGCAGCGAGGCCGAGGATCGCTCCCCAGACGAGGCCGGAGCCTCCGCTGATTTCGGCGTCGCTCCGGGGTGCCTCGGCGGTGTCCGCCGCCGGGGCGGGAGTGGCGGCGCTCGGTGGGACGGTCGCGGCGTCGGGGCTTGCGTCCGCGTCACCGGTCGCTTTCGTGCCGGCGGCGGCCTTGCGGGCTGCTTCCTCCGCGGCCTTGCGGGCCGCTTCCTCCGCGGCCTTGCGGGCTGCTTCGGCGCGCGCGGCTTCGACCACCGCGATCTTCTCGTCGGCCACCGCGGTCAGCGTGATGACCTCCCTATCGAGTTTCGCGACAGCCTCTCCCAGCGCGACCGGATCGTTGTCTCGAAGCTCGTTCGCGCGCGCCTCGCACAGGCGGAGCGAGGTGTCCATCTCTTCCTGCCATTGGCGATAGCGGCGCTGAGCGCCAGGGACGTTCGGCGGTCGGTCGACCCAGCGCCGTTCACAGCGCAGGTAGGCCTTCTCGTACTCGAGCACGGTCGCACCGATCTCCTGCAGGCGCGTGCGCAGGACGCGGGTGCGCGCCTGGACATCGGCGATCCCGTTCTGTAGCGCCGGGTCCTCGATTCCCGTCTCTGTCAGGCGGGTGGCGAGGTCCTTCGTCGCCCGCAGGTGCTGATCGCTACGCCGGCGGACATCGCTCGGATCGACACTGCGGCCGGCGTCGCGAAGCGCGCTCAGCGTCCGCAGTCGTTTTTCGAGGGCCGGCGCCGTCAGGTCTTCGGCCTGCGGCTTGGGGGGGTGGCCCGACTTCACGTTCGGCGTGTCGAGATCGCGCTTGTCGGCTCGCGCGCTGCCGCCATTCTTCGAGCCGTTAGGCTTCTCGCGTTCCTTGCGCAGCGCGGCGAGTGCCTCCGGCGTGATCCACTTCTTCCCGTCGCACGTCGGGCACGACACCTTGCCAGCGAAGCGGCAGCGCGGGCAGATCGTGTCGTAGACCTTCTTCGGGCACTTGAGCGTGCCGTCTCCATCGCAGGTCGGGCACTCCTTCGTGCCAGGTCCGCCGCACTCGGGGCACTTCTTCGGGCGCGTCGTGCCGATCGAGCCCTTGCCGCCGCAGTAACCGCACGGGATCACGCCGTCCCCGGTGGAGTACTTCGAGCACTGCGTGCAGACGCGTTCGCCGCTTCCATCGCAGCGCGGGCAGTCCTTCTCGAGCTTCTTCTTGCCCTCGCAGCGCGGGCAAACGACGCGTCCCTCGTTGTCGCAGGTCGGGCAGCGCACGAGGCCGGGAGGCGCCGACGGCTCCTGCGCGACCACGTCCGCGGCGCACGGAAACGCCGTCGCGATGGCGAACATCCAGCTGACGAAGAGTGCGGACCATCCACGCCGCGGCCGGGGATGCCGGGCCGCCTGCCGCGTGACGGGCCGGGCCGCCCGCTGATCCGTTCGAAGACGCACGGTACAGAGATTCTCCATGGCCGCTCGTGAGAAGACCCCGCGACGCACGGGCAGCGCAGCTGGAACCGATTTTAGGCCGCCGCGGCCATGTTGACAAGCCGCGCCGCGCGGCGCCGCGCTCTAGCCCGCCGGCTGGGGGTACTTCGCGGTCAGAAAATCCTCGAACGGCTTCGAGCTGGCGCCCGTCGGGAGAGCCCCGTCGAAGCGGCCGAGCGGCTTGTCCGGATGCTCCGGGTCGACGATGACGTAGATCGGCTGAGTGCGGACGCCCGTCAGCTCGAGCTGGTACTCGATGAAGCGCTGATTGCGCTCCTTTTGGCCGGGCACATCCGTGTGCAGGCGGAGTTCGACGAAGCGATCGAGCTGCTCGGCGAGGCGCGGGAAGATGGAGACCTCCATCTGGCGGCAGTTCACTCATGTCTTCCCGGTGAAGTTGATCAACGCGAGCTTGTTCGCCGCCTTCGCCGCCTCGAGGCCGCCGTCGAGATCGTCGGCGACGATCATCCAGCCCTTCTTCGCTTCCGCCCCCTTCTCGTCGCCGTTCCCGCCCTTGACCGCCGCGGTCACGTCGATTAGCTGCTGGTTCTTTCGCGGCGGTGGCGCGAGCGCGTCGCTGGTCGGGTCGAGCCGGTAGCCGAGCGAGCCCTGGTAGAAGTAAACCGCCAGGAGAAGCATCCCCATGCCAGACAGCAGGCGAATGGCGCCGACGCCCTCGTTCGGCTCGCCGCGCAGGCGGAACATGCCGAACAGGTAGACCGCGGCGACGCCGAGGATCACGGCCCACGACAGCAGGCAGAACTCGCGCGACAGGACGTGCTCCGCGTTGTAGGCCAGATCGGCGTTCGACAGGAACTTCAGCGCCGCGGCGAGCTCGAGGAAGCCGAGGAACACCTTGACCGTGTGCATCCACTCGCCGGAGCGCGGCAGCGACCGCACTCGCGCTGGGAAGAGCGCCAGCAGGACGAACGGCGCCGCCAGCGTCGCGCCGAAGACCGCCATGCCGAGGACGAGCCGACCCTGCGATCCCTCCGCCTCCGCCGCGCCGCGCGCCCCGAGCGCGAGCAGCGTACCGACGACCGGCGCCGTGCACGTGAACGACGTGATGACGAGCGTCGCTCCGAGCAGGAACACGCCGAGGTAGCCACCGGTCTGGCCGGCCTTCCCGGCGAGGTTGTTGACCCAGCCGGGGAGGCGGATCTGGAACAGATCGAAGAAGCTCAGCGCGAACAGGACGAACGCGATCGCGAACAGCAGGTTCAGCGGCCAATCCTGCGCGAACCGGATGATCGGCTCGCCGATCAGTACCCCGACGACGACGAAGACCGCGACGATCCCCGCGCCGTAGAAGAGCGCGATCGGCAGGACCTTGCCGTTGCGCGCCTCGGCCTGCTTCGTGAAGACCGAGATCGTCAGCGGGATCATCGGATAGGTGCACGGCATGATCAGCGCGATGAGCCCGCCGCCGACCATCATCAGCAGGAACGCTCCGAGTCCGATGTCCGCCAGGTCTTGACCGCCCGTCGCAGTGCTGACCGTCTTGACCTCACCGCCGCCTGGCGGCGCGGAGTTTGGCGGCACGGCGGGCGCCGAGCCCGGCACCGGCGGCGACGGGTCCGCGACGAACGGCTCGGCCTCCGACACCGTCAGCTGCACCGGCACCTCGGCTGTCGAGGGCGGCAAGCAGACTCCCTTGTCGCTGCAGACCTGGAACAGGACGGTCGCGGTGAACTCGAGCGCGCCCGGCTTCGCATCCGCCGAGACGCGGAACGTCTGGCGCAGCTTGCCCGAGCCCTTCAGGATGCGGTGGGTCTCGCCGAGTTTCGGCCACTCCTTCAGCTTCGGCTCCGGCGACGCGAGCGCGCCGAGCTCGATCTCCGCGCCATCGACGATGACCCCCAGCTCCTCGCCGGTCGCGTCGTGGCTCGGCGCGTACGTATACCAGCCCGCGTCGATCGTGTAATCGATGACGGCGACCGCGTCGCGCCCTCGATCGACCGTCCCGGGCTCGATCGCCGCGAGCGTGAACTTCGCGTGCGCGTCGTCGGAGGCCCCGCCGAGCCCGAGGTCCGGTCCGACGCCGATTCCGGGCAGGCCGGGAAGCCCCGTGCCGCTGTCCGGCGTCGTGCCGTCGTCTGTCGTCTTCGGATCGTCTGTCGTCTTCGGATCGTCTGTCGTCTTCGGATCGTCGGCAGTCTGCGGGCCCTTCGCGGGTATTTCCTCTCCGGCCGTGGCCACCGTCACGCTCACGGCGTGCGGGCGATCCAGCGCGGGCGGGTCGCAGCCCCGGTCATCGCAGGTCATCCAGCTCAGGAGGACCTCGAGCTCGAGCGGTCCGGCAGGCGCGTCCTTGCCGAGTCGAAACTTCTGACGCAGCTCGCCCTTGTCCTCGAGCAGGTGGTGGATCTCGTCGAGCAGCGGGAACGGCTTGATCTTCGGTTTCGGGAACGTCGGCTTGCCGGCGAGCTCGGCCAGCTTCGAGTCGAGACCGATCTTCGTCGGGATGCCGGTGCCGACGTGATCCGGCGCGTACAGGTGCCAGCCCGTCGCGAGCTCGTACGCGATGACGATCTCGCCTTCGCCCCCCGGCGCGAGCTTCGCCGGCTCGACGCGCAGCTTCCACGTGACGTGCGCGGTCTTGTCCTGGGCGCGGAGCGCCGAGTCACTGGCCGTCGCGAATGCGGCGATCGCGACGAATGCGGAGAGGACGAATCCAGGGCGGCAGTACATCGCCAACAGACTCCTCAGGGGGCCGTTCGGGAACTCATCGGGGGCGGGAAAGCCGCCCATTCTAAGTGCCGAATTTCAGAAATGCTCATGCATATCGGACGGTGGATGCGCCCCTGGCACGGTGCGATCTCGCGGGCGGGGCGCTGCGACGGTGCGCGGACCTGCGCGCGGCCGTGCGTCACGGCGATTCCGCCGGGGCGATCGAGCATTCAACGTCTCGACGCGTCCGAGAGTGCCCGAAATCGGCCGCGCTCGTCGGATCTGGCCTGGCTCCCGAGTCGTCAGGCGCCGACTTCCTCGCGCGGGCACATCTCGATCGCGCGCCGTACGAGCTTTAGCGCGAGCTCGCGATTCGGAGCGAAGTTGCTGCCGCGATCCGCCAGGAGAGCCTGCGCGCTCATCAGCTGCACCATCGACGTCAACGAGCCGGTGCCGTAGCGCACGCAGGCGACGGACCGGGTGCGGAGGTCACGGTACAGCTCGGAGTGCAGCAGCGCGCCCATCTCCTCCGGCCCGTAGTCGACGCAGCAGGAGAGGTTCGCGAAGTTGATGATGACGGCGAACCGCTCGTGGGGCAGGTCGAGGAGCGCTTGTGCCTCCGCAGCGTGGGTCTCCTGCGACAGGAGCGTCGGCTGCGCGTAGCGGCACGCGACGATCGGGACGCCGCGATGGGTCTCGATCGGCTCGATCTCGAAGCAGGTCATACGGCACTCAGCTCTTGCGCGGGCAATCGGTAGCGAGGCGTATGGCCGCCCCGTACTCCTGTCTCGGCGTCTGCCGCGGCGATCTTGACCGAGCTGTATCAGTTTTGGGCGGCCGGCGGCCCACTTCGATCCGCGCCGACCAGCCGCCCCGTGTGCGGCCCGGATCCTCGGGGCGGAGGCTGCCGGAGGCGTCGGAAGTTGCTATAATCCGGGCTTCGTTGGCCCGGTCGGGGGGCGTATCGACACGTTCCGAGTAGCGATCGGGAGGCTGATTCTACCGTAGACCGCACCGTCTCGCTGTCGCATCGAGCGATCGGCCGGGCGGATCAGAAAGGAGACCGCGTTGGCTCTCGAATTCACCGATAGCAACTTCCAGGCGGAGGTCCTCGACTCCGATCTTCCCGTCGTCGTCGATTTCAGCGCCACCTGGTGTGGGCCCTGCAAGCAGCTCAACCCGATCGTCGAGGAGCTGGCCGCCGAGTACGAGGGCAAGGCCAAGGTCGGCAAGGTCGACATCGACGCGTCCCAGGACACGGCCGCGAAGTTCGGCATCATGTCCGTGCCGACCGTCCTGTACTTCAAGGGCGGCGAGAAGGTCGACGAGCAGGTCGGCCTGCATCCCAAGAGCTCGTACAAGGCGAAGATCGAGTCGCTTCTTTGACGGTCCTCGACGAGCATTTCCGCGCGCCTCGCAACGTCGGCGTGCTCGACGACGCGGACTTGCGCGTCGAGGTCGACAACCCGGTCTGCGGTGACGTGCTGCGGCTCTTCGTGAGGCGCGGCGCTGACGGCGCGGTGGAGGATGCGCGGTTTCAGGTTTCCGGCTGTCCGGCGGCGATCGCCGCCGGCTCCGTGTTGACCGAGCTCGTGATGCACAAGTCGCGCGACGAGCTCGCGTGCATCGACAGTCCGACCATCGACGCGGCGCTCGGCGGGCTCTCCGCCGAGAAGCACCATGCCGCGGTCCTGGCGTGTGACGCGGTTCGCCGCGTCCTCGAGCGCTGGCAGAGCAAAACTCAGGCGAGAGACGAGTGAGCGAGATACTGGACACCCTGCGCTGGCGGGGATTCATCGAGCAGACGACCGACGACGCGGCCCTCGACGAGCTCTTCACGGCGGCGGAGGCCGAGGGGCGACCGATTCCGGCCTACATCGGCTTCGATCCGTCGGCGAGCAGCTTGCACGTCGGCAGCCTCGTTCAGATCATGGCGCTCGCTCACGTGCAGCGTTCGGGCCACCGTCCGATCGCGCTTGTCGGCGGCGGCACGGGGCGTGTCGGCGATCCGAGCGGCAAGACCGAGTTGCGCAAGGTGCTGTCCGAGGAGCAGGTCCGCGAGAACCTCGCGGGTCTGCGCGGTCAGCTCGGGCGCTATCTCGATCTCGATCCGTCGGGAGCCGAGTCGTCGTCGGACTCGAAGCGTGGCATCGTCGTCGACAACGGCGATTGGCTGCTGACGCTCAACTACATCGAGTTCCTGCGCGAGATCGGCCGCCACTTCAGCATCAACCGCATGTTGACCGCTGAAAGCGTCAAGCTGCGGTTGGAGTCGGAGAGCGGGCTGTCGTTTCTCGAGTTCAACTACAGCTTGCTGCAGGCGTACGACTTCCTTGTCCTGTGTCAGCGCCACGGCTGTCGTGTGCAGATCGGCGGCAGCGACCAGTGGGGCAATATCCTCGCCGGCATCGACCTGACGCGGCGTGTCGAAGGCGCGCAGGTCTTCGGCATCACGACGCCGCTCATCACGACGGCGAGTGGCAAGAAGATGGGCAAGACCGAGCAGGGCGCGGTCTGGCTCGACGCCGAGCGCACGTCGCCGTACGACTACTACCAGTACTGGATCAATACCGAGGACGCGGACGTCGGTCGGTTCCTGCGGCTCTTCACGCTGCTCGAGCGCGAGGAAGTCGAGTCGCTCGAGCGTCTCGAGGGAGCCGAGATTCGCGTTGCCAAGGAGCGGCTCGCGTTCGAGGCGACCGCCTTGAATCACGGGCGCGAGGAAGCCGAGAAGGCTCGCGAGGCCGCGAAGGCGTTGTTCGGAGGTGGTGGCGGTGAGGGGGATTCGGTCCCGACCTGGTCGCTCGCGCGCGGCACGCTCGAGACGGGCGTGCCGGCTCTGCAGTTGTTCAACGATTGCGGACTGTGCGACTCGAAGGGGGCGGCGCGGCGGCTCGCGCGTCAGGGGGGGCTCTATCTGCGCGGCGACAAGGTCGCCGAGGATCGCGTCTTCACGGTCGACGATCTCGAAGAGGAAGCCCTCCTCCTGCGGGTGGGCAAGAAGAAGTACAAGCGTATCGAAGTCGGTTGAGAACGAAAGGAACGTAGACGATGGCGACGAGGACTTGGGTCACGCGCAAGGAGTACGATTCCTGGATCAAGGAGTGCGCCGCGTTGGCGATCGCGTGCGGGTATCCGGTCCAGGACGACATGATCAACGACAACACCGGGCTGATCTTCGGAGAGGACCAGTACGAGGCGTTCGTCGGCGGCATGTGGTCCGGTGAGGCCTACGAGGTCTTCGCGATCTTCCAGGCGCTCAACGAGCCGGCCATCGAGGGGCTTCCGGACGGCGAGGGCGGCATCGACTGGATGCAGTACGGCGGTCTGTGCGACAAGCTGATGATCGTCCATCCCGGCAAGTTCTGCAGCCCGCACATCCACTGGCGCAAGACCGAGTTCTACGAGATCGTGCTCGGCGAGATGCAGCTCTACTACGCGCCGGAGATCATCGACATCCCCAAGCTCGATGTGAAGAAGGAAGGCCTGATCTACAGCCAGCCGATGCCGAAGGGCGAGAAGCGCCCGGACACCATCGTCCTGCCGAAGGGGCGCGAGCACACGTACGACATGCTCACCGAGTTCCGCACGCTGCGCCCCGGCGATCCGAAGTTCGTCATGCACCGCAAGCACCTGCACGCGTTCGGCTGCGCGGCGGACGCGAAGACGCCGGTGGTCATTCGCGAGGGCTCGGCGTACAGCCATGAGCCGACCGCGACGGGCAAGAGCAGCCTGCTGTCGGACTGGCAGCACATCCACGACAACGGCTTCCTCCTCGACGGGCTGGACGAGGGGCGGCTGAAGACGAATATTCGCGAGGGCTGATCCTGAAATCTCGGCCTGCGGCTGTCTCCGCAGGCCGAGATTTCAGGATATGGGGGAGAGGCGGTTTCTGCGTTTCTGGGGCGAACGGCTCGATGCGTCCGCGCCTCGAGGAGTCCGCGTGACGCCGCCACCCGGGAGCTGTTTCTCGAGCGCTGCGTGCAATGGATCATCGAGCGCTGACGATCTCTGGTAGGGTGAGCCCTACCGAGTGCTTGCTGCCAGATCGGGGCGAGACGATCTCTATCGAAGCGGTAAGCTCTCCCAGCGCTGCTGGCGCGCTGATCCTGATTGCGCCGGGGTTCGGAGCCAGTACGGAAGGTGAGAATCCGGAGCTCAACAACGCTCACCCGACTCGATACCGGGCGATCGCCGCAGCGCTGCAGGCGAACGTTGGCGCGGTCGTTCGAATGGCCAATCGCCACCGCCGCTACTTCCGCTACGAGCAGCAGGTCGTCAACGACCTCGAGGCTGTCGCCGAGTATGCCTTGTGTCATGCGGGCGAGCTCTGCGGGCGGGCCGACCCTCCTCTCTACATGATGGGCTACTCGGCGGGTGCGAGTGCGGTCGCGGTCTCGGCGCGACGCTGCCGCGCGAAGAAGCTGCTCCTCGTCGCACCTTCTGGAGACGCTGGAGGACGGCGGATTACCGAGGAGCTGTCGCTGTTCGAAGGAGCGGTGGACATCGTAGTCGGGGAGAACGACGAGGTCGTGACGAGCGACGCTGGCGAGCTGTTCAGCGAGATCGCCGCACGGGCAGCGAGGAAACGCGTCGTCGTCGTCCCACGGTGCGACCACTTCTTCACCGCCGAGGAAGCCGACGCAGTATTCCGGCGCGCGCCGCTGTGG
>CAYMRB010000251.1:0-14805 GCA_964392615.1 uncultured Planctomycetia bacterium | reverse complement strand
ACGCAAGCGCACGGCGGCGACGAGGGGTCTCACAATCGATCCTCGCAGGAACCCAGATTTTCAAAGAACGGGCCGGTTGGAGCCCCGCCACCCCTCGTCGGAGCAGGCGGTGAGGACACTGCCGTGAAGGCTTAGTGCCGTGTGACCCCCACCGGGGAAGAGCAGGATCTTAGAGATTTCGGCGCCGCAGTCAACACGCAATTCCGCTTTTTTCGAGACCGCCGTTTCGGAGCCGATATGCGCGCCAATAGGCGAACACCAAAAGGCCCCCAAAGACCACTGCTGCGGGGATTGAGACGTTCTGAGAGGTCGTCAATCCGGTGAAGGTCACCGTGTGGTCGCCGCGTAGCGCCTCGATGAAAAAGCGACCGATCGCGTAGAGAAACCACAGCGCGGGCATACCGGCGCCACGCGGCGCGCGTCCCGAGCCGACGTACCACCACAGAAGGAAGAACAACGCGATGTCGTGCGTCCCCTGGTACAGCTGCACCGGGTGCACGGGGATGGCCGCATCCCCCGCCTCCAGCCACCCTTCCCGCAGGTGGTGGTCGTAGGCAGGCGATTCGCCCTCGCCGACCGGAAACTCGACTCCGAGCGGAAAATCGGGCGAACACCGGCGTCCGAAGCAGCAGCCGTTCAGGAAGCAGCCGATTCGGCCAAAGGCCATGCCGATCGGGACTCCGATGCTCGCGACGTCCAGGACGTCGGGCCACGGCAGCTTCTTCCACCCGAGATAGATGATGCCACCGACGAACCCGCCAATCGCGCCGCCGTAGAAGACGAGCCCGCCCTTCCATATCTTGAGGAACTCGAGAATCGACTGGCCTGCGAACTGCTCGTCATAGAATTGCAGGTAGTAGAACAGCCGACCGCCGAAGATGCCGCTCAGCAGCATCACCATGCCGAAATCGTACATGACGGGCGGCAACCCTCGACGCCGGGCCTCTCGTGAGGCGACCCAGATCGCCAGGAGGAAGCCCACGACGATCGCCAGCCCGTAACCGTGAATCGGGACGTACCCGAAGAAGTTGTAGATCTCCCGATACACGCGTCTGTCGACCTCCTGTAGCCACCTGGGGACCTGTTCCGCGCGATCAGCCCCTTGGACAGGGCAATCCGGCGCGACGGAGCCCCTTTTCTACGGCGTGCCATGGTAGTCCTGGCGTGTCGCGACGTCACCGTTCTTTCTGGCAAATGCTCGGGGGCACGGCTATCCTGCGCCGGATTACGGTCTTCCAGCGGTTTGCAGCAAGATAGCCTCGGCGCGCCCGATATGCCTCAAAAGCGGGTTCTCCTGTTCGGCTCGACCGGCTCGATCGGCACGAGCACCGACCAGGTCGTCCGGAATCTCCACGACGAGCTCCAGCTCGTCGCACTGGCAGCCGGATCGAACTGGGCGAAGTTGCTCGATCAGATCCGCGTCCACCGCCCGGAGGCCGTCGGCCTGAGCGACTTCGACGCGTGCGAGCAGCTCACCGCGGCCCTAGCGAAGGAGCCGTTCGAGGCGCCTCGCGTCTACGCCGGCCCCCGAGGGCTCGTGGAGATGGCGCGCGACGTCGACGGCGAGATCCTCGTCGCCGCGGTCTCGGGCGCTGCCGGCCTCGAGGCCAACCTCGCCGCGCTCGAGAGCGGCAAGGACCTCGCCCTCGCGAACAAGGAGTCGCTCGTGATGTCGGGCGCGCTCCTGATGGAGCACGCCGCGGAGCGCGGACGCGCCATCCTGCCGGTCGACAGCGAGCACAACGCGATCTTCCAGTCGCTGCGCAGCGGCGAACGAAACGAAGTCAGCAGGCTGATCCTGACAGCCTCCGGCGGCCCGTTCCGCACGAGCAGCGCGGAGGACCTGCGAGCGGTCACGGTAAAACAGGCGCTCAAGCACCCGAATTGGGACATGGGCGCGAAAATCACGATCGATTCGGCGACCTTGATGAACAAGGCGCTCGAAGTCATCGAGGCGCGCTGGCTGTTCGACATGGCACCCGAGCAGATCGACGTGGTCATCCACCCGCAATCCATCATCCACTCGCTCGTCGAGTACCGGGACGGCTCGACGATCTGTCAGCTCGGCCCGCCGGACATGAAGGTCCCGATCCAGTACGCGCTGACGTTTCCGGACCGCCGTCCGCTGCCGGTCGAGCGAGTCGATCTCGCCACCATCGGCGCGTTGACGTTCGAAGAGCTGGACAGGGTGCGGTTTCCGGCCCTGCGTCTCGCGTACGAGGTCCTGGAGCGCGGCGGGACCGCGCCGACGGTGCTCAACGCCTCCAACGAGATCGCTCGGGAGGCGTTCCTCGACGGCCATATCTCGTTTCTGTCGATCGTCGACACGGTCGAGGAGTGCCTCGGGCGGCACTCACCGGTCAGTCAGCCCGGCATGTCCGAGCTCTTCGAGGCGGACGAGTGGGCTCGTGCCGAAGCGCGGCGAATCATCGCGAGCGGCGCGAACTCTGTCACAAGCTCGGGGCTCCCCGCGGGCGAAGAAGGAATGGACGACGCGCTCCATTAACGCGTCGTCGAACGCTAGGTCCTCCGGTAATCCCTCATGATCGCTCTGTACATCGCAGTCGGCATCCTCGCCATCGGCTTGATCATCTTCATCCACGAAGCCGGGCACTTCCTCGCGGCCAAGAAGGTCGGCGTGCGCGTCGAGCGTTTCGCGCTCGGCTTCGACCCCCCGATCCGCGGCCGCAACCTACGCTTCTTCTCGAAGCAGTGGGGTGAGACCGAGTACGTGATCGGCATGGTGCCGTTCGGCGGCTACGTGAAGCTCGCGGGCGAGATGATCCCCGAAGACGGCAAGGACCCGAAGCCCGACGAGCTGCTGGCGCAGTCGATCGGCGCGCGCGCTCTCGTGTTCGCAGCCGGCGCGCTGATGAACTTCCTGTCCGCGTTCGTGTTCTTCATGATCGCGTTCACGTTCGGCGTGGAGTTCACCGCTCCGGTCCTCGGACCGATCACGCCCGGAACGCCGGTCTGGAAAGCAGGCCTGCGGCCCGACGACCACGTGATCGAGCTCAACGGCGACTCGGTCGTCGACCTGAACGAGATCATGGTCGAGGGCGCCCTGGGCGGCGCCGACTCGACGCTCCACTTCAGGGTGGAGCGCGAGGGTGTCGCCGAGCCGCTCGAGTTCAAGGTCCAGCCCGAGTACAACGCCGCGATGGGCTTCAGCACGATCGGCCTCGGGAGGCAGGGCTCGTGGGATCCCGTCCTCGAGGACGTACCTCCGGACTCTGCAGCGGCTGCGGCGGGCCTGCGCACGGGAGATCGCGTCGTCGGCGCATCTCTCGGCGGCTACGAGCTACCGGAGCTGACGCCGACACTTCTGGTCTCCGCCCTGAACGCCTACGTCGCCCTCCACCCGACGGAGCCGTTCCGGCTACAAGTCGCGCGGAGTGACGCGTCCTCCTCGCAGGAGGAGGAATTGTGGATCGATCTCGCTTCTTCCGGCCCGGACCCCGACGCGAAGCCACGGGCGCAATTCCGCGTCCTCGCAGGCACGGGGACGATCGCGCGACACTTGGCTCCCGGCTCCGACGCTGCGGACGTGCTCCAACAGCATGACGAGATCCTGCGCGTCAACGACGAGACTGTCGCGTGTATGTCGTGGTCGGATCTCGCGCGCCGCTTCACGACCGACACGCTCCGCCTCGCGGTGCGCGGCCGAGAGGGCGGTGACCGCGACGTCGAGGTCGCTCGCCACCGTCTTCTCGGCTGGCTGCTGCGTCGCGAGATCGACTGGGCGTATCGTCCGCTCGTCGTCGGCGAAATCACGGCAGGATCCCCGCTCGAGAAGGCGGGCCTGAAGCTGGGAGACGTGCTGCGCGATGTCGCCGGCGTCCCCGTCTATGGCGAGGACGACCTCGTGACGACGCTCGGCGGGGAGAAAGGCGGCGCCTCCGTGAAAGTCGTGGTGCTGCACCCCGCGCCGGACGGGAAGGGCCTGGCCGCAAGCCCCACCGAGCTCGATGTGCCGCGTGACGCCCTGCAAGCCGGCGACGGTGTCCGCTGGCGCTCCTTCCCTCCGCTGCAGAGCATCGATCCCGCTGGGCCGGCCGGCAAGGCCGGCATGGAGGTCGGCTCGCGCGTGGTGAAGCTGAACTCCGAACCGGTCTACGGGTGGGAAGAATTCCGCGAGCACGTCACGTCGCGCAAGCCCGGCGACAAGGTCGCGGTCGAGTGGCTCGATGCCGCGGGCGAGCTCCACCAGAGCGAGGTCGTCGTCTCGTACACGCCGCCCAAGACGATCGAGCTGCCGATCGACGGCCGCAAACGGTTGGTGCAGAGCGGTGTGCTCGACTCGTTCGTCCTCGGCCTCGAGCGGAGCGTGTTCGTCGGCAAGCAGGTCTTCACGACGCTGCGCAGCCTCATTCGCCGCGACGTGTCGCCGAAGAACCTCGCGGGTCCGGTCGGCATCACCCACCTGCTCTATCGCGTCGCCGAGCTCGGTTGGACGAGGCTGCTCTACTGGATGGCGATCATCAGCGTCAACCTCGGCCTCCTGAACCTGATGCCGTTCCCGATCCTCGACGGCGGCCACCTGCTGTTCCTGGCGATCGAGAAGGCCAAGGGATCGCCGGTCAGCATCCGTATCCAGGAGCGCGTCACGACGGTCGCGTTCCTGTTGATCATCACGCTGGCCGTGTTCGTCACGTACCACGACATCGCGCGGTTCTTCTGATCGCCCGACGAGCTGCGCGTCGGCACCGCGCATGAAAAGGGGCCAGCCCGCCCCCCCGAAGGAAGGCGGACAGGCCCGCGAAGCGGAGCTTGCGGCTCGATTCCGTCCACCCGCCGCATGACCTTGCGACGCGTGTCCAGCCGCTCACGGAATCACGGAATCACGGAACCGGCGACGGACACGGAGGATTCTCGCAGCCGAGCAGGTACTCCTCCGGGACGCCGCACTCCGGGAACGGCGGCGGCGGCGGGCGACCGCCGCTGTACAGGAAGTTGAACAACGAGATCGGGTCCGCGATGTTCAGCTCGCCGCTCATGTTCACGTCGGCAGCGTCGGCGCACCCCGGAGGACGGCCGTTGCCGAACAGCCAGCGCAGCTCGGCGATACCGTCGGCCATCTCGACCTCGAGGTTGCCGTTGTAGTCGCCGCGGACGAAGCGCGGATCGAAGCCGAAGAACATCACGTAGCCCGGAGCGGTACGCGGGCGCACCTCGAACCCGTTGACCACGTAGAGCACCGCGACCGGAGGATCGCCGACGCGCTCGCAGTACCCGACCGAGTACCGCACGCCGGGCTCCGCGTCCTCGCCGGGCGAGTAGAAGAGCCGCACGAGGCTGTCACGGCTCGACGGCGGCAGCGTGTTCGTCGCGTCCATCGGGTCGATGATGACGCCCATCGTGAAGCCTTCGTCGTAGCGGTCCAGCGACAGGAACTCCGGTCCGGCGCCGTCGTTCAAGGTCGCGGTCGTCGTGCCCTCGATCGTCGCCTCCTCGGGGACGAGGACGCTCGGGTTCGAGCACACGCCGAACGACCAACCCTGCAGCGGGCGCGCGTGACTGGCGTAGCAGGTCACGGTTCCGGGTCGATCGACCAGCCGCGGCACGCCGTCGGCGTCCGTATCGAATAGCCCGCTCGAGAAGTACAGCAGATCGCGCGGCGGCGGGCCTTCGATGACCACGCGGCAGAAGCGACCGGGGCTGCGGCGGTTGCCGATCCAGCCGATGACCTCGTACACGTGGACGCCGGGCGCCGGATCGCGGTCGACCCAGCGCATCGCGCTGCCGGACAGCTCGATGACCATGTCGCCGTCCTTGACGATCGTGATCGCCGTGTACGAGCGGATCGGGTTGACCCACGTAAGCACTGCGACCGTTCCGTCCACGGCCGGGCTCACCGCGACGCACGTCAAGTCCTCGACCGGGGGCACGGCACCGTGCGGAATCTCGACACGGCAGCGCACAGCTGGGCTGCGATCGCCGTTCCGCGTGATCCCGAACAGCACGTACACGTGGATGCCGGGCGGCGGATTGACGTCGAACGCGCGCGTCGCATCGCCCGGGAGCTCGCGAACCCAATCGCCGCCGCGCGCGAGGACCAAGCTCGCGTAGCGCACGGGATTGACCCAGCTGAGGCGCACGACGGGGAACGGCGCGACGATGCCGTCCAGCTCGCCGACGACGTTCGGCTCATCCGCGAGGTCCGCTGGCTGGAGAATCCGCGAATCGATCTCGCAGGTGAACTCTTGCGGCGGCGGTACGAAGGGCGGCTCGATCACGACCTCGCACCTGCGAGGCACGCTGCGGCGATTGCCGACGACCCCGATGACGCTGTAGACGATCGTGCCCTGCACGAACGGCGGGTGATCGACGTAGCTGCGGCTATGGCCGGGAATCGTCGCGATGAGCAGGTTGTTGCGCAGGATCAGGATCGCGTCGTAGACCGCGAAGCTCCCCGTCGATGTCGGCAAGTCCCACGTCATGATCACGCGTGGCACCGGCACGACGCCCGGCACCTCCTCGTCGATCACGCCGCCGAGGACCGGATCGTCCGGATCGGCCTCTTCGATCTCCGGCACGGGGAAGACCACGCGGCACTGCAGGTTCTCGACCGGCGGCACGATGCCGACCGGGACGATGACGGTGCACTCCGCGGCGTCGCTGCGACGCAGACGGACGACGCCGAAGACGCGGTAGTGGTTGCGACCCGCCGGCGGGTTGATGTGGCGGTATCCTGTCGCATCGCCCGGCAGGCGGATCAGCGACTGGTTGTTGACCGCGACGATGACCGCGTCGTAGTCCTGACCGTTGACCCAGTCGAGCTGGACGTAGCGCCGCGGCAACACGTCCGGATCATCGATCCCTTCGACCTCGTCGGCCGTCGGGCCGACGTAGCGGCACGTGAGCTCGCGCGGCGGCTCGATCTCCGGAAGTGGCACGGTGACCGTGCACTCGGCCGGGCGGCTGAGACGCCCGTCCAGCACGCCGATCACGCGGTACGTGTAGGTGCCGGGACCGATGTTGCGGTCGATGTACCAGAACTGATCGCCGGGGATCACCGCGATGAACTGGAAACCGCGCGCGATGATGATCCGGTCGTAGTCGACCGGCCGCTGCCAGACGAGCAGCACGTCGTGCGGACCGAGGAGGCTCGTGTCGTCGATGCGCAGGTCCGGTGGAGCGTCGAGGTCGAGGCACGTCAGGTCCTCGGGCGGTGGCACGGAACTGCCGGGCATGACGACCTCGCACTGCCCGATGAGGGCGCGACCGCTGCCGTCGGGTCCGACGTCGACGATGCCGCCGATCGCCTCGACGCCGTTCGCCACATCGACGGGATCGTCCGGGCGCATGTCGAAGACGACCCAGACCTGATACAGGTGACGCCCGGGCCCCGGCTCGTGCCGGAACCGTGGCGCGTTGATGCTCGCGAGGAGCTCGTGATTCCAGAAGACTTCGAAGTGCAGCGGGATCGCCGGGAAAATCATCTCCGACCAGTCGAGCAGGACAGTCGGAGGATCGACCGTGCAGCTGAACGCCGGATTGCGCACGATGGCCGTGCATGCGCCGATCCGGAACTCAGCGTCGCCCGTGATGGCCGTGACGACGTACCGGTAGGTCCCCGGCCCTCCGACCGTGCGGGTGTAGGACCGCTCGTTCGGTCCGACCCGCGCGACGACGCGGCCGTTTTCGCGGATCAGGAACGCGTCGATCGCCACGTCGATCAGAATCGGCCCCCACGCGAGGTGGACGTCGAGACCTTCGACGCGGCAGCGTACTCCGAAGTCGCCGACGACGACGGAGCACTGCCCCATGCGGCCGATCGAGTCGCCGTCGACCGCGTGGAGCTCGTAGAAGTGGTCACCCGCCGGGACGTCGGTGTCCTGATAACGCCGAGCGTCGGGGCGCAACCGCGCGAGGAGCTCGCCATCGCGGAGGATGAGCCACGCATCGATCGGGCGGATGAACTCGATCTGCCAGGAGATGTCGACGTCGTTTCCCCGGACGGCGCACGTCAGGTTCTGGTCGACAATCCCCACATCGTTCTGGGCGTGGACACGCCCGGCGCAGAGCGCAGCCGCGACGAGGCAGCCGCACCACAAGGTTCGCGAGAGTCGCATGAGATGCCCTCCTATCAGGGGCACGGAAACAGACAGGCCGCTAAAGCGAAGAGCAAACGCGCCGCCACGCATCACCGAAAGCCATAAGACGCTGTTAAGAAGCACTTTAAGACCGCGCAAAGGCACGAAGGTAGAGGGGGTCTGTAAAGAAGACGCTGGAGCGCTCGCTGGCGGATTGACACTGAGCGTCAATCCGCCAGCGAGCTGCCGAGGCCGGAGCCGTCCGCCCGCGAGAGGGGCGAGTGGCGTCGCAGGAGGGCCGTCTTCGCGCTCGGAAGGCTCACCGTCGCGTTTGCGAAAGGGAAAGCTCGCGGAGCAGTGTCTAAGCGTCGGGTCGATCGTCGTCGGGTCCCGGCGCTCAGGTCGAGAAAAGGTGCGAACCGACGCTCGCACTCACGCCCGGTCTCCGGCGAGAATCGACCTCCCACCCTCGACACACCAACAGGAGGAAGACATGAGCGTGCGAGTCGTAGCAGTTCTGGGCATCGTGGCCGCGGCCGTTCTCATCAGCACGATCGATCGAACCACGACGCCGGCGAGCGCGCAGCGGCGCCCGCAGCGAGCCGAGGATCCGGACGCCAAGCTTCGCAAGCCCCCCGTCGCGAAGGACGACGCCGAGAAGAGGATCTACGACGTCCTCACCGCGATCAAGGCGGACCGCAAGCTCCAGTACCGCAACGTGTCGGCGGACGACGGGCGCCTGATGCGGCAGATCACCGAGGCGGCAGGAGCCAAGGTCGTCGTCGAGATCGGCACGTCGACGGGCTACTCGGGCCTGTGGCTCGCGATGGCGCTTCGCGGCACCGGCGGCAAGCTCATCACCTACGACATCAGCGAAGAACGGCTCGCGGTTGCAAACAAGCACTTCAAGCAGGCCGGGGTCGATGACCTGATCACGACGGTCCACGGCAACGCTCACGAGAAGGTCAAGGAGCTGAAGGAGCCGATCGACGTGCTCTTCCTCGATGCCGACAAGGCCGGCTATATCGACTACCTCCAGAAGCTGATGCCGCTCATCCGGCCGGGAGGCATCATCATGGCGCACAATATGGTGTACCCGAATCCGGACCCGAAGTTCATCGAGGAGATCACCACGAACCCGAAGCTCGACACGAGCTTCCTCCTCATGCACGGTGCGGGCCTGTCGATGACGATCAAGAAGAGATAGCGAGCGGAACCCGAGGCGCGCGCGATCCCTGCGTGGCGCGCCTTGAACCCCGTCGCCGTGTCCGGTAGTCTGCCGCCTCACCCCGGCACGGAGACCCCATGCTCGTCCTCCGATCCCTGATCTTCAACGTCGCGTTCTACGGCCTGACATTCGTCCTGAACGTCGTGACGGTTCTGACGCTGCCGTTCCCGCCGCGGGCTGCTCGCGCCATCGGGCGCAATTGGGCGCGCGCGTCGAACTTCATGCTGCGCTGGATCTGTGGCGTGAAGACCGAGATTCGCGGCCGCGAACTCGTGCCCTCGGGCCCGATCGTCGTCGCGAGCAAGCACCAGTCGGCGTGGGAAACGTTCATGTTCCTGCCGCTCCTGGATTACCCGGTCTACGTGCTCAAGTCCGAGCTGCTGAAGATCCCCCTCTTCGGCCGCTGCCTGCGCCACATGGGCCACATCGGAATCCACCGGGCCGCCGGAGCGTCGGCGATCAAGGATCTGGTCAAGCAATCCGACGATGCGCTCGAGAAGAGCCGTCAGGTGATCATCTTCCCCGAAGGTACGCGTAGTGCGCCTGGCGTTCGGGGTCGGTACCACCCCGGCGTCGCGGCGCTCTACAGCCGCCTCGACGTGACCATTCAACCGGTCGCGCTGAACTCCGGATTCTGCTGGGGACGCAAGTCTTTCCAGAAGCGGCCCGGAACGATCGTGCTCGAGTTCCTGCCGCCGATCCCACCAGGGCTCGATCGGCGCGAGTTCCAGAAGCAGCTCGAGGAGACGATCGAGAGCGCGTGCGAGCGCCTCGATGCGGAGGCCGCGAGCTGACGCACGCCCCCCTCAGCCGCTCGTGTCGGCTCCGGAGTCGGACGGCTCCCGCCCTTCCGCGCGCCAATCGCCGTCCACCAGGAGCTCGTACGGCCGGAAGTCGACCTTGTAGGCCATCGACGGACAGCCGGCGACGAAGAAGCCCAGATAGACCCACTTCTTCCCGAGGCTCCGGGCGACGCCGATCTCGGTCAGAACGTCAAAGTTGCCGAGCCCGCGCCGGCCGTACTCCGGGTCGTAGAACCCGTAAATCGAGTTGAACGCGTCCGCCGCCTCGCCTACGTACGCGACGGCCGCCAACGCGCCGTCGACGCGGTAGCGGAACTCGAGTGTCGGCACGCTGTTGAACACGAACGTCTCGAAGTACTCCTCGACATCCAACCCGGACGGCTTCCAGCCGCGGCTCACCTCGCGCTCGGCGTGGTGACGTCGGTACAGGTCGAGGCGCTCCGCATCGATCATCGGCTCGCCGATCTCGACGCGCACGTCCTCGTTGCGCCGCAGCACGCGACGCTGCCCCTTCGATGGCCGGAACCGGTCCACCGACACGCGAATCGGCACGCACTCGCGACAGGAACCGCAGCGCGGCCGGAAGATCGCGTGCCCGAAGCGCCGCCAACCCGCCGCGAGCCGCTCGGCGTACTCCGCCGCCGTCAGCTCGTCGACGAGCAGGTACTCCATGCGCGCGTCTCGATCGCCGAGATACGGACAGGTCTCCGGATCGGTGGTGAACCGCGCCAGCTCTCGCAATTCGGATCTCCCGGCCTCCGCGTCGATCTCGACGCGACGAATCCAACGAGAAAGTCACCGGGTCCTTATAGACGTTGGATCCGCCGCACGCAATCGGAGGCAGCGAGAGCTTACTCCAGCCGCAAGCGATAGGTCACGCCGGGCTTCATGGTCAGCATCGCGCCGCCCGCCGCGCTCGGCCGTGCGACCGGCTGCCCGGCCGCGTCGACGATCGCCGTGACCCGCTGCCCCGCCGGCGGCCGGATCGCGTGACGACCGGCGACGCTCGCTCTGAGAACGACCTTCGTCGCCTTGCCGCCCTGCCATTCGATGTCGACCTCGACGCCGCCGCGCGCACGCAGTCCCGCGACCTTGCCGCCAGGCCAGACACCGGGCAGTGCCGGCAACAGCGCGATCTCACCGGCGTGACTCTGCAGCAGCATCTCGGCGATCGCCGCCGTGGCTCCGAAGTTGCCGTCGATCTGGAACGGCGGGTGCGCGTCGAACAGATTCGGGTACGTGCCCTGCGCCAGGAGGCCCTTGAAGATCTTGTACGCGTGATCGCCATCTTCGAGGCGCGCCCAGGCGGCCGTCTTCCAGGCGCGGCTCCAACCGGTCGCGGCATCGCCGCGACGCTCGAGCGTCTTGCGAATCGCGCGGGCGAGCTCCGGCGTGCCGCGCGGCGTGATCAATCGCCCGGGGTACAGTCCGTACATGTGCGACACGTGGCGATGCCGAGGGGCGGGCTCGTCGTAGTCCTCGACCCACTCCTGCAGCGCGCCGGTGCGCGGGCTGACCTGCATCGGCGGCAATCGCTCCAGCGCCGATGCGAGCTCGGCGCGGAATGCCGTGTCGAACTCGCCGGGCGTCACCTTCGAGATCGCGTCGATCGCCTCGATGCAGTTGGTGAACAGGTCGTGGATGATCTGGATGTCCATCGTCGCGGCGTAGGTGAACATCGACCGCGTGCCGTCGGCCTTGCGGAACGAGTTCTCCGGCGAGTGCGACGGATTCGTCACCAACTTGCCGGCCACCGGCGTGCCCTCGGGCGCCTCGACCAGGAAATCGAGGATGAACCGCGCCGAACCCTTCATCAGCGGGTAGGCCCGCCGGCGCAGGAACTCGACGTCGCGACCGAACAGATAGTGCTCGTACGGGTGCTGCGCGAGCCACGCGCCGCCCATCGGCCAGACGCCCCAGACGCCGTCGGCGGGGACGGTGAAGCCGAACGGATCGGTCAGGTGATGGACGACCCAGCCTCTCGCGCCGTAGTGCATCCGCGCGGTCTTGCCGCCGGGCTCGACGAGTCCGTCCATCAGGTCGAACAGAGGCTCGTGGCACTCCGCGAGGTTGCAGACCTCGACCGGCCAGTAGTTCATCTGCACGTTGATGTTGGTGTGGAAGTCCGCGTTCCACGGCGCGTTCATGTGCTCGCTCCAGATGCCCTGCAGGTTCGCCGGCAAGCAACCCGGTCGCGAGCTGCCGAGCATCAGATAGCGGCCGAACTGGAAGTAGAGCGCCGCGAGCCGCGCGTCATCGGCACCGGCCCGAACGCGCGCGAGACGCTCGTCGGTGGGAAGTCGCGCCAGAGCATCGTCCGCCGCGGCATCGGGTCCCGCGAGACTGAGCTGCGTGCGATCGATGAGACGGCGGTGGACGGCGGCCGGGACGGGACGCGTGTCGATCTCTCCCCCGACGCGATCCGCAGCCACTTGCCGGGGATCCTCGTGGCGGTACGACGTCGCGGCCGCGAGCGCGAGCGTCACGTCGGCGACGTCTCGAACCACGATCGAGCGCTCCGCTGCCGAGATCTCGCCCGTTCCGGTCGCTCGCAGACGCGCCGCGAACTTCATGCCCTTCCCGCCATCGCACGCTCCGCTCAGGACCAGCGCATCCGGCGCGACGACGCGCACCTCGGCCTCCGGCCGGGAGAGAGTCGCGCGGAACGAAATCTTCTTCGCCGGTGCGCCGCGCGCGTCTCTCGCGGACAGCGACACGAAGAGAAGCTGACGCTGCGGGCACGAGTAGACCGTTCGCTCGTAAGTCACGCCCTCGGCTCGGAAGCGGGTTCGCGCGGTGCCGTCGCGGAGGTCGAGCCACCGCTGGTACTCCTCCGCCATCGCGACCGGCTCGAGCGGCTCGATCGTCAGGTCTCCGAGGGTCTGGTACGACTTGACGCGCGGCGGAACGCCCATCATCGTCTGCCCGGCCAGCCGTGTCGCCTCCTGGTTCTTTCCCTCGAAGAGCAGCTGGCGCACCTTCGGCAGCGCGGCGAGCGCCTTCGGGTTCTGATTGTCACGCGGCCCGCCGGCCCAGAGCGTGTCGAGGTTCAGCTGGATCCGCTCCCGTCGCACGCCGCCGAAGACCATGGCTCCGAGCGAGCCGTTGCCGACCGGCAGCGCCTCGACCCACTTCCGTGCCGGTCGTCGATACCACAGAACGAGGTCGCCGGGCGGCGGACTCTTGCGGCCCGTGACCTCGACTCGACGGACGACGCCCGCGCTGCGCACGTTCGCCAGCAGCTTCTCGGCGGCTTGGCTGTCGGGATCGACCGGCCACTGCGCCCAGGCGAGATCGTCGCCGGTGCGGAACTGCCACGTCCCCGAGAGGTCCAGCTCGCCCCTCTGACAACGCAGCGAGACGTTGCCGCCCCCGAATCCACCCGAGCCCCCCTGATCGTACACGCGCACGGCGATCAGATTGTATCCGCCCGCGCGCACGAGCTTCGGATCCACGCGATAGAGGCGTCGCTTTCCTGACGCGCCCTTGTAGCTCGGCGGCAGCTGGCCTCCGGCGCCGACCTTCGTCGCGTTGACGAAGGTCTCGTCGGCGTCGTCGATCGAGGCGAGCTCGAGCTCGAGCGGCAAGCCGCGCCAGGCCTCGGGCACCTCGACGAAGCAGCGATACCAGGCCATACCGTCGTAGTTGCCGACCTTCGACGGCAACTGCGACTCCCACATTCCGGGCACGCGGATCGCGGCCCAATCCGCATCGGGAGATGCAGGAGTCGCGCCGAGAGTCGGCAAGAGGGCGACACACCACGCGGCGATTCCGACCATCAGCAACCGTCCTGTCCGGCTCATCTGCAACGCTCCGAATGAGGGCATGTCTTCTCCTTGGCGACTCCACTCTGCTCGCGATGTAGATTCTCCCACGAAAACGCATCGCGAGTCGACGCGCCATGACAGAAGTCGGCTGACGGACCGGCCCTCGAGGCCGCGGCGCGTGCACCTCCGGCGGCTCGGCGGTACGATAGCGCCGGCGTCCGATCCGGTATCCGCGCGGTGGACACGACGCGATGACGACCAGGACACGATCGGTACTCGCTCTGACCGGCGCACTCGCTGTCGTCGCCCTGGCGGTTCTCCTCGCCGTCCTCGGTGGGCGGCGCGACGATGGTAATCGCAGCGCGTCGAAGGGGGCGACCGACCGATCACGCGGCGACGCGACGGACAGCCCGGCCCCGCCACCCGAAACGGTCACGTCACCGCGCCGAGACGGCGCCGGCACGGAGGCCCCCTCGACGCCGTCGGCACCGCCGCCGCCGACGCTCCTCGCGATCGCGGGCCGCGTCGTCGATGCAGACGGCCGCGGTGTCTCCGAGGCGCGCGTCGTCGTCCGCCCGGCCCGCGACGCGCTGTCGACAACGGCCGTCCCTCGAACGGTGCCCGAGTCGCTGACCGACGCCGCAGGTACGTTCCACGTCGGCGAACTCGCTTCCGGCCTGCGCGACGTCGTCGTGCGCGCCGACGGCTACGCGACCGCGACCGTTGCGGGAGTCTCGCCGAGCACTTCCGACACCGAGATCATCGTCGAGCTCGACTCGGCCGCGTCCTTGCACGGCACGCTCCGCTTTCCCGACGATGCGCCGGCTGCCGGAGTCGAGATCGCCGCGTGCCGACCGGTCTCGGTCCACGCCGACCCGTTCGCGCTCGCCCGCGTGCTGGCGCGAGCGATAGACGATCCGGACGCGTCGACGCACAGCGCAGCCGACGGCGTGTTTCGCATCGACGGACTC